>CBFCZR010000028.1:0-14788 GCA_965602795.1 Candidatus Bathyarchaeota archaeon | reverse complement strand
CTATCCCAAAACGAAACTGGTGATTTTAGGTAAAGGAGAAGAACAGAAGGACATTGATGAAACAGCAAGTAGGCTTGGAGTAAAAGATAATGTTGTTTGCCGTTTTGATTTTGTGCCTGAAGAAGAAAGGATTCTTCACTACGCTGCCTCTGATGTCTGCGTTTTTCCTTCTGTCTATGAACCATTCGGCATCGTGAGCCTAGAGGCAATGGCGATGGCAAAACCAGTTGTGGTGGGAGCCCATGGTGTGGTCGGCTTTCGGGAGCAGGTCATGAACTCTGGTCCGGAACAGAATGGAATTCATGTAAACGGTGAGAACCCTGCAGACATTGCTTGGGGCGTAAAGGAATTGCTAAAAGACCCTGAAAGAGCGAAAAATTGGGGCAAAAATGGGCGTGAAAGAGTTTTACGATACTTCACGTGGGAGCAGGTTGCAGAGCAAACACTACAGATATACAAAACTCTTCAACTCAGTTCTGCACAAAACACTTCATGAAGTAGCTTGGCTATCTTTATTGCTCAATGAACTATTATTTTACTATCAGCACTGAGCTTCTTGCATGCATGCTGATGTCGTCGCTGACGCTGCCAAGCAGAAATCTTCCTATGCTGCTCAGTCCTCTGCTTCCCACAACAATAATGTCAACATCCGCCTTCTTCGCAATTTTGATAATGACATCTGCGGGACTACCATACTCCAACTTCTTGTTAAACTGGACTCCTTCGACTTTAGTTGCTGCATCTTTCAGGATACATTCGCCGACTGTCCCAATGCAATCCTCAACTTGTGGTCCTCCAACGCGGATGAGCTTATCCTCTTCAACATGCACTAAAGCCAAGTTTGCGCTATAGTTCTTGGCTAGTTGAATAGCATACTCAAGCGCCTTGTCTGCATACTTAGAACCGTCCACTGCTGTGAGTAACTTCTTAATTTTTGGTTTCTTTTTAACTATGAGGACTGGGCATTCAGCGTGTCTTGCAACTTTTTCACTAACGCTTCCCAAAGAGTAAGGCTCAGATTGATGTTCAGCACGGTTTCCTATAACCACCAAATCATATCCTTCGTCCTTAACTATTTCGAGAATGTATTCAGCCGGATCCTCAAAACTAACTAGTTTGGCATCGACGTCTACTCCAGCCTCTTTGAACATTTCTTCGGCGTTTCTGATTATTTTTTTACCTGCCTGCAAATATGCTTCATCAATTTTATGCAAAATTGAGTGAGGTAGCTGATACTGGGCTTTCAGTTCGGGATGCATAAATTCGTGTGAGGCACAATGTACCACAGTTACTTTTGACTTAAATTTTTTAGCAATTGAAACAGCAAGCATTTTAGCGTGAAGGCAGGAATGCGAGCCTTCTACAGGAACAAGTATCTTCCGAAAAAATTGTTTGTTACTCATGATTCTCATCAATATCTAACCGAAGCTGCATATTTTAACTTTCTTGATTGGGTGTTTGACATGAAATTCCAGTTTCAAAGAATTTTCACATTTTTTCTCTAAGTATGTGCGTCAAGTCGGTTTTGGTGAGTACACCGATTACTTTTTTGGAATTAGTCTCATCCACGACGGCAATACGCGATAAATCGTGTACCCCCATCTTTTTGAAGGCGTCTAGCGCATGCTCTTCACCATAAACAACAATAATGTTCCTTCGGGCTATATCGCGAAGTAGAACCTTGTCTCTTTCCTCCTTTTCAACGTTCGCGACATCTTCCAAGGTTACCATTCCAATGAGTTCTCCGCATTCATCAACAACAGGGTATCCTGTGTGATGATGTTTAGCCATGAAATCCAATAATTGAGTGACAGTGAAATCTGGAGACACTGTCTTAACATCCTTTGACATAACATCTTTGACCTTGAACTGGGAGAGGACAGCTATTTCCCGTAGGGGTCGAACTGGAACAGGAACATAGGCTTCTTTCATCTCGTTTAGAGCTTTTAGGGCAGTTCTTCTTTTTTGTACGGCTGTCTCGATAACGTGCGCAAAGGCGTCTGGCTCAAGCTCTATTACTCCAGTGTTTATCACTCCAGCCTCTACTGCAGAATAAAAGAAATCTTCCCCAGCTTTTGTCCTAATGATGACTGTGGACCACTCCTTGAGAGGATAAGCACTGCCAACAGAAATGTCTGCCAACTCTGACGAAAAATCGGCGCATGTTTCACAACTGGTTAAGATGTGCGGTTTAACCTCGGATAACGGAACCCTTGTTGTGCCTTTGTCTGTTTCAACCAGCAGTTCCTTTAAGATGTTCAGTCTTTTTATTTCTGAGGGCTTAATTTTGTAGGCTTTTGACAGGTAGGTAAGCAGGCGACCAAAAGAGAGAGTCCAAAAACAAAAGAGCCCGATAATCACTTTCAAGTTATCTGTTATCTTGTGTTCCCAAGCCTCAAGCTTACGAAGAGCAAGTACGTGACAGGGAACGCCTACAAACGCTATTTTTGCTTTTCCATACTCATAAACTGCACTCCCGTAAGCTCTGGCTACAGAAGAGGGAAAAAATTTGCTGCCCACCGCAGACAGTATATCGTCTGGAACTACTCCAACCAAAGCTTTAGGTTTAACCGGAAGCTGCGTTTCCGCCTGAGAAACTATAGCGCTGTCTATTATTCCCTTTTCGATGGCGTTTGTTAAAAGCGTGGTGACGATAGCACCGCCATGACCCAGTTTCCTAAGCTCTGGGTCTGCTGCCTGAGCAAGCATTATTCTTCTGTAGTAACCTAAACCCTCTCTTTTTATCGGCGAGTCTGAAACAAACTTTAAGCTTTTGCGCACAAGCAGCTCAGAATGGGGGCAAATCTCATAGCAGATGGGGCAGGAGTCAATGTCCTTTGAGCAATCCACATGCTCAACACTGTCTTCAGTCACGGTTATTGCGTGAACGGGACATGCAGCTTCACATGCCCCACAGAAAGTACAAAATCCAGAATTGATGATTTTACGTTCCAAGTCGTTGTATGCTATATAGCCGCTTTTTTTTGATCCCAAAATGAAACCCTTAACCATCTATTGTATGTTGGTAGAGTTAAAATTTTTGGGTTAAATTGGGTTACGGCTCTAATTCAAGTTGCCATTTTGAAGTAAAACACAGCATCATAACATCAGAACTGTCGAAGCCGTGGACAGCAGATCAAGAGCTAAAGCCGGAAATATTCCCAGAATGATGATTATGATGACCAACAGGTAGATGGGCACCAGCAGTTTCTTAGGTTCTTTGAGTTCCACGTCGCTCTTGGGAGCTTTGCCGTATAAGTAGTGAATTATTCTCAAGAAGTAAGCTGTTTGAAGAACGGAGTTGGTGACTCCCACTACTGCCAGCCAAGCAACGCTCGACTGCAAAACTGAAGTGAACACCATGTACTTGGCAATGAATCCTGCAAATAGCGGCACTCCAGAAAAAGAGAGCGCCGCACAAACAAAAGCAAAGCTTGTCAACGGCATCTTTCGTCCCATCCCAGACAGGTCCTCAAAGTTTTTCAAGCCCATTTTGTTGAAGACGCCGATAACCATGAAGGCGAGAGCTGTTTCCATGGCTGCAACAAAGAAAAAGAACAGGTTACCCTGAAGACCAATAGGGGTTAAGCTGGTAATCGCTATCAGATTATAGCCGATATCCGCAATGCAGACGTATGAAACCATCCGTTTGACGTTTTGCTGCGCTAGCGCGAACAGGTTGCCGACAGTCATGGTGAGCGCAGAGAACACTGCTACAGTGAATCTCCAATCGAAGACTGCTGTTGGTGTTAGAATGAATAGCAGCACTCTCAGTATGATGTAGTAGCTGCCTTGGTCTACAAGCGCAGACAGGAAAGCGGCTCCAGAAGCTGGGGCAGCGGTATAAGCGTCGGGTAGCCACATGTGAAACGGGACAATAGCCGCTTCGATGGCGTATCCTGCGATTATAAAAGCAAACGCTATCAACAATAGCTGTGTGTTTCCTGTTACCAGAATTGCTTCTTTGACAGCCCAAAAATTGAGGGAGCCCGTAAGACCGAAAACTAAGGACAGCCCATAAATTATAAAACCAGAAGCTATGATAACCATGACCAGATATTTCAGGGCAGCCTCAAGAGATTCACGGGATTTTTTGTAGACCACAAGAAAACAGGAGCCTGCTGCTGTTGCCTCCCAAAAGATGAACAAAGTAAGTAAGTCCCCCGAGAAGGTGGCTGCTATCACTGTGCCAGTTACAATAAGCAGGAGCGCATAGTATCTTTCTGACAGATTTTCCTTCGGATTTGTGTGTAAAACGCCATATAGGCAGGAGATTGAGCCCACCACCATATACGCTATCACCATGTAAACTGACACGGTGTCTACAAGAAACACGGTTGATAGTGGCGCTAAAATCGTGTCTGCGGAACTGATTTGGAGAACTGATTGTGGCTGCCCAAAGTATTTTGTGGCTAAACGGAAAACGCTGAAGGCGGCTGTGGAAAAGGTGAAAGTTATCCAGGCAACCATGAAATGTTGAGGATTAAGTTTGGTTTTTTTTCGCACAAGACGCAGAAGCGGAACAGTGAGTAGGGAACAAACCGTGAACACTATTGTGGGCAAGAGAACGTCTACGATATTCATTAGTTTTTAGGCCTCATCCCATTGATGTAACAGCATGAATCAGGTCAATGAACAGCCCCGGATAAATTCCCAGTAACACAACAAAAGCTGCCAGAGCAAGCATTGAAATGACAATAAAGATTTGCGGATCATTATTCTTAGTTTTTTGCTCATCTTTTTCCTCAGCTTTTCTCGGTTTAGCCTCAGTTTTAGGCTTAGGAGCTTCCAAGAAAACCTTCCAGAAATACCTCAAAACGTAACCAAGGCTGAAAACTGTTGCAATAAGCATCAAAACAGTAGGCAAATAGTAGAAACTGTCTGCGCCAGCCGCAGTAACAGCCCCCACAAAAATGTGAAACTCACTTATGAAACAGGCAAACGGAGGAATACCACCTATGCTGAACGCTGCAATAGCAGAAGCTATCGCCGTTAGAGGCATCTTTGACGCTAAACCGCCCATCTCTCTGATGTCTCGGACACCAGTCTGATGCATCACCGCGCCAGCAGTCAAGAAGAGAAGACCCTTGCTTGCCGCATGATTAACCAAATGCAGCACCCCACCAGTGATTCCTTCGGCAAAAGGAAAGAGAGACAACGCAAACAGGGTGTAACCCATGTGACTTATGCTGGAATAAGCAATTATTCGTTTGATGTCTGTCTCTGCCAACGCAAGGAAAGACCCATAAAAGGCGGATAATACTCCAAACATGCTCATCACTAACAAGAATTCATTTCCTGCGGGCATCATCGCAGAATATACGGTTCCAAGAGCGATTCTCAAAACAGCGTATCCTCCTGCCCCAATTATTACTCCACTAAGGAGCGCGGACATTGGTGCGGGTGCTTCACCGTGCGCGTCTGGAAGCCACATGTGCAGGGGAACTATAGCCATTTTCACAGCGAAGCCTGCAGTGAATGATATCAGCACCCAATTCAGGATGGCTGGGTCTACTGTCGTAAGTAGGGCTTGTGCCTCGAATATGTCGAGGGTGCCTGTGAGCATGTAGATGGCGCCGATTCCTAGCAGCACAAAGATTGCTCCGGCATGGGTGAATATGAAGAATTTGAAGGCAGTTTTGTAGGAGTCCCTGTATCCCCATCCGCCTATGATGAAGTAGGTTGGAACAAGCATCAGTTCCCAGCAGAAATAGAAGAGCAGCAGATTGGATGTGATGAAAACGCCAACCAATCCTATGGTGAGTAAACTCATTAACGCATAGTATTCAGGAAGCGAAGTTTTTTCTTCCATGTAATTTATGGAATATACTGTGCATGCTGCCACAAGTATCAACGTGGCAATAGCCAGTGACAGACTTATGCCGTCAACAAAAAGTGTAAAAGCTGAACCTAATGTGGGTATCCAATAGTACGATTCTATGTATTGCCCCTCATTGAGAACCGTGGGTATCAACGTCAGAAGAAGAGATAAGCTAACTAGAGAAATTAATGTAAGAAACAAGGCAGCAATTTTCGCAGATTTTTTGCCAACACCATAAACTATGGGGATGGACAAAGCGGGCAACATTAAAGCGATTAATAGTGTTTGCATTTTTGTTTTACCTCAAAGCAGTTAATAACAATAAAATGATTATTAGGAAGAAGCCCAGCGCGGCTGCCAAAACGAAGTCTGGCAAGGGTCCTCTGTGCATTTTCTTGATTTTCTGTCCATGCTCAACTGTTTTTCCTGCAAAAAGATAAACCAGCTTATCCAAGAACACGTCAATATACTGGTGGGTTATCCGAGCGGTCTCTACGGTTCCACCCGCCAAAACATAGCATAAACGATCCAAGAAAGCGTCAAGGTGCACGTGCGTTCTATGGGCGGTCTCCACGGCTCCACCAGCTATAAGGTAAACAAGCCGGTCAAGAAACATTTCTATGTAATGTTTAGTGCCGTTGGTTAGTCTCAAAGCCCCGCCTGCAACAACATAAGGAAAACGTTGCAGCCCAGACATTTCAACGACCCGATATGTGCCCTGCGCCAAACCCATGACTCCATTCAAGATTTTGTTGTAAACGGCGTCAAAATAGTAGCCGTTGGTTACTAACAGATAAAGTGGATTCTTTAAAAAACTTCTTGCAGAAACCACGGAGGTATCCTTCTTTTTGTAGTAAAGATAGTATGCGGTAGGCGCTCCAACAGCCAAGATTATGGCTGATGTTAAACCCGCCAAAACAACACCATTAAACGAAGCCTCAAAATGTATCGCCAAGTAATGTTCCAGAGGACCCTTGAAGAAGCCTGTGATGCAGGAAGCAGCGGCTAACAGAATAAGGGGCACAGTTATTGTCGGTTTAGGGTCACGCAGGTGATGGTGTTCCAGAAACTCGGATTTTTTGCCGAGAAAAACCAGACATATCCATCTGATGCTGTACATTGCAGTTAGCACGGATGTAGCGAAAATCAGAATGAACAGGGGAACGTTGTTAGCCAAGATTATGGCTTCGAATATTGTGTCTTTACTCCAGAAACCGCTGAAAGGCGGAATACCGGCAAGCGAAAACGCACCGATAACACTCACAATAAAGGTGATGGGCATCTCCTTCCTTAACCCTCCCAGCTGTTTCAGGTCCAGAGTGTGGGTAATATGCATCACAACTCCAGCACAGAGAAACAGAAGCGACTTGAAGAGAGCATGACTGATTACGTGAAATTGGCTGGCAAACCAGCCCAGCTCAGTTCCAATCCCTAGGGCGGACATTATCATGCCCAACTGACTTATTGTAGAAAATGCGAGCACCCGCTTCAGGTCAGAACTGGTCAATGCCATGGTTGCTGCAAGAAAAGCTGTGATTCCCCCGACATAAGTGATTGTGGTTAACCATGGCAGCACCAGAGAGAAGAGAATGTAAATTCTTGCCACAAGATAAATTCCAGCCTTAACCATTGTTGCACCGTGAATTAGGGCGCTCACAGGTGTTGGTCCCTCCATTGCGTTTGGAAGCCACACATGCAATGGGACTTGGGCAGATTTGCCGATGGCTCCAATCAGCATCAGTATGGATACAGCTAACATGGGAACGGAAACCTGTCCAGTTGTTATAAGATGGCGGATTTCCAGAAAGTCGAATGTGCCCGTGTTAAGGTAGAGAAGCAGTATTCCGAGCAGGAGAAAGATGTCGCCGATTCGCGTTACAATAAAGGCTTTCATGCCTGCCTTTGCTGCTTCAGGTCGGGTGTACCAGAATCCGATGAGGGCATAGGAGCAAAGTCCAACGGTTTCCCAGAAAATGTACATCTGCAACAGGTTGTTTGCCATGACTAAGCCAACCATTCCGCCGACGAAAAGCAGCATGAAGAAAAAGAATCTGGGGGTTGCTTTTTCTTTCTCCATATACTTCACGGCGTAAATCATTATCAGCAAGCCGACACAGGCTGCAATGTTCGCCATCATGGTGCTTAAGGGGTCTACGAGGACGCTGAGGTTGATGTCAACAGCCTGCATCCAAGGAATAGAATACAGTTGCGCTTCGCCATGAGCACCGATTACACTGGGCACCAACAAAACAGTGTTCAACACAGAAGCAAAAGTAACTAAAACAGCGTACCAACCGATACTTCTACGACGAAACTTAGCCACCAAAGGCACAAACAATGACCCAACAAAGGGAATCGCCCAACATAACCATGCAGCATACTCGGCGGGAATCAACATGCTAGTTCTCCTCCTTCACTTGGGTTTCTTGTTCGGAGGGCTGCTTTATTTCCGACAGTTCTCTTGTATCCCGGATATTCAGTTTTTTGAAGATGGCGATGGCTAACGCAAGAGCCACAGCAGTTACGCAGGCGTCAACAGATAAGCCAAGAATCGAGAAAGTTTGACCCAACGAATTGTCCATTAATGAACCGAAAACAACAAAATTCATTGTTGCTGCTGCAGTTATCATTTCTACGGCAATCAACATTTTTATCAGGTCATGTCTTGTAACCAAGCCCACTATTCCAATCGCCAGAATCGTAACAGAAAGTATAATGTAATCCACTTTACTTTCGCCTCCGTTTCTCATTCAAAAGCAGCACTACACCAAGCGCAGCAGTCAAAACGACTAAACCTTGAGCAAGAATATCAATCGCCCTCAAGTCCCATAACGCACCGGAAAGCGACAAATCCACTGAGCTGCTTAAAGACGGGGTTGCCACAGTACCAACAACTACAGGAACAGAAAGAATTGCAGAAGCAACCAGCCCAATAAGAATTGTTTTGGAGGATGTCTTCTCCCCGCTTTTCTTGGTTAACGTATCGCCCGCAAGAAGGAAAATCGCTGCTGTTCCCGTGCCTAATGCCAACTGGAAAACTGCGGCGAAGGGAGCATTCAGATTGAAGTAGAGCAGCGAAAGCAGAATCATCATGGTGCTCAGGGACAAAACTGAAGCCACGGTTTCCTTCAGGTATATCGCAAAAACCGCAGAGGTTACCATACAAATAGCCAGAGCTGTTTCAATCCACACTTTTTTCTTCCTCATCTGAAGTGGATTTCTGTTTAGACATAAATTCTTCGGGGGTTACTACCATCTCTGCCTTTTCTGTTGTTGACAATTCAAAGTTTGTGGAGAACTCTATTGCCTCTCTTGGGCAAGCTTCCGCGCATTGGTAACAGAATATGCAGCGGTCAAGGTAAAAATGGGGTAGCCTTCTTCCAGAGACTTCTATTAGTTCTATAGCATTGGCTGGACAGTCCCGTTCGCATAAGCCGCAGCTGATGCATTTTTCGGGATGAAAAATTTGTCTGCCACGGTATCCTTCAGGAGCCTGTACTTTAATGAAGGGATACTCTTGAGTGACGGGCTTCTTGAAGAGGCATGAGCCCATGTCTTTTATCAGCGCGGGTAGTCTTCGTTTTTTTGGCACACTTTTTTCCTCCTAAACAATCACCGACCGCAACAACGGTTCAACAATAACTGTGAGAGCAAGAGACAGAATAGACAACGGAATCAACAGTTCCCAGTTGCCATGAACGACCTGATCAATCCGCAAACGGGCAGCCACATTACCGATATACTCCAAAAGAAACACCACGCCAATCGTTTTAATCATAAACCAGAAAACATGCCAAAGCTCAGGCATACCAAAAAACACAGGTCCATGAGCGCCACCCAAAAACAGAACAGTCACAAGGGAAGCACCAATCAAGAACTGGAAATCCTCTGAAAGCTTGATGAAAGCCAACTTTCTTCCGCTGTACTCCGTTTCGTAGCCGCCTACAATCTCGGTTTCTGCATGGGGAATGTCAAATGGGGTCTTCTCTAACTCAGCTTGCAGAACCAAAAAGAACAAGACACAGCACCAAGGACTCAACAGAGCAAAAGGAAGAGTCTGACTTGCAGTAATATTTACAATGGACAGGCTTCTTGCAAGAAAAGCTGGACCAATTGCAAGAATAATGAGCGGTATGTCATAGCCCAGAAACTGGGTTAACACTCGGGTTGCACCAATCCCGCTGTACGGATTCAAAGAAGCCCAACCAGAAAGAAAGATGCCGAAGTTGGCGAGGGTCACTAGAAGCAAAACGAGAATCAAATCTCCCTCAAAACTTGAACCCAAAACAACGTTTGAGCCGTCAATCGGGATGAAAAAAAGAGCGAAAACAAAAAGAGAGAATGCGAGAATTGGAGCCGCCACAAACAGCAGCTTGTTAGTCTGTTTTGGGGTTATGTCTTCCTTCGAAAACAGTTTGATGTAATCAGCTATGGGCTGAAGGATGCCGAACGGACCAGCGTAAGAGGGACCCATACGATTTTGGAATCGAGCTGCAATCTTCCGTTCAAGCCAATCAAAAAAGAGCACAAGCACCAAAAGAAAAAGAAAACCCGGAAAAACTAGCACCCGTGCAAAGAATATCAGGTCAAGAGCCATCTTAGATCAACCCGTTCCCGTTTTTATGATTGTTCACGTCATCTAGGCTCCAACGCCATTTTTGACCATTCTGAACGTCAAGGAACACCATACGGTCAGTGCATGAAAAGCAGGGGTCAAAACTTCCCAGCACAGCGGGTATATCGGCGATGTATTCACCCCGGATTATCTCGGGAAAAGCAACAAGGTTCGCCAGCGTCGGAGACCTGACCTTAACCCTGTATGGATAGGCTGTTCCATCACTTTTTACGTAATGAATAAGGTCGCCTCTCGGAGCCTCAACACGGCTCACAGCTTCACCTTCAGGCTGCTTCCGCTTAACTCTAACCCGTAAACGACCACTTGGAAGGTGATTAAGCGCGTAATCGATTATATCCAAGCTTTCCAGCACCTCTTCAACTCTAACCATCAGCCGAGCCCAAGTGTCACAGTCCTTATAGCATATTACATTGAAAGGAATTTCCTCATACGCCGCGTAAGGGTCATCCCTCCGGACATCCACGTCAATCCCTGACCCCCGTGCAACCGGACCAGTCACACAAAACTTCAGGGCATCAGATTTGCTCAACATGCCAACACCTTCAGTTCTCAGCCTCAACGTAGCGTCTTCCTCAAACACTGTTTTGTAGAATTTCGCCCGTTTCTTAACTGCCTTAACATTCTTTAGAGCCATCTCTACGGTGCTTGGGTCTATGTCCCGCCTTACGCCGCCGATTGTATTGAAGCCGCTCAGCAACCGGTTCCCTGTGATTCGTTCCATTGTATCCATTATCGGCTCACGGTCACGCCACACATGCTGAAAAAGTGCTTCGAACCCGAGCAGGTGACCGGCAACTCCAAGCAACAACAGATGACTGTGAACCCTGTTAAGTTCATGGATGATTGTACGCAAGTACAGCGCTCGAGGTGGCGTTTCCACATTTCCAATGTCCTCGACGGCTTGACAGAAAACTGTTGTGTGCGCAGCATTGCATATTCCACAGATTCTTTCTACCAAAAACACGTCTTGGAAGAACATCATATGCTCAGCAGCTTTCTCGATTCCCCTATGGACGTATCCAAGACGCATCATAGCATCCACAACAGTTTCGCCGTCAACTTTGAAAGTAAATCTTTCCGGCTCATGCAAAGCAGGGTGTTGAGGACCCACAACAACGTTAACTATTGATTCAGCATCACCCGGTTCTGTCGTTGACTCTGTCTGTGAGGTTTCTTCGGGAGATGATTCACTTTCGATTTTAGCGGGGGGTTTCCAGTCTCTTCTAAGGGGGTAGTCTCCTTTAGGCCAGTTTTCGGGCAACATCAACCGTTCAAGGTTGGGGTGCCCCTCAAAAGTGACTCCTAGGAGGTCAAATATTTCCCGTTCGTATAGATTTGCTCCGGGTATGATATCAGTTATTGTTCGAATGACTGGCTTTTCTCGTGAAACCCTGTTCTTGAGGGTTACTGTTCCTGAACATACCATGTGATAGTTAAGTTCTATTTCTGTTCCCAAATCGGTTCCAGTTATGGTTGAAAGCTCAGTGTTCTCTACATGCTTCAGTAGAAGGGAAATTGCGTCTCTGTGTCGTTCAGGCTTAAGAAGAATGTAGGCTTTCCTAGGCGTAGGTACCTTGCACTCAACGATTGCGTCAGCCAAATTTTTCTTTAGAACTTCTACAGCTTTTTCGAACTTCTCCATAAGCTACTCCTTCAGTTTTGCTAAGAGCTTCGCAACTCCCTGCACTATTGCTTCAGGTTTGGGGGGACATCCCGGAATGTAAACGTCAACCGGAATGATTTCGTCGAGACGAGTTCTAATATTGTAAGAGTCATGAAATATTCCGCCGGAACAGGCGCAGGCTCCTACTGCTACAACAAATTTTGGTGAGGGCATCTGTCTATAAATCATCTTAAGACGTGATTCACACTGTCGAGTAACAACGCCAGTTACTACGAGAACATCTGCATGGCGGGGTGACGGCTCAAGTTTTATGCCGAAACGTTCCACATCGTATCTGGGGGTCAGCAGGGCAACAACTTCAATGTCACATCCGTTGCATGCGCCAGTGTTAAAGTGGAGCAGCCAAGGCGATTTTGTTCTCGCCCATTTTAGTAAGCCTAGGTCTGGCGTATTCAATAACCTCCCAGAAGCAGCATGTCTGCAGCTAAAATTATGCCCAAGTAAATTAGCAAAATGAGTGGGCTTATTATTTCTAGGGCTAAGGCTGCGAACGCAAGTATCAATGCGGGTGAATCGATTATAACGAAGAATATGAGGTATTTGTAGAGGGTGACGTTTACTAGCAGCCTTTTGGAAAACACCTTCTCTCCACAAGCATACATTGAACTTTTTTCTTCGCTAGCAGAGGTTTTTTGTGATAACAATCGGCTGCATAAGTAGATTAGTGATGAAACAATCAAGATGACCAGAAAGGCAACAAGTGACTCTACAATCAATGTGTTTACCACCCATCAGGAATTCTGCAGGATAGGTCGATGTCTGCTGTTGCAATCTTGTTTACTCCATTTATATTAGTTGTTCGTTTTCGTGTCTCAAAATGATGGCTCTTTGTTTTCAATTGAAGTGGACGCAAAACTAACGAGACACCGAAAAGTGACTCTGGGGTGAATAGAGACAGCATTGTTTTCGTATGCGTTCCTGATTACCTCCGCCTTTGAGACGGGAAGTAAAAACTTAGGATTTAAGGATTCCGTATAAGAAAATAGAACTTGAATGGAAAAAATATATTTGATTAAACTGAATTAAATTAATTCACTTTTTGAGCGCCAATGCATCTGCTCCTATGGGTCTGAAAGGGATTCCAGCAGCTCTTCCATCGCTTCCGTGTTATGAAGAAACTCTACTTTGATGGGAGTAACTGAGATGCACCTGTCAGCTTTGATGGCATGTAAATCTGTTCCTGGGTCTCCGTCTGGATAGTGTCGTAGCGCCCAGCTTTTGATTCTGTATCCTTCCTTTTCTGCGGTGTGTATGTCACCGTATCCATCATAACACAGACTGGTAAGTTTCACTCTTTTGCAGTCAGCTTTTTCAGGCACATTTATGGAGATGATTTGCACTTCCGGAGGCATCCCCTTTTCTAGCACATGTTTGGCGGCTTTATAGGCAAGAGCGGCTGCCAGCTCCAAGTCCTTTATCGAAACTTTTGTTTTTTCACGCGTCTTGGCGGTGATTTCGGATAGGCAATAGGAAACGGCGATGGCTGGCACTTTGTGGATGGCTGCTTCGAAGGCGGCTCCTACTGTACCTGAAGTCAGAAGGTCATCTATTCCAAGGTTTGGACCTATGTTTATTCCGGACACAAGCAGGTCTGGCATGCGTTTCAGGATTTTGTTCACTGCTATCAGAAAAGAGTCAGCGGGGGTGCCTGTTATGGCGTATGCTTTTATTCCGTCGCAAAAATCTGTTTCAATCATGTTTACTTGACCGATGCTGATTGCTTTTCCGATGCCGCTTCTTTCGTCTTCAGGGGTGACAACTATGACTTCTCCCAGTTTCTTAAGCTGTTTTGCAACAGTGACTAAACCAATTGAGTTGATGCCGTCGTCGTTGATTATTAGGATGGTTGGCACTTTGATTCCTCAGGTTGCATTAGATATGAACTCCCATTATTTTAGGGTATTCTTGGGTTCCATGAAATGGTTTAGTTGTGAAGTAAGAGGCTGTAATTGTGGGATGTTTGAAGATTTTGGGTTGTTGACAATGGTTTTAGTTGTTGTCGGAGCCGTTTTTTATGTATCGTTGAGCGTACATATATCGATTTTTGTAATATTACCCGAATGAAATAGCGTATATTAAGTAACAAGACACAATACGTATATGGGTAGAACAATGCCACAATTGAACAAAAAAACAGAAAAAAAGGCGAAAACAAGAGGGCCATTCACAACAAATTGGTACCTATACAAAACATACCTACATCCACTCTCCAAAGAATCACAAACACAAAAAGCTGAAACAACAACACAAAATTACACATCAACGGAAAAAAGAGAGCTTAACTCCAATCAAGAGACTGAAAACAAAACAAAATTTGAAGAAACATTGCTAGAGGCAATAGATGAAGGGCTATCTTCGCTGGGAGAATCACCGAAACAGGCACTATATTCCCATTTAAAAGAAACCCTAAACATGAACAGGAAAGATATTCCACACAGAATTGACGAGTTCACCGATGCCATCGAAAAAATTTTCGGAGCCGGAGCAAAAATACTTGAGATTCAAATAATGAAGTGTCTCTTCAAGAAGATTGATTACAACTTTAAACATTATCCGAAACAAAAGAGCCTCACATTCACGGAATATATAACAGCGGTCAAACAAGAAAAAGAGAACATCAACAAAATCGTAGAACAAGAGCTAAACC
>CBFCZR010000027.1:0-14799 GCA_965602795.1 Candidatus Bathyarchaeota archaeon | reverse complement strand
GTCTCCAGCTTCTGCAGCTAAAGATACGGCAACCATGTCGTTGGTTAAGAATCCGAAGCCTACGTAGCCTATTGAGTAGTCAGTGTTTGTTACTGCTGTTCTTACTGCTGGATTGCTTGGTTGTTCATGAACGATTGTGCTGTCGATTTCTAGTTCATATTCGTCTATTGTGTACTCTTCGAAGGTGCCTCGTGTGCCTGAGCCTGATTCTCTTACAACAACGTAGATTTCTGCGTCAGGAAGACTGCCATCAACCTCGTTCCAGTTTGTGTATTCTCCAGCGAAAATCATTGCGACTTCCTCCAGAGTCAGTTCAACGTTGCTGCCTACTGAGGGGTTAACTACTACACATACTGCGTCTAGTGCAAGGGGATGTAACCAAAGAGTTCCTGCGTCGATTTCTGTTTGCTTAGGACCTCTGGAAGCCATGCCGATTTCAACTGTGCCGTCTATTGCCGAGGCGTAACCTGTTCCTGATCCGCCACCTTGAACGGTTACGGTAGCGCTGGTGTATTTGTTCATGAATGCTTTGGCGGCTTCGTCAGCTACAGGCAGAACAGTTGTTGAGCCAGCAAGATTGATGGCTCCAGTTCTCCATTCGCTGTCTTCGGGAAATTCTGCGGATGTCCCGGTTGTTCCTGAATTCAGGACGTATCCGATGCCCAGTCCGATTACTAGAAGTGCTATCATTCCGATGAGTGCAAGCATTGTTGAGATGCCTTTGTTTGATTTTCTAACCAATTCTTTCACCTTGCTTTTCAAGTAGCAGAAAAACCCCAGAAAGTATATAGCTTTCCTCCATAATATATATAAACTATATAGGAAAAATACTTGTGTACAAATCACATCCAATCCATGAAGGTTTCAAAATTGACTCATTCTCTACATAAACAGAAAGAAGAAACAAGGAAACTCCAAATAACAGGAGGATCCACCTACGTACTTTCATTACCAAAAAGATGGGTTACCCAAAACGGGCTAGAAAAAGGTAGCCAACTGCTCATTCGCCAAGAAGAAAACGGCACCTTAGCAGTTTTGCCTCCAGAACTGGCAAAACCAGAAAAAACAGATGAGGCGTTGATAAGAGCTTCTCCAGAAGACAGCTCTGAGGCGCTGATAAGAAAAACCGTTTCCGTGTATCTACTGGGTTACAACATAATCCACATAAGAGCAAAAGACAAAAAAGAAGTTTCGTCGACACATAGAAACGCCATCAAAACTTTTGCCCGAAACATGCTTGTGGGAACAGAAATAGTAACAGACACCTCCACAGACCTGACTTTACAGGTTCTGTTAAGTTACCCCGAGTTATCTGTCCCCAGCGCTTTGCGGCGAATGACCATTATAACATCATCGATGCACAAGGATGCCATAACCGCCCTCAGAAACATCGATCAACAATTGGCAAAGCATGTCAGAGCCACCGACTATGAGGTTAACAGATTTCATCTATACATAATACGGCAGCTGAAGATGGCAATACAGAATCCCCGGATAATAACGGAGATAGGGCTAAAAACCCCAAGAGATTGCCTCGGGTACAGGCTCATAACCAAAATGGTGGAAAGAACAGCCGACCACGCCACAAACATAGCAAAAAAGGTTCAGCTACTCACAAAACAGTTAGACGAAGAGTTTCTTCAAGCAATCCAAGAAATGAATGAGGTGGCGATTTCCGCCTTCGAAACTTCGATAGAATCGTTGTTCAGGCTTGATTATGATTTGGCAGACAGCGTTATCGCGAAAGCCAACAAGATAGTTTCGTTGGAGAAGAAGGCGCTGCTTTCGTCAAAAGAGACTGACATAGAGGAAGCATCTAACATTCGGTTGGTGATTGAAAGCGTGAGAAGAATAGCGGAGTATTCTATGGACATAGCAGAGGTCGTTCTCAACATGACCGTCGAATCAGTGATAGAATAAAGGACACAGATTAGAGATTAAGCATTTATTTGTGAGTTGCTAAAGTGTGTCTGGTGTAAGGCTTGCAGTTTAAGGGACGCGACATAGTATCCATCAAAGATTTCACCCGAGAAGAAATCGATTACATTCTGAAAACCGCCGGAGACATGGAACCCGTAGCCAAAAAAGGCTCAAACATGCTCCACGGCAAAATACTGGGAACCCTCTTCTTTGAACCCAGCACCAGAACCCGCCTAAGCTTCGAGGCTGCCATGAACAAACTGGGAGGAAACGTCATCGGCTTCGCAGAACCCAAAGTAGCCGCCATCAAGAAAGGCGAAAACCTTGCAGACACCATCAGAGTAGTAGAAAACTACGCCGACGTCATGGTGCTACGGCATCCGCTGGAGGGAGCAGCCAGACTAGCAGCCGAGTTCGCTAGCATACCAGTGATAAACGCTGGTTCCGGAGCTGAGGAGCATCCGACTCAGGCTCTGCTGGATTTGTACACCATACTGAAAGAGAAGGGAACAATCGATGGGCTCAACATCACTTTGATGGGAGACCTAAGGTATGGACGCACGGTTCACTCGCTGGCTTATGCGCTGTCGCTCTACAAGGTGAACCTGTTTCTGGTTTCGCCTGAGCTTCTCCGCATGCGAAGAGAGGTTTCTGACGCCATAAAAAAGAAGATTAAGATAGTGGAGGGCTCTGCAGTTGAGGAGTTTTTGGCTGAAACGGATGTGCTTTATGTAACCCGGATTCAGGAGGAGAGATTCCCTGACCCAGCTGAATACGCCAAGGTCAGCGGAACCTACAAAATCGATGTTGACACCTTGGAGGAGGCGAAGAAGGACATGATTATTATGCATCCTCTGCCGAGGGTCGACGAGATAGACCACGAAGTGGACAATACAGCTCATGCCAGATACTTTCAGCAGGTATGGAACGGCATGGTCACCCGAACAGCTCTGCTTGCGCTCATATTAGGCGCAAAAAAGTAACCAACAATTGCAGATTTGGGGAGAATAGCAGTTCAGAAACGGTGAATTGTTAATCTACTAGTGTTCTTTGATTGGTTGCGGCGTTTTGGGAGGCATCTTTTCCGGCGAAATAGGCGGTTTCTGCTTTTTGACACCTTTTATTCCTTTCTTGTGTACTATGTTTATGTGATTTGACAGCCTGTTTTCAGCATCTTTTCTTTTTGATTCCGAGGTTTTCCATTGGCAGAGATCACATTTTGCAAGCCATTTTCCGTCTTTCTCTTGTCTAATCACATTCAATCTTTCCATTATCACATGTACCAGTACACGTTTATGAGTTTTAGGAATTCGCAACCTCGAGGATTGATTTCTATTCTAGTGTTCTCGTAACAGTAAAAAGCTGGTGAAAGACAGTTATAGTTAGTTGATGTTTGAAGCGTCAGAACCTGAGGAAAATGAGGAACATCCAACGTGGGATTTAACATTCTGTTCAAAAGAATCAGAGAAATCGGTCCAATTCTGCGAAGATTTTTCATAAACACGCTGTTCGACTCTACGTTCACGCTGCTGGGAATAATCATAGGCTCAGCCTTTGTCTCAGTTCCAGATTTGCGGCTATTAATAGGCACGGCAGTAGCAAGCAGTCTTGCATTGGGCATATCAAGCGGAGTCAGCGTTTACGAATCAGAAACGATGGAGAGAGAAAGGAGAGTGGTGGAATTGGAGAAATCGCTTTTCTTGGACTTGGAGAACACGGTTATCACCGAGCACTACAAGACCTATGCTCTGATACTCTCCTTCGTGAACTTTTTGACGCCTCTTGTCTGCTGCGGAATACTCTTAGTCCCCTTTGTTCTTTCGCTGTTTCAGCTTCTCGAGGTAACAGTTGCGTCTTGGGTCTCTGTGGTATTGGCTCTGAGCTTAATTTTTGTGGCAGGAACATATTTTGGAAGAGGCGGTAAAATGAATCCGCTTCTGAAGGGGCTGAGAATGGTTTTCTTCGGTGTTGTAGCCTTCGCCATTGGCTATTTTATTCAGGTTCTAATCTAGAGTTTTGTGTGTCTAAGGGACTATTTGGCTACGCTGATTTCGTCCACACCCTTTATGGAGACAGCATGCTTTTCCATGACTTTGCGAATTTCATCGTAATTTATCTGTGGACCCTTTATGGTTACTTTCATTGTTTCTGTGTTAGAGTCAACCTCAACCACAGTGATATCCACTTCGCTTACTCCACTAACTGAACCTAAAGCCTTAGACAACTCCACAATAGATAGTTCGCGTGATTTCAGCGAATCCAGCAAAAGTTTCTTAATCTTAACAGACATCGAACATCAAGTAACATTTCGCATCCCCACATATATTGCTTTTACACCCAATTCAACAGCCAAACAAGAACCTGAACAAAACACATATCAAAAGACATCAATTTGAACAAAAAATGGAAATTTATGTTGCAAGACAACCCTTATAAGACATCCTGAGAATAATAGCAATGTCTAGTCGGGGGAGCAAGCTCAGAACAAATTTGCGTTGAGCAACGAGCAAACCGACCCAAACGGCGAAAGGTCGGAAAGCGACAAAGACGTTGTTTTTTAACGGGTCGAACAAAAGTTCGAGGCTTAGACCCCACTAGACAAAATTTCTATTAGATTTGAGGTGAAGATTTGACAGTTGTAAAGGTAATCGAGTTGGTGGGCATTTCGGACAGGAATTGGCAGGATGCTGTCGATAACGCTGTTCAACGTGCCGCTAAAACCATGAGGAACATCCAAGGCGTCGATGTTCTAAGCTGGACAGGGAAAGTTGAAAAAGGCAAAATCGTTGAATATCGCGCAAACGTAAAGCTTTCTTTCACTGTCGAAAAACTAGAGGGATAAGCCTAGACGGCAGTCTAAAACAGTCTGCAGTAAAACAGAGAGCCAGCAGAATTACTTGTTTAGAAAAGATGTGAGGAGACGAGAAAATAAGATGAGAGAATTAAGCGAAATAGAGGAGAAAACATACAACTTCATTAAAGACGCGGATGAAGTTCAGACCACCAATCTACCGAATGAGCGGATGTGGGGAACAGTACCCAACCTAGAGAACATGGGATTGGTTGAAGTTTCAGAAAGTACACCAGCAACTTCAGAAGCAGAAAAAAGAAGTTTGTTAAAATTAAGGATTAGGAGAAATCACAGAGAATGTTAACACATTTTTTGGCTTTTCTCCATAGAATCACCATCATGAAATTTGGGAAATGGAGTGAAAAAGAAAATGTCTGATGAGAAGAGAAATGTTAGGAAGAATGAAACAATCAACGTTAATGAATTGGACGAGCAGATCAGAAGGCTCGTTGACAACGAATTAGCTGACGGAATAGAGGAGCCAATAAGCTTTCTCTAGGCTATCTCAGCTACGATCATTGTTTTGGAAAATAACTGTTTTTAGCATATTTTGGCACAAAGTGAGTTCTTATTCTTGAATCTGTGACAAAGAAGACTGAAAGGCTGGTAGGCAAAACGTTAAAGACCGACCAATAAGGTACTGTTCTTTTGTTAGATTCTGTTTTGTAATGATGGAGAATTGAATATGGTTTCAAGTAAAGTAGAAGATGTGTTTTCAAGCAAGTTTGAGAGCGTCAAGCAAAAAGATACGCTTTCTGTTTGTCTCCCGCTGTTTAAACAGGGGTTGCCGCCGGTCTTGGTGGTGCTAAACGATAAAGGCAGGTATGTGGGTGTGATTACTCGCAGATGGATAGTTAGGTCACGGGCTAACCCAGCTACAACCAAAGTGGAGACGTTGATGCGTCCCGCACCCAAAGCATCATTGCAGGATTCTCTCAGCAAGGCAGCCAAGTTGATGATTAACAGCGGAATAATGCAGATTCCAGTTTACAGCGGCGAAAAACTGGTGGGTGTCGTTACTGACGACGATGTTATCCATGGAGCGGTGATTGGAAACTGGGGCAACACAAAGGTTGAGGACACAATGACCAAGAAACCGTTCACTGTTGAAGAGAACGATTCTGCAGGAGCCGTGGTGAGCCTGTTTAGGCAGCACGGCATTTCTCACGCGCCCGTGGTCAGCGACGACAAACTTGTGGGCATGATAGGCGTCCAAGACCTTATCGACAACATCTTTCAGCCACAACAGAGCCAAACAGTAGGCGACGTGGTCGGAGAGAAAGCTCCAGTTCTCAGCATTCCAACAAAAGGAATAATGACCAAACCAGCTATCACCGTTTTGCCCGGAACCACGTTAAAGGATGCAGAAAAGAAGATGCACAAATTCAATATTTCTTCGTTGGTGGTTGCCGATAAAGGAAGAGCTGCGGGGATTCTCACCAAAAAAGATTTTCTTGAGCCGTTAGCGGCTATGGAAGAGCCGAGCAGCGCAATCACTGTTCAGTTTTCAGTGAAAGACGTGGGAATAAACCACATTAAACGCGGCTTCATCATGGATGATTTCGAATCTTTTGCGCGCAGATACCAAAACACGATACGGGCGGGAACACTTTTCGTGTACATGAAAGGGCACGGCACAAACTACAAAGGAGACCAGCTAATCCATTGTCGCCTAAAGTTCCGAACCAGAAAAAACACCTTTTTCAGCTCCAGCGAAGGCTACGGAGTTGAACAAATTTTCCGTATAGCCTTAGACCGTATTGAGAAGCAGCTGTTAAGAAGCCAAGAGCTTGCGCATGAACCAAAATACGCTAGAAGATACCTGAAACAGACAGAGTTTCCCTCAACAGAACTGTAAAGCACAACAAAGCATGCAAGCAGCGGAGGTGAAGAAATGACAGAAAAGGGGGAAGTTTATGCCTGCAAAATCTGCGGCAACGTAGTGGAAGTTATAGCATCTGGCGCTGGAGTCCTTGTCTGCTGTGGTCAACCCATGGAACTCGCGGAAGACTAGAAGCTAAACACAAACCCCACTTAATTTTACATTCCGGTTCTGTATCTGTCCATGAGTTCCTGTTTTTTGCTTTCGTTCCATCCGGATACTGCCTGATAGTAGCCGGTTACTCTGGACCACCATTCTACTTCTTTGGAGTTGCAGTAGGGGCACTGCTCGAAGATGGGCGAGGAGACTTTTCCGCAGTCGCTGCAGACAGTCAGGTCCTTAGTGTATGCGTAGTAGCCTACGTTGCTTTTAGTGGCGATTCTCTTGGTCATTTTATAGAGGGCTTCAGGATTCGGATTGGCGTCTCCCAGCCACACATGGAACATGTTTCCTCCATTCAGGAGCGGGAAGAACTTCTGCTCAAGATTTAGCCGATCAAATATTCCCACATTAGCCTTCACATCGACTTGAGTTCCGTTGCTGTAATAGACGGGAACATCCTTATTCTTTTGGCTGAGCATAAACTTGGCTTTCTCCACATCTCCCTTAACAAGCTTCTCCGCATTGCTCCGATAACGGTCCGTGATGAGGTCAGCAATGGCAAATGTCTGGGCTGTGGACTCCGCCGGTGTTCTAGCCAGAGAGATTTTGTAGCCGCTCCTCTCCTCCAGCACTTTCTTGTATTTCTGCATTTCCAGAATCATCCTGACCAGAATCTTGACGGCTTCAGGATTTTCGTGCAGTTGATAACCAGTGTGATACTGAGCCATCTCGTTTCCGCCCACAAAACCAATCGTGAAGCTTAGTTGATCAAAGTCTACAGCTTGGGTTCCCTTCTCACCCGTTCGTGGATCCAAGGGTCGTTGGGTAGCAAAGGGTATCCTTCCGTTCTTAATAGCACTGTCCATCCATTTCTTTTTTGCGTTGAACACGTCAAGAGATAGATCCATCATTCTGCGGCTCTCCTCGAAAAGCTTATCGTCATTTCCGTTGGCATTGTAAGCCATTCTTGGAAGATTCATACTTGAAACTTGCCAGCTTCCCATGGTGAAGTGTTTTCCGTTGTCGAAGTTGAGCTTCTCGTCGAAGTCTTCGCTGTCTTCTGGGGTTTCAACAAAGCAGTATGCGCAGCACTGGTAGCAGGAGACTCCTTTGCCGTAGCCCCTGTAAGCAGGCATCATGTTGTCGAAGTAGGGCGACCCGAACTTGGCTACAACCTTGTGGACTTCAAGCCACTCCTCGTCATATTCAGGCTTGAAGAACTCGGGAGTAATAGAGTTCTCAAGTTTCGGAAAGTTGAAGGGTTTTCCCCAGTAATCGCCTTTTCCAGCCACATCGTAGAGAGCTCGGAACAGGGTTCGAACTTCATCTTCATAGGTTCCGTAAACGTCTGGTCCAACACGCCCATTCATGACGATGGGAACGTTTTTCCACAGGTCAGGAACTCCAGGCTGAACCTGAATATTACTGAAGACCAGCTGACCGCCTCTAGCCACGTAGGCTTGAGTGTACTCGAAGAACATCATCTGCATAAGCTGCCGGACCCGCTCATACGGTAAACCTCTAACGTAGGGAGCAAGGAAAACGAGGAAATTATAGAAGCCTTCACCGCCCGCAAAGTTGGTCTGGGCAGAAGCCAATATCTTGGCTGTGTGCAGAATCGCCACCTCCGGATGCTTAGCTGGACCAGCGATGCTTGTTCTTGTGCCCAGCCCGTCAGGCATCAACCCATAATAGAGGAAGTAGCGGAGGTCCCAATCTTGGCAGAAGGGTCTGGTTCCGAAGTATTCTAGGTCATGTATGTGTATTTCTCCTGACAGATGGGCATCAGCGACTTTTGGAGGCATAAGCAGCAGATATTCTTCTCCTGAAACCCAGTCTGCTTTCCTTTTGTGGGAGGTTTCGGGGTTAGGCTGCAGGTTCGCGTTTTCTTTTGCTTTGAAGCCTTGTCCTTGGTCCATCAGGTAGGCGTCGTAGACGGGTGCGCCTACTCGGGTCAAAAGGTTTCTGTAAAGGGCGAACTCTGGATGCTCAGAGGATTTGGCTAGCAGAACGTTGTTCACTAGTTCCCGTATAAGGGGTCCGCTGATGAACTTGAGGTTGAGATCGAAAATCTTAGCTTCTACCTCAAGGGCTACCTCTTCAGCCTCTTTTCTGTTTATGGCTCTTGTTTCGTAGAATTCTTCTGCCAGTTTTGTTTCAGTTAGTAGCTGTTCAACTATTTCTTTTCGGTCCCAAGGTACAATGAAACCGTCGGTTCCCCTAACCATGGGGCGAAGCTTCTGAACCAATTCGGTCATTTACATCGCCTCAAAAAGTTTTGAGAAGTCGGGTTTGATTACGCCGTTGTTTTCGAATATCTGGTTTTCTGTGTACACGTTTCCTTTGACTTCTATGGCTGGCGCCGCCAAAACCACAAAGTTTCTCATTACTAGATCAGCCATGACATTGGAGTCTCCCAAGTTTTTTTCTTCAAAATTTGTTTCTTTATTCTTTAACCATCTTTTTAGCATTTTACATCTGGGACATCCTTCGCTTGTGTAGACTACCACACCCCGTTCTGATGGATGCTCAGAGGAACTGCCTAAATCTTCTGAAAAGCCCATGAAAACTTACCTCTTTTACTGACGAGATAGTATCGTAGGTATATTTTAATGCTTATTTAGTTTTTTAGAGCAAAACTGTAAAAATCTGTATAAATGCATCGTCTGAAATTGACATTTAGCTATCGCGCCCGATTTGTCAAACATAAGCCAGCAACAAAAAATAATGTAGTTGTGTTGGTCAAGATGTGTTTTTGTTATATAAAGGGGGTAAACAGACAGGGCATCTAAACCACAAGAAAGACGTTTTTTGGTTATATGCGACTGAAGGACTGGAGCATGTTAACGGAGCCGCACACAGGACACCGCTCCAATTTGCCGTAAAAGGTTTTCTGGCAACTCGCACAGTAGCCAAGGTTCCGGTTGAAAACGTAGAAGCCAACCCCGTAGTTTCCAGCAATTTCTCGGGTGACAGTCAACAGGTCGTCAGGGTCCTGTTCCACATCAGCAAGTGACACAACAGCTAAGTGACCGCCCGGAGTCAACCTGTGAAACCGCTCCTCAACCCTGAACCGTTCTTTCCAAGAAACGCCGACGCCTAACGGAAAAGCAACCAAGTCAGTGTAAAACGGTTTCTCTTTGGTGCCTTGAGCGCGAACCTTTGCCCACCCATACTTTTCCGCGTCGAGGTCCGCCAATCTTTTCGCAGCGTCGGCAGCGGGCACCATAGCCAAGGACGCTCGAGTCTCAGGCTTCTTAGAATACTTCTCAATGTCAGTAGAGAGATATGACACTATCTTCTGGGCAAAATCGAGGGTCTCGCCGTCTTGCTTCAGGGGTTTACCGAAGAAAGTATGGATGGTTTCGTTTAAGCCGACGAAACTGACCAGACGGACGGCGTTTTCGATTCTGAAGTATTGGTCACCGTCAGTCTTCTGCATCAGGAAGGGGAGCATATGTTCTCTTTCCCGCTGTTTGATGGTGCAGTATTTTATTTCCAGAGCCCGTAAAGCCATCTCCAGATGGTCATCTAGGATTCGGAAAAAGCCTGTTTCTTTGCCTCCTGCCTCATACATGACTCGGGGCAGGTTTATTATCACGCTGTCCACGCTTCCGGTCTGCAGGGTGTCCAGTTCCCAGTCTTCTTTCCAGTCAGACGCCAACCTGAACCCTGTTGAAGTGTAAGATGCCGTCTCCTGTTCCTCAGGGCAGAGGTTAGCGAAGTATGGAAGACCGGTTTCAGCTGCAAGCTTATGAGATTTGAGGAGAAGAGGAGCACATTCAGGGTCTTTGAGGGCTTCAGGGCGCACCTTCATTATCAAGCGGGGATTGAAAACAGGTTTATGCGTGTCATCCTCGAACATGACATCAAGAATGTAGCTGGCTAGGCGGCGGCTTTCCTCAACGTAATCTCCGTAGCATCCAACAGTTTTTCCTTCCGGTCCAACGGCTTCCGTCTCTTTCAGAAAGTCGGGGACAACAAATTCTATGCCTAAGGAAGCTCCCACTAAGCTTCCGTTTGAGAGGGGAAAATTCAAGTTGGATACGAAGAGGCGCAGGCTTTCCCTGATTCGTTCCTCTGAAACTCCCTTTATGAAGGGGGCTAAAAAGATGTTAAAAAAGTCGAGGGTCTGCTCTCCAGAGGCTTCTATAGCCGTGATTTTCAGGACATTGGAAGCTGTTATCAGCGCAGCTTCGAGGCTTTTAGGCGGAAAATAAGAGGGCTCATGAAGGTTCATTTCTCCGCGGCTCAGTCCCTGCTGAAGGAAAAACCGGAGGTCATGCATGAACTGGTCTGGCTTCAAAACCCAAGTGCCGAGGTGCTTGAGGTGAAGACCGCCGGAGAGGTGTGCATCAGCAATGTCCCGGGGAAGAACATTAAGGAGAGTGTACTCTTCCATAACCGCGTCGGCAGCCGCTTTGTGGATAGCCTCTGCGCCCTGCAATCTGGTGCCGGTTGAGTCTATCAGCTGGTTAACGTCGTGAACGGGGAGCCCCAGACGGGTGAGTTTGTGGCGGTACTCTTCAAGTCCCTTTTCCACCAGGATTGCGTTGACCATTTCGCGTATTAGGGGCGCGGTTAGGTATTTTGTTTTGAATTCTAGGAGGCGTTTTTCGGTTTCTCGAGCAATTTTCTGGGCTTGGAACACGGGAACGTTTGCCTCTTTAACCAAGGCTTCAACGATTTTGTTTCTGTCAAACTCTTCCATTGCAAGGCGGGAGGTTCGGACAAAAATCTTTTTTCTTTGCAGAAACTGCTGTTGGATGTCCTCTGTGAAGTCTATGATGGTTTTGCCGAGGTCGGTGAGGCGGTATTCCTTGTTGTCCACGTCAGGTTCTATGAGGTCGGCTTTGAGTAGATATTTTAGGTGGTAGGCGAATCTTCCTGCGTCTCTGCTGGGGTTGAGTCGCAGAATCTTCATCAAATCGGTGTAGGATTGGGGTCCCTTCTCTACAAGGGTGAGGAGAAGTTGCATACGCAGGGAGGAGGATGCAGCCTTGAGAATCTTTAGACCTGATTTCCTTCTTCTCCGCCTTGGCATACCTAACTCACCAGCATCAGATTATATATTGATTTAGTTTAAAAAATTAAAGTATTCTACGAGTCTGCAGAACTAATCTTTAAACAAAAAGGGACTTAAAGAAGGGCGTAAAAAAGTAAATATCACTTCTGGGCAAACATTACCTAGAGGGCGTTGATGAGAATTCAATTCAATAAACCTTTTGTAGCTACAGTTTTAGTTCTGGTTTCGTCTGTATCCTTATGTACACTGGCTTCACCAATCACTAAGGCTTCAGATGTGGAAACCACAGCCACAATAGTTGCTACACCCGACCCAATTGGTGTCGGACAGATCATCAAACTTATTGCAGATATTAACCCCAATCCGCCGACCTCCCCTCCCTTTGACCTAGGCTTTAATGACGTTGGCATCACTATCACATATCCTGATGGGTCTAACGTTACCCTCGGACCGTTTCTTTCCAACGCAGGTGGAGGAGTAACTCTACAGTTTGTGCCAGACCAAGTTGGCTCTTACAGTGTGAAGCTTACTTTTCCTGGAGGAACATTATCGGATGAATACTATTACCAGCCCTGCGAAGCAGCAACTAACTTCACTGTCCAGCCAGAGCCTGTAATGGGGCCCGTTGGCTCTTTCACCTTTGACCCTGCGTCTCCAGAAGTTGATGAAACAGTAACTTTTGATGCTTCAAACAGCAGCGACCGTAACGGCAACATTATCAGCTACGAATGGGACTATGGAGACCAAAACACCGGTTCAGGGGTGAACTCTACTCATGCTTACTCATCAGAAGGTATCTACACCGTTACGTTAACAATCATAGACAATGATGAAATAGCGGATATAGCCACAAAACTCATAACGGTAACGCCTAAGCCATTACCTCCTGAAGCCTCTTTCATATTTTCATCAACATCTCCAGAAGTGGGTCAAACAGTAACATTTGACGCATCAAATAGTTCTGACCCTGACGGCATGATTATCAACCACATTTGGAACTTCGGAGATGGAACAACAGGAACTGGAATGACCGTTACTCATTCTTACGCATCGGACGGCAGCTATACTGTGACCCTCACAGTCACAGATAACGACTCTTTGACAGACACTGCCACAAAAACTATCAGCAATGTGATTCCCGAGTTTTCTTTGTGGATTATAATTCCACTCTTCATGACAGCAACGCTTTCAGCAGTTATAGTCTGCAAGAGATTAACAAAAAGGCGTCCAATCCATAACTCAAGGTATAATGGAACAATTATGCATTTGCGTTAGGAAATTTGACATTACGCTGTTTACATCTAGATGCGGGTAGGGTAGTTTGTAGACTCGCCTACCAGCTCAGCGTCTGACAAATGCTGACTTCTCCTGTGTCAGCCCATAATCCCACTGCAAGACGGTCAACGCGGTCAGGGTAGACTCTGTCCAGATATATTTCAACATACCAGTAAGGTATCAGCTCTAAGGCGTCTTCTCTGGCATGTGGCCACAAATCTGCGGATGCAGACTCTTCAACTAAAGTAAAATCATCTATTACTTCACCGTTTACCGTCCATGAGTAATCCTTTGCGTACTCGATTGCAATGGCTATGGCTTCTTCCCGGGGTATGTTTACTTCTGTGCTGCCCACCCTGAAAAGAGACCAGTCGTCACTGAGTGACTGCAAAAAGCCGTAGCTATCAAAGGTTAATTCTACACTTTTTGCTTGGAAGTCAATATTGTCGGTTGTGTGCACAAACTGGATTTTTATCTCATTTGCTTCGGTTGATATCATAAGCTTCACGTTGCCTGATGTTGTTTCATAGGCTCCGATTTCATCGACTGTCTCCAGCATGTTTCTCATCGTTTCCAGATGTGAGGCTCCGCAGTAGGTTTGGTATCTTTCGAGAAGACCTTTAGCTGCATCAAGCGTGTTAGTGGGCTGTAATTGTGAGTAATAGGGTGTACCCTCAATCACATGCAAGTAGTAGCTGGACAGAGAGGTGTTTCTGAATCTGAGAGTTACATCCAACTTGCTGCCTTCGTATGTGAGGGAGTATTTCAAAATCTCTTCAACCATACCAAAATCAGAGCGATACTCCGCAGTATTACTTTCTAGTGTTGCAACATATTTTTTCATGTCAAGATGAACCACATCTGTTAGGAAAGCCAGCACCTTATCTGGCGACATGCCCCAAGATAACAGCCGTTCATTCTCCGCAGACACTTCCTCAAAGTCCGCATCCAGCTGCTCATAGTTATCCGACATTTGCTGATAATCGGAGGATAACTGGGCTAAAGCCAGATATTGAGTGCAAGACACAGCCGCTAAAACGATAACCCCAATCATCAGAGCCCCAAAAAGAGTTTTCCACCTTAGAGATAGCGTGAATTGACGTTTTTGTGCGCTTTCAGGCGTCTCTTCTACCCCCCTCATCGCCATTACAGCCGCTTCCCCGAAGGTGGAGAGCCTGTATCTGCCATCATCCAGTTTTGTTACTAGTTCTCCCAAGTTTTCAAGATGATATGTTAAATGGGAACTGGATATTCCCAGCGTCTCGAGCATTGTGGAGAAGTTTCTGGGCTTATCTGCAAGCATTCTAAGAATCTTACGGCGAGCTGGATGACTTAAAGACAGAAACATAATCGAGTAGGGCTCTTTCTCCGAATTGGACAAGGGTTAACCACCAAACCATAGTATAAGTGAATGAGACAGAAAAGGTTTATTGGTGAAGAAAAGTGCCTAATGCAACCGCCAACTGAATAGTTCCCAGCATATTAGGAGACTAATAGAGGTACATTGTTGAAAACAGTGTTTTTTCTGAAAAAACCAAACAACCGAAGATTGCAGTTACTTTTGGGGGTTCACTTTTATCAGTTCTGGAACTTGTCCCGCTTTTCCCACAATCCCACGATACAGTATGAAGATGCCCTGAACTCCGTCTATGCTTAAGGCTCGTTCTATTCCCTGTTTGATTACGCCGCGGACATCGTCGCCCTTTATCAGGTTTGCCACAGCCGTAGCCGCAGCATCAGCCA
>CBFCZR010000026.1:0-14891 GCA_965602795.1 Candidatus Bathyarchaeota archaeon | reverse complement strand
GGTTAATGACCATTGCAAGTGTGGTTTTTGGGTTTCCAGGTGAAACAAGAGAATCTGCTTGGGAAACCGTTAAACTTGTTGAAGAAATAGACCCCGACGATATAGGTTACTATATTGCAACGCCTTACCCTGGAACTCCGATGGCTGATCATGTGAAGAAGATGGGTTGGCTAAGGGTAACTGACTTCAACAAGTATGACACGGCGACTCCAATCTTTGAGCTTCCAACATTGAGTATGCAAGAAGTGAGGAAAATCCGTGAACAGGCTTTTCACAGATTTTATCTGCGCCCCCGCTATGTTCTCCGTATGTTTGCTAAAGGTGGAACTTATGGTTTTTCGGCAACAAAAACAGCGTTTGCACATCTGCTTAGAGCCACCAAATCTAAACTTCATTGTTCATGATTCGAAAGGAAGCTGTTTTTTTAGTTTATGCGTAGGTTTATGGCGAAATGTGGAAATATGCCCGTAACAAGGAAATGTTTATTTATCCTAAGCAAGAATAAGGGAGGCTGTACTAAAAACATGGGAATGAAAAACATGAAAATTGACAGAAATAAATCTAAACTATCTACTATTGCTTTAATTCTGGTATTAACAATATCTGCTACATTATTTACTTTGACTTCTGTTTATGCACAGAGTGGAAAAGCAACCGTTTGCTATCTTGGCGCTATACCTAATCCCGTAGGTAGAGGCCAAACAGTGCTGATGCACGTCGGAATCACAGACGCACTGGGAAGTCCAGAACTTGGATGGGAAGGCATGTCTATAACAATCACAGACCCTGAAGGCGGCGTAACCACTATCTCGGACATCAGAACTGACTCAACAGGCGGAACAGGAAGAACATTCGAACCAGACATGGTCGGCACCTACACTCTGCAAGCTCACTTCCCTGAGCAAGAGCAGAGAGGTACAACATACTTAGCCAGCCACAGCCCAGAAGTCCAACTTGAAGTACAAGAAGAAGCGATACCCGTTTATCCTGGCCACTCACTTCCAGACAACTACTGGACTCGACCCATAGACGCACAGCTTAGAGAATGGTCATCAATCACAGGAAGTTGGCCACTTATTCCTACAAATCTGTACGCTCCTTACAATGACGGACCCGAAACTGCTCACATACTGTGGACAAAGGTACTAACACAAGGAGGTCTCACCGGAGGAGCATTGGGTGAGGTCTCATTCGAAATCGGCGACGCATATGAAGGTAAGTGGACTGGCTCAGGCGGTACTGGCTCTTGGTTTGAGTCAACCTCCATAATCCTGACTGGAAAACTTTACTACCAAGAGAGCACCCAAGAAGACCCTGTTGTATATCACTGTGTAGATCTGCACACTGGCGAAGAACTGTGGTCTAAAGTCTTCATGGACAACAGCACAATAACTTTCGGTCAAACATTCCATTTTGATGGAATCAACTTTCACGGCGCTTTCGAATACCTGTGGGTAACCAGTGGTGGCGGCGGTTTCTTTGGTGGCGGGGGATCACAAACATGGTATGCATTCGACTCCTTAACCGGAGATTGGCTGATGACATTTGAGAATGTTCCTTCAGGCAACAACCTCTACGGTCCAAACGGCGAAATCTGCAGATACTCTGTCAGCGGAAGCACGGTTAGTTTTTGGAACTCAACTGAAGCTGTATTGTCAGGACTGAATGAAAATAGCAGAGGCAGCTGGGGAAGTAACGCTCATGGACAAGTCCATGACGCATCAAAAGGAACCATGTGGACCGAATCAATAGAGTCAGGTCTAGGATCAGCTTCAGCATACTTCCTCAATGACAGAATAATCTTTGCAAGTGCAAGCACTACCGAGGTCACTGTAGCTGCTGTAAACGTAAACCCCTCAGAGGGCGCAATCGGACAAACACTATTCAAAACCACTACTCCCGCACCCTCTCATTGGGCTGAAATGCAGCTATCAGTAAGTGGGTTCCAAAGCGGTTGGCAACTTTGGAGTCAAGAAGACAGAGTTGGTATTCTTTGGATAAAAGACACCCGAGAACATTACGCCTATAGTCTCAACGACGGATCATTCATGTGGTCAACTCCAAGCCAGTACTACATGGACGCATTTGATGACACGCCCGCCAGCGCTAGAGCAATTGCTTACGGCAAATTCTACTCAGCTAGCGTGAGCGGAATAGTGCACTGTTATGACATTCAGTCAGGTGAGGAACTGTGGACCTACGAAGCAGCTGATCCCTACTCTGAATACTTATTCAGCAATAACTGGTGGCTTAAACCGCTGTTCATTACTGACGGCAAAATCTACGTGGCTACTCTGGAGCACTCTCCTATTGACCCCCGACCTCGTGGTGGACCATGCATTTGTCTTAACGCCACAGACGGAACGGAAATCTGGAGAATCAACGGCGCCTTCCGCCAAACCCGTTGGGGTGGACGTGCAATCATCGGCGACAGCATAATAGCGACCATGGATACATACGACCAGCGCGTATACGCAATAGGTAAAGGACAAAGCACCACAACACTAACAGCTGCACCAAAAGTCGTAGCAAAAGGAAGCAGCCTAATGATTGAAGGCTCAGTGATGGATGTTTCTCCAGGCACACAGGACACAGATATGCAACTGAGATTCCCCGCTGGAGTTCCAGCCATATCTGACGAAGACATGAGCGAATGGATGCTATACATATACAAGCAATTCGAAATGCCAGAAAACGCAACAGGCGTAGAAGTAGTGTTTAACCTAGTTAATTCAACCGGTCACGTGCTAGACCTAGACAGAACAACAAGCGACGCGAGCGGCCAATTCAGCTACGTATGGCACCCTGACAATGAAGGCACATACACAATTCTAGCCACTTTCGAGGGATCCGAAGGCTACTATGGCTCACGCGCACAGACTGCCGTAGTAGTAGGTCCAGCAGAATACTCTCCTAGCGCAGAAGAGATTGCTGACGTAACTGCAAATAAACTGCCGACAGCTTCGGGAATAGCAGACGAGACAATAAACAGACTGCCAGCATACCTGACAATAGATCTAGTCATACTGATAATCGCAGCAGTAGGCGTGGTCATAGGCTTAATAGCCTACATGGCACTCAAAAAACAGCAATAAACCAAAAAATTTTCCCTTTCTTTTTTTTGTTTTTAAACAGAATTTTAGTTTACAACAAACACTTGTCACTCTAGATTTACCAAGTTTTAAATACCACTTCAATTAAAATTGAATGCCGTTAAAATCAAAAATGAAAAAAGAGGTTAAAAACAATGGAACTTGAAAAGAAAAAAACTCGAGCAATAATTACTTTTGTTCTGATATTAACTATGACCGCATTGATGGTAGTCATACCCGCCGGAGCCCAAATACCTGATGAGATCCCTACATTCATACAGCTCAATGTTGCACCTAATCCTGTAGGTCAAGGTCAAACTCTATTCATTAACGCATTTATGACCAAACCTGCAGTTACAGCGGAAGTAGGCGGTGGCGGTATCAGGTACGAAGATATAACCGTAAAAATGACAAAACCCGATGGGAGCACGCACACTTTCGGACCATTAACAGGCGATCCTACCGGCGGCACCTGGTCTACTTGGACTCCCGACCAACTGGGTGAATTCACCTTCCAAGCATTCTACCCTAGACAACACATAGAGGCAACGGTAACTCCAATGTTTGGTAGCGCAACTACCTATGACTTTTGGTATGAAGCCTCTGAAAGCGAAGTAGTGACAGTTACTGTACAGGAAGATCCGGTAGAATGGATATACAATTCTCCAGGACTTCCAGAAGAATATTGGACCCGTCCAATATACGCAACTAACTGGGCTTGGGCTGGGCTTGGCGGCCACTGGTATGGACTAGGCGTACCTGCATTTGCCACCACTGGTGGATACGATGCCATGGGAAACTTCAATCCATATAGTGAAGCGCCAGAAACCCCTCACATAGTATGGTCAAAACCGACTCATATCGGAGGCCAACCAGGATTACCCATTCCCGGCGATCAAGAACACCAGTACATGTCTACAACGATAACCAAATATTTCTTCGAGCCAATTATCCTTAACGGCGTACTCTACTACACTAAGATGGCTGGTCCAGGTGGTATAAAGACCGGTTGGGAAGCCGTGGACATTCGCACAGGAGAAGTACTGTGGAGCAGATCAGCGGGCGAATCGGGCTCAGAAACAATTAGAATGGCACAAGCAGTACAATATCACTCGATGCAGGAGTACGGCTCTTGGGCACACCTATATGGCACCACAGGGGGCGGATTTTTCGGCGGCGGAGGCGATCTTACCATATACGATGCATTTACGGGAGAATATCTAGCAGAAATTACTGGTGCACAAAGTCCAAGCTTTATTGTATCTGATGGACCTAATATGCCAGGATCACTACTAGGCTACTATACCTCTGGTAGCAATCTCATTATGTGGAACTCATCCAAATTAACTGGAGGTACTGGTACCGGGTATGACATAACTTACGGCGTAAGTGGCAGCTATGCTTGGGATGATGGAATACAGTGGTCTGTGCCACTTCCAACTGAACTCAATGGCATTCCTATAAGCCTCAGCCTTAGTGTAGTAACTGAGGACATATTATGTGTCATTCAGCGGCCTACTCCTGGCATGTGGATTTCACTCAATTACGGCTATCAGATTGCAGCAGGCTACGACGCAAAAACAGGAGAGCTTCTATGGGGACCGATAAACCAAACACTACCCGCATTGGAAGATATTAGTAATGTAGCGGCAGGAGAAGGCGTCTACGTATTACACAACAAAGATACTAATGAAGCATATGGCTTCTCCTTAGAGAACGGACAAGAGTTATGGGGTCCAGTTAAACTAGCAGGAAACGCTTGGAGTACTATTTCAAGATCTGGTGACGTCGCTTACGGTCTGTGCTATATTTGGGACATCGGCGGCTACGTGAATGCTCTCGATCTTCAAACCGGAGAAATCGTATGGAATTTCACTCGTGGAGCCGCTGGATACGACACTCCTTATGGAATATACCCTCTATGGTACAATGATGCTATTGCTGACGGAAAGATATACCTCTCAGAGGGCACCATGTATAATCCACCACTACATCCAGCAAGGACAATTTGTCTAAACGCAACTAGCGGCGAGTTGATATGGAGCATATTAAGTTACACTGGGCGAGTTCCTCCAGCTATTGCAGACGGCCACATGATAATCTGGAACAGCTTCGACATGAAGATATACAGCTTAGGCAAGGGACCAACCGAAACCACAGCTGCAGTCCAAAACGACATAATCCCCGTAGACAGCACTACCCTGATAAAGGGCTCGGTAATGGATATTTCTCCAGGCGCGAAACAAGAGGGTGTGATTGAACGCTTCCCGAATGGGCTTCCCGCAGTAGCTGATGACGACATGAAAGAGTGGATGGAATACGTCTACATGCAACAGAAAAATCCAAAACATGTTTTAGGTAGAGATGTCACAGGCGTTACTGTACACGTAACAGCAAAGGATCCAAACAACAATACCCGAGATTTTGGCTACGCTACAACAGATTCACAAGGCAATTACGTCTTCGAATTTGAGCCCGAAGTTCCGGGAATGTATCAGCTCATCGTCACCTTCGAAGGATCCGGCTCATACTGGCGTTCTAGTGCAACAACTTTCGTAAAAGTGGGTCCAACAGCAGAAGAGGCGCCCAGCGCAGAAGAGATTGCTGATGCAACTGCAAGCAGACTTCCAGCATATCCAGAAATACCTGCATACCTGACGATAGATCTGGTAATCCTGATAATCGCAGCAATCGGCGTAGTCATAGGCCTAGTGGCCTACATGGCACTCAGAAAACAACAATAAAACCATAATCTCCTCCTTTTTTATTTTTTTAAATAGAACTTGAGATTTAGCGGATGCTAGGAGAAGAACTAGCGAGAGCGCCTACTGAATCTCCAAATGGGTATACAAGCAAAATTTTCTTTTTCGCTATCTTCAAATCACGAAGTTTCAGCAGAAAAACATAACCAAAATTTGGTCACTGAGCTTAATAGTCAAAAGAGCCTTCCACACTAACCTTATTAATAACCCTCTTTGTCTATTTAACCGAAAATATTCAAGGGTGTAACCATGCAAGTCACTTTTGTGAATCCACCTTACCCAAAAGGGTCCCATCGACACCCACCATTTATCCCTCTGGGAATCGGATACCTTGCAGCCATACTGGAGAAAAACGGATACGACGTAAACGTTATCGACTGTCAAGCTCTGAACCTCACATTAAACGAGGTGGAAAACGAACTTCGCAAACGGCAACCTGACATAGTTGGATTAACCTCCACCACCCTCACCTACAAACCCGCCCTCGAAATAATCAAAGTAGCAAAGAAAGCTTTACCCAACTGTTTAACCGTTATCGGAGGCTCCCACGTTACCTTCTGGGATGATGAGGCGTTGGAGGAGTGCCCGCAGCTGGATGTTGTGGTGCGAAAGGAGGGTGAAATCACTTTTTTGGAGCTGGTGCAGAGGCTGGAGGCTGGCAAAAGCTTCGGCGATGTGTTGGGTATAACTTACAGGAAAGACGGGAAGACCGTGAAGACTGGGGATCGTTCTTACATAGAGGACCTTGACAGCTTACCCTATCCAGCATTTCATCTCTTCCCTCTTAATCAATTCAACAAATACGGAAACATCATATTTCCGGTGATGACGAGCCGAGGCTGTACATTTTTTTGCGAGTTCTGTACAGCCGTCAGAATGTTTGGGCGAAAATACCGAATGCGAAGCCCCAAAAACGTTGTAGACGAAATCGAGTACCTCTACAAAAAATACGGTGAAAAACAATACACCTTCTATGACGACGCATTCACTGTAGACCAAGACAGAACCAAAGAAATATGCAACGAAATCCTGAGGCGAGGATTAAAGATAAAGTGGGACTGCGAAACCCGTGTTGACATGGTTTCAAAGGATTTGCTTCAGAAAATGAAAGAAGCCGGCTGCATTGCCGTATGGTACGGTGTTGAGGCGGGGTCACAGGAAGTTAGAGATGCCATGAAAAAGGGGATTTCCACTAACCAGACCTTTAATGCCTTCAAGTGGACCCAAGACGCTGGGCTGATAGCCGTTGCCAGTATTATTCTCGGCTTTCCAGGTGAAACTAGAGAAACCGCGTGGGAAAGCGTAAAACTTTTGAAAAAAATAAACCCCGACGAGATCGGAATCTACATAGCCACACCATATCCTGGAACTCCCATGTACGATCACGTGAAGAAGATGGGCTGGCTGAAAATCCGTGACTTCAACAAATACGATACAGCCACACCCATATTCGAGACTCCAACCATGAGCATGAAAGAACTCAGAGAAATCCATGACAAGGCGCACCAAAGTTTTTACATCCGTCCACTTTATGTCCTCCGAGCTTTCAGCAAAGGAGGCGTGTATGGCTACTCGACAACCCGCACTGCCTTGGCGTGGTTTAGAAGGCTTGTGGCATCCAAACTAGGCTTCAGATAACTGCACCCTACCTACATAAGCCCAACTGGGAGCTGGTCTATATTGCAAAAAAGGAAGCTTGGAAGAACGGGTCTTGATGTTTCCATTGTTGGTTTTGGTGGAACATGGATTTCGCAGCTAAGCACGGATGAAGCAGTGAAGGTTGTCCGGCGGGCTTTTGAATTGGGCATCAACTACTTTGACACTGCGAAACTGGATGGGGACAGCGAAGAAAAAATTGGAGCTGCATTGCAGGATGTAAGGGACGAGTGCATTTTAGCCACAAAAACCGCCTCAAGAACAAAAAGTGAATCGTTAACAGACTTCAAAGCTAGCCTACGTCGACTGAGGACGGACAGGTTGGATTTGATTCAGCTTCATGGGATAGATGACGAAAGAACGCTGAGCAAGGCTATAGGTTCAGGCGGTTCGTTGGATATGTGCAAGAAGGCTCGTTCCGAAGGCTTAGTGGACTATATTGGAATAACCAGCCACAAACCCCGCGTATTGATTAAAGCCATCAAAACAAACGAATTCGACACCATACTTGTGCCCCTTAACGTGGTAACTAGACAAGCCTTAGATGAGTTGATACCGCTCGCGAAAGAGTTGGACATCGGCGTTGCCATAATGAAGCCCTTGTCCGCTAAAACCTCCAAACTCATAACCTGCCTATATAACCCCTCTCTGTCTCTGCTCTCCGACGAGCCCGAACTGAAGTCTCTTCTGGGACAGGATACAGCTTCGATGGTCCGCAGCGCCCTCAACTTTGTTCTGTCACAGGATGTGTCCGTGGTTCTCACTGGCTTCAAGTCAGTTGAGGAAGTTGAGACAGCTGCTCAGGTAGGAAACGAATACACAGAGTTAACAAGCGATGAGAAAGAACGCTTTAGAGTCCGATTCGACGATAAATATTGCCGAGACTGCGGGCTCTGTTTTCCCTGTCCTCAAAACATTGACATAGCCGCTATACTCAGGTTTTACACATTATCCACAAATTATGGGTTGAAGAATTGGGCAAAAAAGCTGTATAATGGGCTTGAGGTCAACGCTGCCGAATGCGCAGAATGCAGCGAATGCGAAACAAAATGCCCCTATAACCTACCGATTATGTCCATGCTGAAAGATGCGCATGTGTGTCTGTAGAGCTAGTCTCATAAATTAGGGTTTGATTTTTGGACTTTAGGAAGACGCAAAATGTCCATGTGAAATCGCTAATTTTCTGACTCTGTCTATCGGGAAAGCCAAAAGCAACACTAACGGTGCAGTCAACCTGATTGGCAAAGCCATCCTTTGGAAAAGTGACAACAGAAACGGTATGAATGTACGGTCGTGGGCTAGAAAATCGTAGAATTTTTCTGCCACTCTTTCTGCTTCGCTGTAAGCATCCTCTCGTTTAGTTGGGTTGATAACTCCCGATGTGTCCACCATAAAGGCGTTGTCAAAAGTTTTGTCTCTAAAAGGCAAATATAAAAGTGATGCGAGGACAACCGGTCTCCCTGTTTTTTTGGCGCGTTTAATCATTGTTTTGCTGAAGTCGACGCCCACATCTGCGTAAGCCAAAAATCTGCCGTTGCCGCATCCTAAATCCACGGTTTTTCCTTTCTGTCTCTTCAGAAATTTTCGCAGCTTGTTGTCGTTTAAATTGAAGTACAGCCCAAAAGGAAACGGAAAAGTCTGGAAATAGACTGGAGAAAAATTGTTCCAGCAGTCTGGTTTGTCGTATTCGGCAAGCCATGGATATTCCGCTTTCATGATGGAACTGTCTTCCTAAAGGTTGACTTCTAGAATCGGCAATTATTAACTAACTAGTTATAATAAAGCATATGGTAATTTTCTGACGACTTTCCTCAATTTTATCTGTGGCGATACTCTTCGGAATGTTTAACGAAGTTTTCGGCAAGTCTTGTGTCAAAAGCGAAGTAGATGACTCCAATTACGGCTAGTACATTGTGTTCCATTAATCCTTCATGCTCCCCGTCAATTCCCTTTCCAATCCGCATCCTATAGGCAAACTTCGCGTCTTTAGGAACATCTACAATTCTTGAGAAGCGGAAATCGTTACCGTGAATAACTGTTCCCTTCTGTGTCAGCAAGTTATCGTTCACCGTTTCCATTATAGTGGAATCTAGTGCCTGAAGCTTCCAATCCATTTCAGCTTTTCCTGAAAGCACACCAGCCATGTAGAATGTTGAGCCACCAAAATCTGTTATGGATTCTGTCAGATACAGCGAGCCTCCCTGCTCACTGTATATGGGCATTCCGTCGTACGCTGAGTCCCTAATTTTCTTCATTATTGTCTGGTTTTGTGTCAGTTGTTCCGCAAGCATGTCAGGGAAGCCGCCTGTAAAATACAGTCCGTCCACGTCTGGTGGAAGTTCTTTGTCGTGAATTGGACTAAAGAAAACGGTTTCTGCTCCGTATGCCTCTAAAAGGTCTATGTTGTCTGGGTTGTAGCAGCTGAATGCTTCATCGGATGCTACGCCAATTCTAACTTTCCGCTGCCTTTTCTGAGACGGATAAACGCTGCTTTCTATGTCAGGCAGTTCCTCTGCTTGTTCTGCTATATCAAACACTCTGTCGATGTCAACATATTCTCCAACGTATTCGACAAGCTCGGAGAGAGTTGACTTCAACGTTTCTCTCCCGGTTACCGGGACCAGTCCTCCACGTCTAAAAGGCAACACAATCTCCGCATTATGGGGAATCACGCCAACCACCGGCACTTTGGTAGCCGATTCAACAGCTCTTTTCACCCAAGCCGCCTGCTGCCAACCTTTAAGATTATTCAAAACCACGCCTTTGACATTCACTTGCTTGTCTAACAGTTTGAAAACGTGCAGAATGGCGTGGGCAACCTCGGCTCTGTGCATCCACGTGCTACCCAAATCCAAAACTAGGATGATTGGCGCCCTTAGGATTCTGACTATCTGTGCAGTGCCCTCGTAATCGGTGATGCCATCTATTAGCCGCGGGATTCCTTGGAAGATGCCGCCTGCGCCCTCGATGACTGCCACATCAGCGGTTTTGGCTGACCTTTCGAAGCTCTCTAGCACTGTTCTTGGCGATGTGAGCCACGCGTCTAGGTGCCTTGACGGTTTTTTTGTCACTTCGGTGTGGTATGTGGCGTCTATGTGGTCTGGACCTGACTTAAAGGCTTGAACGTTTAGCCCCTTTTTCATGAATGCGCCCATTATTCCTGTGGCAACCGTTGTTTTGCCGCCTTCGCCGTATAAGCCTGCAATAACAACTCGGGGTACGTTCATCGCCTTTTCCCAGCATCAACTGTTTAAGGTTTACACTTTATTCTCTAATCAAATAAATTGATTGTTAAGAATCAGCTTTTCTCCGTATCCGCGGTATCCACCCTGGAACCCGCTGTTTATACTTTAGGTATTCTTCTCCGAATTCTTCTTCCGCTTCTTTTTCCTCTTTTTTTGCAAGCCTATAATAGACGATTATGACGACGGGCCACAGTGCAAGCGTGATGATTGTGAGCCACCAAACATTCAGGCCGAGAGTGATTAAAAGGAAGCCTACATATTGCGGATGGCGGATGTAGCGGTAAATGCCAGTGGTAACAAGTTTGCCTTTTCCCTCGTAGATTTCTTTCCAGCCAAAGATTACCAGCAGCATGCCTATGCCGATGATGACTTGGGAGGCGGGAAAAATGTAATAATGGAAAATGATGTGAAACTGTTGTTCTCCCATTACTTGGGTTAAGAGGAATTCCAGATTATAAATGTCAGGGAGATCGAAGAAGCCCATTAAAATGTACATCGTTAATGGGAGACCGAACATTTCAGCGTAAAGTGCGACTATAAATGCTAAGTAAATGCTGCTGGGGAGGCGCGGCAATTTTCTTCTGTACTGTAGCAGTACAAAGAAAAGAGTGAAGAAAATAACGTTCGCAGTCACAAGCAGCCACTGGTTCCAACCAAACGAGGTTAGAGTGAGATAGCGCAGCGCAATTGATACTGCCACTATCGCCAATACAATGAAGATGATGTCTCTGAGTTTCATCTTTACGTCCCACCTACCCTTGGGCACCTTTAATGTCTTTTAACTAATCTTTAAGATTTTTGTCAACAAACCAAAAACTTAGGACATAGACAACGAGAACATTTTTTCCTTGGAGTTTAGAACATACTCCTGATTCGCCATAAGATGTGATTCACAGCGGTTCGGGCCATCACTCGGCTGTAGAAGTTCATTTTGAACAGGTGACGTAGCACATATTTGGGGGAATAAAAACTGTTATAGAAAGAGTTTCTCAATTTTTTGACTTCCTCAGCCGACAAGTTAGGATTTGCAAATACAGGTGTTGTTGTGTCGTATTGTCCCCAATCAGTGGACATCTCCCAGCCCATGCCCTCCACAACTCTGCGAAGCTCGGTGCCCGGATACGGTGTTGCCACACAAATGTACACATCATCAGGCTCCGTTCTTCTGATGAGGTCAACGGTTTCCTGTAGCATCTCTTTCGTTTCTCCAGGATATCCAATCATCACCGAAACGGAGACGAACAAGCCCGCATCCTTCGCCAATCTAATCGCTTTTTCGTTTTGTTCCACCGTTGTTCCCTTATGGACGGCATCCAGTATCTTTTGGCATCCTGACTCAACGCCGAAAAAGACCTGTTGACAGTTTGCCTCCCGCATTTTGTGCAAAATCTCCTCTGAGACCACGCTAACTCTGGTTTGGCAATCCCATGGAAGACCAATCTCCCTATTCCTGATCTCTTCACAAATCTTAAGTGCCCTTTTTTTGTCAAGCGTAAAAGTGTCATCGTAAAACGAAAAGGCGTCAGCTCCATGCACGTCCCTTAACCACTCAAGCTCATCCACGATGCTTTTGGGGCTCCTTGCCCTGAAAGCTTTCCCAAACATTCGAGCTGTTGTACAAAAGGAACACTGGGAAGGGCATCCTCTGCTGGTCATTATCGGGAGCATTCTTCTCCCAAAAAGCCGATATTTTTCTAGTGGGAAGTGCTTATACGATGGGCGCGGCAGTTCGTCAAGGTTTCGGATGAACGGTCTAGTGGGCGTACGAACTGTCTGTCCATCATTCCTGAAAGTTATTCCCTGAATCTTGTTGAGGCTCTTCGGGTTGGACGCGCTTTTTGCTAACTCTAGTAGGGTTTCTTCGCCCTCACCCCTAACCACTACGTCCACTGCTGCTTCCTCTTTGAGAACTTGTTCATCCATAAACGTGGCGTGGGGACCTCCAAGAACAACCATGGCGTCAGGGCATGCTTCTTTTGCCGCGCTGGCGGATAGAAGAGCAGACTGTATTGTTGGGGTCATGGAGGTGATGCCGACTATGTCAGGGTTGATGGAAGCTAACTTTGTTTTCAGTTGCTTAAGGTCAACCTCTTGTGCTGGGCAGTCTATCACCGTTACGTCGTAGCCGTTTTCTTCCAGAACAGCCGCTAGGTAGGCTAAGCCTATGGGCAGGTAAAGCTGATGCCGATAGACACCTTTCAGGGGCGGCGGATTAACCAGCGATATTTTTGCTTTTTTCTGCATTTGTTTTAGCCTCTAATCCATTTTTCCAAGTAAGGTTCTTATTGCTTTCTTTGGGTTTCGAATGGCTTTCACCAGTTTATCGCAAGTAGGAGTTTGATTTATCAAATTTGCCTCCGCGCATAACTCAAGTAAATCGTCTGCTGTGAACTCTTCAGTTTCGATGAGAGGTTCAAGCGCAGCTAAGGCTTCATCGCTGAAGTTTTCCCTTAGATAACCGCCGCGTTTAGCCTGTTCATACAGTTCTGTTCCATATAACGGCGTGGCTATGCTGAATTGGAAGCTGTCTGCTCCCAGTTTCTTCAGTTTGTAGGCAAACTTTATGGTTTCTTTCATGTCCTCTTTTGTTTCGCCTATCAGCCCAAGCATTAAGAAAACTCCTATCTTCATTCCCACTTTTTTGGCTAAAACAACCGCTTTTTCAACATCCTTCAAACTCAGGTTCTTTTTGATGATTTCATCCACAACACGCTGGACGCCAGACTCGGGGGCAACCCGTATTTCCTTGCAGCCAGCCTCGCTCATTTTTCTCAATAACTCTTCGTCAAGAGTATCCGCTCTAACGCCATTTGGAACATACCAGTCAATGTCCAATCTCCTCTCCATGATTAACTCACAGATGTCTTCCACCCTTTTCTTTATCAGGGTCATGTTTTCATCAAAGAAGTCAATCTGCTTAATGGAGTAGGTGTCAACTATCTTTTCTAGTTCATCAACCACGTTCTCGGGGCTTCTGCCCCGCCAAGTTTTTCCCATGACAATATGATTAGAACAAAAAATACATCTGTGCGGGCATCCTCTGCTGGTCATAATTATTGTGTAACGTTTGCTTATTTCTCCTCTTATGGGGTTTTCCTTGATGGCTTCAAAGTAGATATCCATTGGAAGCAGATGTCTTGCCGGAAAGGGCAGCGCATCTAAATCTTGAATCTCCGGTCTTGGAGGAGTAATAACCGTTTTTCCATCTTTGGCAAAGCCGATTCCCTCTATTTTCTTCAGGTCCTTAGCAGTTATGCCTTGCTCCAGTGCGCCAACCAACTCACGCATAGTGTACTCTGGTTCTCCTCTCACCACAAAATCAATGTCCGGATTAGAAAGACACTCTACAGGTCTTGCGGAAGGGTGCAGTCCATCCAAAACTGTAATTATATCTTTGTCAACGCTTTTTGCTACAGACGCCACCTCAAACGCCGCTTTAGACCAGCCGGAAAAGGGAATGTTGATTTCAACGATGTCTGGTGACCAACGTTTTATCCTGTCGGCTATATCTTTGTTCGATAATCCCATCCGATAATTGGTTTCGTGGATTTGCTCCAAATTCTTCCAGCCCTCTGTAGGAGCGTCTATAATGCTTACCTTATGCTGTTTTTCTAGCACTGCTGCAACATACGCTATCCCTATCGGTGGATATACTACTGGTTTTCCCCACGCTTTGGGGTGGAGACGTGGCGGATTAATCAAGCAAACACGCATATTTGTTGCCTACTATCTTACACGTGAGTTCGTGTTTTTTGTTATTTCTGGCTTTGACTTAATCTGAACAATAGTAGTTACACAGATGGGAACCTAAAAAACGTTTACAGGCCTCTCAGAGAACCAATCATTTATGAGCACGGTTCTATCTCGAAAAAGAAGAACAGTTGACAGAGAGAGCTGGGGCAACCGAAACTACTCTAACCCCCTTTCCCTTTCAATTCATACTAGTCTTGAATATAGTTAACTATTAATGTCCAAAAGCTTAAATATTCAGCTTCTAAGAAAGCTACCAAACGTAGAAAGAGGTACGTAAAATGGGAAATCAAACTTCTGTAAAAGCTCTAATGACAAAAGATAAGATGATGCAATACACGTTTATTGCTCTCTGCATTCTTGCAGCTATATCTTACATTTCATTT
>CBFCZR010000025.1:0-14987 GCA_965602795.1 Candidatus Bathyarchaeota archaeon | reverse complement strand
GCGAAGAGAACATCCAAGGGCTCGAATCCTGCAACCACAGTGGGCATCCCATAAGCCTCTGTGAATATCTCGTAGGGCTTCATTCCTATAATCGTGGAAACGTGACCAGCCGCAATAAACCCGTCAATATGCAGGTCTCCTATACCCAAAAGCAGTTCCATAGCTGGAGGAATCAACCTGTGAGAAACAAGGAAACTGAAGTTTTCGGGAGGCTTATTCAGCACTTCTATGGCGGTGGAAGGCGATGTGGTTTCGAAGCCAACAGCCAAAAACACAAATTCTTTATCCGGATTTTTTTCCGCCATCTGAATGGCATCCCTTAAAGCGTACACCACTCTCACGTCTCCGCCCGACGCCTTAGCTTCCTGAAGAGACGTTTCTGAGCCGGGAACACGGATGAGGTCGCCGAAGGTGGTGACTGTCACTCCCTTCTGAGCCAAGGCTATGGCTTCGTCTATGTCGGCTGCTGGAACCACACACACTGGGCATCCTGGTCCGGCTATCACGTCCACGTTGTCGGGAAGAAGAGACCGTAGTCCATAATGTGTGATGGTCCACTCGTGGGTTCCGCAGACGTGACAAAACTTTGTTTCATTGGGTGGGACAAGCTTTCGGATGTGGTCTGCAACCTTCTTTGCTAAAGCTGGGTCTCTGAACTGTTCAAACTGTCTACTTGATGGCTGCATGTCCCCTTTTTCCTACTTGAGCATTTTTATGCTTCTTATTGTGCACTCTTTTCCTTCAAGGATTTTTGCTGACTTTCCACATTTTGGGCATCGAAGGGTCGGAATTGGCACATGATAGGCTGGGTCATCTTCACATTTTATTGCTCCCTTGTAGCCGCAGCTTGGGCACTCTATAGCCCCGTCTTTCTTCTCGATGAACAGCTTTGAGCCTTTCATGATGGTGTCTTCGATCAGTATGTTGTAGGCGAAGCGAACCTGCTCGATGCCTAGAAACGTCAGTTTGCCTATGACCAAGTGAACCTCTGTGACCTTTTTTGCATCCTGTTTTTTTGCCTCTTCTAGGACGCTGTCAACGATTTGTGTGGTCATGGAAAGCTCATGCACTGTCTGTTGTGCTCCTAAACTATAGTTCTAGCGCCTTGATTAATTCTTCAACGCCTTCCCCTGTTAGGGCGTTGGTAACCGCAACCTTCACGTCAGGCTTTATCTCTTTAACCTGCTTCTTCAACTGCTCAGCGTCTACCTTCATCGCCTCGGCTAGGTCCTTCTTGTTTATGACCATAACATCTGCAGTCATGAATGTGAATGGATGCTTAACCACCATGTAGGGTCCCTCAGTGACGCTTACAACAACCAGCCGCTTCTCTGTGCCCAACGGAAACTCGGCGGGGCAGATAAGGTTGCCAACATTCTCGATGATTAGCAGGTCTATGTCTTGTAGGCTTATTCTTTCCACAGCCTTAGAGACCACGTTAGCGTCCAAGTGACATTCCAGCCCAGTGTTTATGGTAACAACCTTGACGCCATGCCGTCCAATCCGCTCCGCGTCTATGGTTGTGGTTAAGTCGCCCTTGAAAACCGCTATTCTATACTTGTTTTTGAGTGCTTGAACCAGCTTTTCGATTAGGCTGGTTTTTCCGGCGCCTATAGACCCCATAACGTCGATGGCTTTCACGTTGTGTTCATGTAGAAGCTCCTTGTTCTTCTGGGCAAGCTGCTTGTTGACTTCCAGAATGTCCGTTCCGGGCTCTATTTCTAGGGTCACTTCTTCGCCTTTCACTACTTCCTTATTGTTCGCCAAAACTGTTCACATCTTAACTTTGTTCTAAAATTTCTCGCCACATATTCAGGCTCTCTTCGGCAGCCTTTTGGTCCAGCTTCTCGATTGCGTATCCCGCGTGAACCAGAACATACTCGCCTACACGGGCTTCCACCAGCATAACATTCACTTCTCGGGCAACCCCCTGCCCAAAATCCACTTTGGCAACGTCTCCATGAATTTCTAGAACCTTAGCCGGAATAGCGAGACACATCTTATGTTCACCGTGCCAGTTCGGAACATTATCCCAAACTTTTCTGTGGCACTAAAAAGTGTCTAAACTCCCCTTTTATTTAACCTATTGGTTTTCTCTGCAAAGAAGCACAAGGTTATCTAGAGTGTGGTTAAGCCCTCTCTCTTTCCTATTTCAGAGGAACAAGCCAAGATTTTTCACCGCATTTCGGGCATTTCAGATGGTAAGCCGCAATTGCTGGGAGGGCAGGGTCTTTTCCTCGAAACTGTATGGTTAATGCCAATCGTAGATGTGAAACCTTAAAGTTGTGGTTGCATTTCCTGCATTGGAATTCCTTGAACTCCTTTCGGCACTCGATGGCTACAAGCGAAAAAGGGATTACGAGACCAACAAGGACCACTAGAGCAGGTACGATTTGATTCATTACTATGAACTGCAAAATGATAAAAAACCCAACAATCACTGTCAAACTGAGAAGGATGTCTCCGCCAGTGTAACCTGAGAACCTCATTTACATCACTCTAATCCTGTTCTATGCTTTGCTGTGATACGTTTTTACACTAATTACTCTTTCTGGAAGCCTGCAACAATGGCTTGACCAAAAGAGGTTCCGCCGTCTCCAGCCGGAATTTTATGGTGAACAAGAAAATCGAAGCCTTGCCTTTCAACTGTTTTCCTGATAGTTGATGTAACCTGTTCGTTGTAGGCAACTCCCCCCGTGAAGCCTATATGCTTGACTTGCAGCTGCTCCGCCTCTTCTATAGCCAGTTGAGCTAAGCCCCTAGCCAAGTAGGATTGGGCTGAACACGCCAAATCCGCCGCAGAAAAGCTGTCTTTTTTGGTGAAGATTTCGTGAACAAGAAATGTGGTGTCCAAAACTTTTCCGCTGTAGCGGGGAGCCAAGTTCAAAACATCTTTGCCTTTGAGGGCGGCGGATTCCAGTTTCATGGCTGGTTCCCCCTCGTAGGTGCGTTCATAGCATATGCCAAGTATGGCTGAGATGGCGTCTAGCACTCTTCCGCAGCTCGTCGTCTCTGGTGTTGACTCTTTGTTTAGCTGTTTGAGGATTACTTCGGCTTCCCTTTTGCCGTGAGGCAAGTGATTGATATGCGACATCAGCCACTCAGTAACATCCATGTTTCTGTGAAGTATTCCTGCAGCCATTCTTAAGGGGTGATATGTTGCCAAGTCGCCTCCAACCATGGGCTGAACATCCAGATGACCTAGCCGCCTGAAGCCTTCCCTGTTGCAGTAGAGGATTTCTCCTCCCCATGCGGTGCCGTCTGAGCCGTAGCCGAAGCCGTCACAGGCTGCTCCCACAATCTCTTCGACGTTCCATTCAGCCATGAGCGCTGCGGTGTGAGCGTGATGGTGCTGAACCTGAACAACTGGGCATTCAAGCTTGCTTCCCAGTTCCTGAGCCAATTTTGTGGTGGTGAATTTTGGGTGAAGGTCGCAGGCTACAACCTCGACCCTGCTGTTAGTCAACTTTGTGAGGTGCCTTATCGAGTTTTTCATGAAGCGGAGGGTCTCCAAGTTCTCCACATCGCCGATATGCTGAGAAATGAACGCCCGATTCCCTGTCAGAATGCAGGAGGTGACGTTGAGTTCTCCGCCAACCGCCAACACGCAACGGTCAGAAACAAACTTCATCCGGATTGGTTCTGGAGCGTATCCTCTTGAGCGGCGAATCAGGCAGGGGTCTTTTTTGTGGAAGCGGACAACCGAGTCGTCGCACCTCTGGGCTATGGTTCGGTTATGGAGCAGAAAATAGTCAACTGTGGAACCCAGCTTCTTTAATGCCTCATCGTTGTCTGTGACTATGGGTTCGCTGGGCGGATTTGCGCTGGTCATAACAAACGTTGGCTCCTCAACATCGTCGAATAGCATGGCGTGCAGTCCAGTGTACGGAAGCATCACGCCTACAGTGTGCAGCTGTGGGGAAACCAGTTCCGAAAGATAGTAGTCGCCTCTTTTTTTGAGCAGCAGGATGGGTTTACGGTAGGATGTCAGCAGCTCGGCTTCCCAACGGTTAACCTCAGCAAATGACCGCACGGTCTCTAGGTCAGGAGCCATTATGGCGAAGGGTTTTTGTTTTCGGTGCTTAGCTCTCCTGAGTTTGGCAAGGGGGTCTGCTTTGGTGGTGGCTGTGGCAACATGGAAGCCCCCGTTTCCCTTTATTGCGACAATGTAGCCTTGTTCTAGTAGCTTTCCTGCTTCTCTGATGGGGTCTTTGCATTTTATCGGTTCTCCCCTGTTAGATGTGAGGTAGGCTTTTGGTCCGCACTTGGGGCAGGCCACTGTTTGGGCGTGGAATCTGCGGTTTGATGGGTCACGGTATTCTCTGGCGCAGTAGTCGCACATCTGGAATTCCTGCATGGTGGTGTTTGGTCTGTCGTAGGGAAGCTCTCTGGTTATGGTGTATCTGGGACCGCAGTTTGTGCAGGTTATGAAGAAGTAGTTGAAGCGCCTGTTTTCGGGGTCCCGCAGCTCCTTCAAGCATTCGTCGCAGATTGAAACGTCCGGCGGTATAACAGACCCTGAGAGTTCAGCTTCCCCAGAGCTTTTCATTATCGTAAACTTGTTGAAGCCCTCTTCCTCTCCGCTATAGTCTGTTTTGATGTTGTAGATTTGCGCCAGCAGAGGCTTCTCTCCTTTCAATTGCTCTAGGAACTTGGCAATATTGTCTTTTTTGCCTTCGGCAACTATTTCGACGACAGCGTCTCCCCTGTTTCTCACGTAGCCTACCAGCCCATTCTTCACCGCTGTTCGATAGATGAATGGGCGGAAACCCACGCCCTGAACTATGCCGCTGACTTTGATTTCGGCACGCAAAGGCTAGCCTAACTCCCTATAAACCGGAAAAATATGTTTCTAGGCGCCACTAATAAACAGATACTTTTTAGAAAAACTCCATCTTTTGCTGCTGAGTTTCGCTGATTTATAATCCGAGTTAAAAAAGAAAACTTTAAGTTTTGTATGCGCAGTAACCTTATCTCTCCTTTGAAGGGGAAAAGAGGATTATATCCGCCTGAATGTGGGGATGGAGATAGACGGTGATATGGTCATGTATGAGATACTGAAGAAGTTGGAATTGGCTCCGAAGATTAAACTGTTTGAGGTTAGTGCTCCAGAAATCGCTATGAAAGCTAGGGCAGGTCAGTTTGTGGTCCTTAGGGTAGACGAGAAGGGAGAAAGAATCCCTTTAACCCTTGTAGACTGGGACCCGAAGAAAGGAATGATAACCCTTATTTTTCTAGAGGTTGGAGTGTCAACCACAAAGCTTGGCGCCCTTGAAGTTGGAGACAAAATACTCGATGTATTAGGTCCCTTGGGAAATCCAAGTGAAATAGAAAACTACGGTACGGTAGCTATGGTTTGCGGGGGGGTTGGCACAGCAGCGGCTTACCCCATTGCAAAAGCACTAAAAAACGTAGGCAACAAGATAATTTCTATAGTTGGAGCTAGAACCGAGGAATTGCTTGTTCTGGAGAATGAAATGAAAAGCGTCAGCGATGAACTCTATGTTTCTACCGACGACGGCTCAAAGGGACATAAGGGCTATGTTAGCGACGTATTAAAAATGCTTATCGAAAAGGGCTACAATTTTGATTTGGCATATGCGATAGGTCCCACCTTAATGATGAGAGCAACTGCAAACGTGACAAAAAGTTACTCCCTTAAGACGATAGTAAGCTTGAATCCAATAATGGTGGATGGAATGGGAATGTGTGGCGCCTGCAGAGTAACCGTGGGTGGAGAAACCAAGTTTGCTTGCGTTGACGGCCCAGAATTTGAAGCATCTCTCGTCGACTTCAATGAGCTTATCCAAAGGCAATGCGTCTATTTGTCACAGGAAAACGAAGCAATGTGCGCATGCGAAAAATCCGGAGGGCACAAGCATGCCTGATGCAAAGAAAAAGAAGAAACAGCCAAGCATTCCGATGCCAAAACAGAAGCCTGAAGACCGTATTCATAACTTTAACGAAGTGGCTTTGGGTTATACTGCAGAACAGGCTGTTGCAGAGGCGCAAAGATGCCTGCAATGCCCCAAACCCCGCTGTGTAGAAGGCTGCCCCGTGGAAGTTGACATTCCAGCATTCATCAAAGAGATTAAGGAAGGAAACTTTCTTGCTGCCAGTGCAAAGTTGAAGGAGAAAAACAGTTTGCCTGCTATCTGTGGACGAGTTTGTCCCCAAGAGAATCAGTGCCAAAGATTCTGTGTGCTAGGTAAGCTGGGTGACCCTGTAGGTATCGGTCGGTTGGAACGGTTTGCTGCTGATTATGAACGGTTGAAAGGGGTCGATGTTCCACCTACGCAGGATTCCGATGTGGAGGGGAGAGTGGCGATTGTGGGTTCCGGGCCAGCAGGTCTCACAGCAGCAGCGGATTTAGCTAAGTTAGGTTATGATGTTGTGGTGTTTGAGGCGCTTCACGCTCCCGGCGGCGTCCTTATGTACGGGATTCCTGAGTTCCGTATGCCAAAGAAGATTGTGCAGGCTGAAGTTGATTACGTCAAGAAGCTTGGCGTCGATGTCAAAACGGATCACATGATTGGGCAAATGTATACGATAGACGAATTGTTTGAACGCGGGTTTGACGCTGTCTTCATCGGAACTGGTGCAGGTCTTCCCCGTTTCATGAATATTCCCGGAGAAAACTTGGGTGGAATCTATTCAGCCAACGAGTTTCTGATCCGAGTGAACCTGATGAAAGCTTACCGATTCCCAGAGTATGACACACCTATACGAATCGGAAAAAAAGTGGCTGTGATTGGCGGAGGCAACGTGGCAATGGATTCTGCACGGTCAGCGTTGAGGCTAGGAGCAGAGGAAGTGTACATTGTTTACCGCAGGTCTAAGGAGGAGCTTCCGGCAAGGGCAGAGGAGGCGGAGAACGCAGAAGAAGAGGGCATTAATTTCAGGTTTCTCACGAACCCAGTCAGGTTTTTGGGCAACGAAAAAGGCTGGGTTAAAGCAATCGAATGCATCAAGATGCGGCTCGGTGAACCGGATGCTTCAGGTCGAAGGAGACCTATCCCCATAGAGGGCTCCGAGTTCATCATGGATGTGGACACGGTGGTGATAGCCATTGGGCAGACCCCGAATCCTCTTATTCCAAGAACCACAGAAGGCTTGGAGACCACTAAGTGGGGCACCATAGTTGTGAATGATGAAACCGGGGAAACCACAAAGAAGGCAGTCTACGCGGGAGGAGACATTGTCAGCGGCGCAGCCACGGTTATCAGCGCTATGGGAGCCGGAAAACGGGCTGCTCAAAGCATTCACGAGTATCTGCTGAACAAGAAGGGCACCAAAAAGGGCAAATAGCGAGTAACTCCCGTTTCCATTTTTCTTTATAATCTGAATATCTAAGCCTAGATTCATATCGTTTATTAAAGACGTTTTTCTTTTGGTTTACTCTCTGACTAAGCGTAGCCTTCTTCTGATGGATGAGGTTGAGTTGGTGTCTGAAAAGAAAGTGGCTGCCAAAACCAAGTTGGCAAGGACCATCAAAATGGGGGACTTGGACCCTGAATTTAAACGTGAGATCAGCAAGGTTCCAGGCATCGAAAAAATCAAGTTGTGTTTTCAGTGTGGCACCTGCACGGCTGACTGTCCCATAGCAAGGTTCAGCGAAATCTATAGCCCCAGAAAGATTATGCGGATGACCCAGCTGGGAATGAAGGATAGGCTTCTTTCCAGTGAGTCGCTTTGGCTCTGTGCCGCTTGTTTTACGTGTGTTGATCATTGTCCTCAGGGCGTGGACATTGCGGGTGTTGTCCGAACACTTAGGAACATGGCTGTGAAGGAGGGCGTCATACCCGATGTGTTCAGGGAGTTAATCGCTAATATTCTGAAGACTGGATATGCGTACAGGATTCCTGAGTTGCGTCTCAAAAAGCGGGTGGAAAAGGGGCTGCCGCCTTTGCCCCAAGCCAATGTTGAGGATGTGGCTAAGCTGTTTGATGCCTTAGGTGTTTCTAAGGCGAAGATGGAGAAGAAATAGTATGGCTGAATTGAAGTATTTGCTTTTTCTGGGCTGTGTTATCCCTTACAGAATCGCCAGCTACGAAACCTCTTCCCGGAAGGTGTTGGAAAAGTTGGGTGTGGAATTGGTTGAGATGCCCGAATTCAACTGCTGCGGCTTGCCTATAGATGGTGTAAACCACGATGCGATGATGTTGTTGGCTGCTAGGAATCTCTGTTTGGCTGAGCAGCAGGGTTTAGATATTTTGACTTTGTGCCCGGGATGCGCTGGAACTCTCCGCAAGGTGAACAAGAGTCTGCAGGAGGATAAAAAGTTGAAGGAGCGGATTAACGGCTACCTGAAGAAGATCGGCATGGAATTCAAGGGAGGAAAAATAGCTGTTAAGCACCTCATTCAAGCTCTCATCGACGACGTTGGCTTAGAGAAGATAAAAGACTCTGTGGTGAATCCTCTCAATGGTTTAAAGGTGACTGAGCATAACGGCTGCCACGTTTTGCGTCCCGCGAAGTACATCGGCTTCGACGACCCAGAGAACCCTGTTCTGTTGAAGAGGCTTATTGAGGCAACGGGGGCAGAATGCTTGGATTACATGTATGAAACGGACTGCTGCGGAGCCCCGATAATTGGTGTGAACGATAAGATTCCTTTGCATCTGGCTGGAGACAAACTTCGCAACATTAAGGCTGTGGATGCTCAGGCTCTGATAACCGTGTGCCCATTCTGCCACATGATGTTTGACATCAACCAGCCGAGAATCGAAAGGCTTCTAAGCGAAAAATTCGGAATCCCTGTGCTCCACTACCCGCAACTGCTGGGGTTAGCCATGGGCTTCACCCCCAAAGAAATGGCTCTTGAGGAACTCCGAGTGGACGCCACAAAACTCCTAGACAATAAGCTAACAGCGCAAGCCAAAAACGTTTGAGATGTTGTCTCCGTAGCCGGTTGAATGTTGAAAACTTGTTATGTCAAGAATTTTTGACTAAACTTCTGTTGTAGCTCGTTTTTTTGGTCAAGAATTCTTTACAAAAATCCTTTTATTCATTCTTGGTGAGAGAATGGTTTGTTAGAGTGGCTGCTATGAAGAAAATTGTGTCTTCATTTGTCCTACTTTTTCTGGCTTTTTCTTTGTTCTGCAGCTTACAGTCTGTTCCTTCGGTTTCTGCAAACTTCTTTCCCGCTCCGGTGCCCGATCACACCATCGAAATTACTGAGGGTGGAGAGGTAAGTGGGACAGACCAGATTCAGCGCAGTGGCAACGTCTACACGTTCAAAGAAAACATTGTGGGCAGCATCGTGGTTTCCCGCAGCGGCATAGTTGTTGATGGGGCAGGCTTCACTCTTCAGGGAAACGGAAGCCTTACAGGTATTTGGCTTCAAGCAAAAAGTAATGTGGAGATAAAGAATTTGCGCATCAGAAACTTCGCGCGCGGCATCCAATTCACTTACGGAATGTCGATGGATGGCTGCACAGACATCACTATTTCTGGAAGCACCATAACAGACAATACTTATGGAATAGCCTCTTGGATATTCTCGCGCAGCAACGTTTTTCTGGGGAACATCATCGCAAACAACACCTACGGTGTTTACATTGACCACTGCCCAAACAACGTTTTCAGAAACAACAGTCTGACCAACAACACATACAACCTTTGGCTGACATGCGAAACATCAGTTCAGATGACACACTACATTAACGACATCGACGACTCAAACACGGTAAACGGCAAACCTATCATCTACTGGGTTAACGAGCACAACAAGACTGTGCCCTCCGACGCCGGATACGTTGGTCTAGTGAACTGCACAAACATAACAGTTCAAAACCAAAACATCTCCAATAATGGGCAAGGTGTACTGCTGGTTGCCACAAGCAACTCGCTGATAACAGAAAATAATCTGACAAATAATGGCTACGGCATCATGCTCTATGCGCCATACGAAGAATGCATTGGCAACACCGTAACAGAAAACACCATAACAGCAAACAGCGAGGACGGAATCCATTCATGGAACTCTGAAGGCACAACCGTTACAAGCAACAGAATAATCAACAACCAAGAGAACGGCATTAATTTCTTCGATTGTCAAGGAGCCATAATCTCCAGAAACGCAATATTCGGAAACAAAGAGCTCAACATCAAGGTTTGGGGACATGATTCAAGCGATAACACAGTCTCTAACAACACAATTCCAGAGTTTCCCTCATGGACAACCCTACTGATTACATTGGTTGCTGTGGTAGTCGTTGCACTTGTTTACAAACTGAAGTTACAAAATGGAGGGAGAACTAACTAGTGACAAAATCAGTATCGATGTTTATCATGTTGCTGTTTTGTTTTTGCCTATTAGGCTCTATATTGAGTATTGCTTTTGCTTCTTCACAAAATTGGAGTGAAGAAGTCGTTAGATATACTGGAAGTGGTGGAGGTGTTGGTGACTCTCCTCCTTTTACAATTAACCATGTAGAATGGCGAATAAGGTGGGAATATAGTTCTGTGTTTGCATGGGATTGGGACAACGATTTTAGTTTCTCTGTTGTCGACCATGATAGTGAGGAAACAATTGCTTCCGTTAGCGGACGCGAGCACCCAGATGAAAAAAATGGAACATTAGACATATGCAATTACACTGGAGAATTTCACATATTTTTTCCACCTGGCTCAACAGAATGGACAGTAATAGTTGAAGAAAACACAGAATCAATCCCAGAATTCCCATCTTGGATTATTCTGCCCCTGCTTCTTGTAGCAACCTTGTTTATCATAATCTGCAAACAGAGACTACCCAAAAACAGGTAGCCACATCATTCATATTAGGAGCCTAATAATACTTCATTGTTGAAAAATAGCTTTTTTCTAGGAAAACCTGCGCAACTACACATTTAAAGCGCTTCCATCATCTTCCAGTAATGTGACAGGTTGAGTGGGTATGGCTGGCTCCGAGAAACAAAACGCTGACATCGAATCCTCCCTGAAAGAATGGTTCTCAGATGCGGAGAGGGTGGTTGTTGCTGGCATAGGCAACCCATTCCGGAGAGACGACTTTGTCGGCGTGGAAATAGTGAGACACCTACAAAACAAGGTTTCACAGTCTGTTTTCTTGATTGAAGCCGAAACCGTGCCCGAAAGCTTCATGGACCCGATAACCAAATTCAAGCCCACCCACATCCTACTCATCGACGCAGGCATAATGAACCAGAAACCCGGAACACCGAAACTTGCCGACCCCACACAGCTAATGAGAAAAACATCCATCTCCACACACACCCTACCCCTAAGAATCTTCTGCGACTACCTAACAGAAACCACAAACGCAAAAATCGCCCTCCTCATAATCCAGCCACAAGACGCCAGCTTCGGAGAAGGACTAACACCAAAACTCAAACAAACAGCAAAAAACCTAACAAACCTACTACAGAAAATGCTCCCATAAACAGGGGATGCTACTTTCTGCGTTTTGTTTTCGCCAACAAAAACTGATGAAGACGCGGAAATCTGGAAGTCAATTTTCTTGTTGGAATAGCAAGCTTATGCATGGCAATATTTCCTACACCCTTCACGTTGTAGCCTCTTTTCCTGAAATCTTCAACTGTCCACTTGCTAACGTGGGCCTGAAACGGATTACGTTTAACATGACTTTCAGGCTGCCTAAAAAATGAAGAAGGCGTTGACACTATCACCGTATCAGCAACCCTGTGAAGCTCCTCCAAAAGCTCTTCACCCTGCTCTTTCGGCAGATGCTCTATCGTTTCTATACATGTTGCAACAGAAAATTCACTGTTTTGGAACGGCAGCGGCGTTTGCCTCAGGTCCAGACGATGTAGCTCATCATAGATGCTGTACTTTTTGCAGAAATCAATGTAATCCTGAAAAATGTCTACGCCAACCAGTCTTTTAGGGTTCCTGTAAATGCGTGTCATGGCTCCGATAATTCCTCTGCCACAACCCACATCAAGCAGCGAATCCACGTCTTTAGGTATCTCTTCCAGCAGTTCATGAAGAAAGGGGCGAGTCCAAGTGGCAAATTCTGGTTCCATCTTTATCTGACCTGCATCTTTTGAGTTATATTACCAATAGTCAGTAACTAGAAAATAAAAAGAATTACCCTTAAAGACGCCAAAACTAAAGAAAACCACCAAACTGAACCCAAAAATGATTACTGAAAAGAAAGCTGGAGCCAACAAAAAAGACCCCAACCTCTTACAGTGTATAAACTACTCTGACACGAACATCCATCAAAGGGAAACGTTCATCACCGAAACTTTACTTTTTCTCGCTCTTCAGGGCTTCTTGGAACAGCTTCTTGACAGCAGTTATTCTAGCTTTCTGCGAGATAATATCCTTAGTTGTGAAATCCAGCGCCTCTTCAGGGCACCATTCCACACATTGAGGTTCACCATCACAGAGGTCACAGCTGAAAACTTTCTTTGTTTCAGGATGCAATTGCATAGCACCATAGTCGCAGGCTTCGACACACCAGCCACAACCGTTGCACTTGTCCTCGTCAACTATGATGATGCCAGTTTCTTCTGACTGCCTCAACGCATCTCGGGGGCAAGCGGCAACGCATGGGGGGTCTTCGCAGAGCCTGCATGAAACCGCTAGGTTCACGAAGGAATTCAGGCGGACAGCTCGGATTCTGGATTTGGTTGGGTTGTAGGTGTTTTCATGCTTCATTGAGCATGCGTATTCGCAGACGCAGCATCCAATGCACTTAGCTGGGTCTCCGGAGACAAACTTTTTTTCATGAATTGTAGGCATGTTATTTTTTCCTCCTCATTTTCCTTTTTTCTTAGAACCAATCTTTTTCTTCACAATTTTGACGAGATCCTTCAACCCCAGTTCCTTGAGCTTCTCTGGTGTGGGGATTCCATCCTTTGTCCAACCGCGCACGTTGTAGTAGTCATCTAATCCGAGGTCGAACTCTTTCTGCTTCACATGAACTCCTTTTCCAACACACTCTTCAGGCACTGGGAAATTAAAGATCTTCCAAGGTAATGTGTCTTCCTTTCGGGTTCCCTTGCCCTCACGGATGTTAATCACCCTAGCAAGATTGTTTATTCTTTCGCCAGCCAGTATAAGCTCATCAGCAGTCATCGGTATTCCAGTCGCTAACTCGTAGTATTTTGCCATGTCTTCCAGTCCATCATACATGACGCCCCTCGAGAACTTGCACAGTATCAACGAGTCAACAACGTTGTAGAGGTCCTCGCCGTCCTTGACTATCTTTCCTCTTCCCTTCTCAATCTTGAAGCGGTCAACCTTGCCCTTCACGTCAGGCGAGTAAGCTCCAGACCTGAGGTGACATGCGCCACGGAACGAAACCGAGAAGCCTAAGGCAGCAGTCTGCAATGTCCTGAGATCGTAACCCGGCAACTCCATTCCCTTTATATGGTTAGCATACTTGTATGCATCTCCGCCAATTATTTCGGCTGCTCGTTTGGTTCCTTCAGCAAAGGTGTCTCCGAACCAGCCAGTTCGGGTGCCAATTCTCTTAATCGCCTCAACAAGCGCCTCATGATTGCCGAAATTCAGTTTCAAGCCGTCAGTTTCCTTATCGGTTATGATTCCATGCTCGTAAAGGTCCATGGCCATAGCCACTATTACACCGATGGATATTCCGTCCATACCATAGTAGTCAGCTAAACGTATAGCCTCAATAACTGCATCTAACCGGTCAACGCCACAGAGGGGACCACAAGACCACAGGCACTCAAACTCAACACGGGACGTGCTGCCTTTGTATTCTCCCTCAGGAACCACAGCAATGTGGTCGCAACGCATACCACAAGTTGCGCACCCAATAATCTTCTTAACATAATGCTCATTCAGGTATTCCCCACTAACCTTCTCAGCACCCTCAAAGGTTGCGTTAGTGAAGTTTCGGGTAGCCAAAGCCGCCAAAGCATTCAAAACAAGAACGTTCTCCGGCGTCCCTAATGTCCTATATTTTCTTGTAGCAGGCCCCTTCATGCGTTCATAAATAGTTCTCACAAATTCCTTGAACTCTTCAACGTTAGCCACATCCACGTCGTTTGTTCCGCGAACAGCAACTGCCTTCAGGTTCTTAGATCCCATAACGGCGCCCATGCCGCCTCTGCCGATGGCTCTGAATTCATCGTTTATGATGCAACCGATTCGATTCAGTTTTTCTCCCGCTTCTCCGATGGCTGACACTCGAATGTAAAAATCGCCCATTTCCTCTCTGATCGTTTCATCTGTCTCTGCAGGCGACATTCCTCTAAGATGCTCAGCATCAAGAAGCTGAACAGAATCATCGTCAATCCATGCGTAAACTAATTTTTCAGATTTACCTGTAAAGATGATACCATCGTATCCTGCTCGTTTTATTTCAGGTCCAAAGAAACCGTGAGCCTTGCATTCACATATTCCCTCGGTTAGTGGTCCTTTTGAAACCACGGCGTAGCTGTTTCCCGCTGAGGGTGCCATGGTGCCGGTGAGTGGTCCTGTCATGAAAAGCAGGGGGTTTTCGGGGCTGAATGGGTCGACGCCTGCCTTGGAGTTGTCTAGCCACAGTTTCATTCCAAGTCCTATGCCGCCGATGTATTCTTTAGCTAGTTTCTCTTTCAGGGGTTTGACTTCGGTTTTTCCAGTTGTGAGGTCTACGTAAAGAATTCGTTTTTTGTAACTCAATCTTAATCCTCCATTAGTATCACTTTTGGAGAGAATTATGTGATATAGATTGATAAATATTAAGCTTTATCCTTTGGCTTCAACATAAACATTATTATGCTGTTTTTGAGGACAATTTTGTTTATTTCCTCGATATTATTTGCAATACATAACGGTTTTAATAAAAACACATTCCATCATTAAATTCCGACAGTAGTGCACAGGCACACATAACCGATAAATAAGATTCTTCCCCAAATCATTGTGACAACAAACATCTGGCTGCCCTGAAGTGGTTGGCTAGAGTATTGGTGAAGAAACTTGAATGTTAGAGTTCAATACTTCGGTTACATCAAGAACTTGGTGAACAAGAAAGAGGAACA
>CBFCZR010000024.1:0-15262 GCA_965602795.1 Candidatus Bathyarchaeota archaeon | reverse complement strand
TTTTTAATCCGCCTTATGCACATCATGACTTTTGCGGAGTTATTTAAAGGGTTCTAGACTAGTAAATCAGAAAGCAATGAATATAATTCAGCGACAGCAAAAATAACAAGAGAAGCAAAAGAGATTGTGGAAGCCGGATTCGAATACATCTGCACCACACCCCAAGACGTAATGCTCTTCAGAAAACGCAAATAATTAAAACATATTTGGATCCAAATAAAAAAGGTCCCCTAAATACCCGCTAAGGTCCCGTAAATCCGCATTTTGGGCAGCGGTAGTTTCTTCCGAACTGTCTGCATTTGGAGCAGCGCCAGATTACTATTTCTCCGCAGTTTGGGCAACTGGTTTTTGTTGCGTCTTCTCCCGGAGGAATGGTTCGGTTACAGGACATGCACTTGGGCATAACAAGGTTCATATCTTCGCTCACAGCAACACCTCAAGGGAACTTGGATAATACAACTGCCTCTTATATATGCTATCTTTTAATTCTTTCTCAGTGCATATGTAAAGGCTGTTGGTTTAACAAAAAGAGGAAGAGAAGTGAAACAGAAACCTGACATAATTGTAGTCGGAGGAGGACCCTGCGGCTCATACGCAGCATACACAGCCGCCAAACTGGGCGCTGAAGTTCTGGTTTGCGAAGAGCATGAAACGATAGGGGCGCCTAAACACTGCGCCGGGCATCTAAACATCTCCAGTTTGCGACGGCTAGGATTACGTGTACCACAGTCTGCCATTGAAAACGAGATTAGGGGAGCAGTTTTCGTTTCTCCGTCAGGTAAACAGTTTGTGTTGCGATGCCGCGCTCCAGTAACTTATGTTGTTAACAGAGAACTCTTCGATAAGCATCTCGCTGAACTTGCTATAAAAGCTGGAGTCCAGTACCGCTTCAAGTCAAGGGTGAAGTCCCTCATCTTGGATTCAGGTGTTGTCAAGGGGGTAGCCTTAAGGGGGGAGGAGAGGGTGAAGGCGAATATTGTTATAGATGCTGAGGGGTGCTCATCAAAGCTTCTGAAGAAGACGGGACTCGATGGACTAGAGGGCTCTATGATGGTGAAGGGAGCCCAAGCTGAAGTTGACTGCGTGGAGGGGACAGATGAAGACATGGTTGAAGTCTACTTCGGAGGAAACGTTGCCCCCGGATTTTTCGCTTGGATAATCCCCAGAAAAGACGGCACAGCAAAAGTTGGTTTAGCCACCGAATCCGGCGACCCCAAAAAATATCTGCAGAGATTCATGGAGAAACATCCTGTGGCTTCAAAGAAACTGAAGAAAAGCCGAACCACATACAGTTCTTTTCATCCCATCCCGTTGGCTGCCCCAATCCCCAAAACATATTCGGACGGCTTTTTGGCGGTGGGAGACGCGGCTTCCCAAGTGAAACCCACAACAGGCGGAGGCGTCATCTTTGGGCTAACATGCGCTCGGATAGCCGGGGAGGTTGCCTATGAAGCCGTGAAAATGCAGGATTTTTCGGAGGCTTTTCTGTCACGTTACCCGTCCCGATGGAAACAGTTGATTGGTTTTGAGTTAGCTGCTATGCTTCAGATGCGCAGGATGCTCAACAGCTTGCCTGACAGCAGAATAGATGGGCTGTTCGGTTTGTGCAGCAGATTGGGGGTTGACGGTGTGCTTGAGAAGGTTGGGGACCTAGATTTTCAGGGAAGAACTCTTGTTTCCATGGTCAAGTATCCTGGCGCACTGGCGGTTATCAGCTATTTCCTCTTTTCTTGGCTGACCTCAGCAACAAAACAGTGATTTTGTTTCCTTAAAGCCTGTTATTTCGGTTTCTGAACGGAAAAATCGTGGTTGTGTCTCCAGAATGAGATAAAAGCGTTTTAGAGGGACAGGCATACATTAGATAGTTGTTGAGGTTACAGTGTGATGACTGGAAAAATTTCGTGTGATTCATCGGATTTCTCGTATAAGCAGATTATTGTGGTGAGAACAGACGTTAAGATGAGCAAAGGAAAGATGGCTGCTCAGGCTGGGCACGCTGCCGTCTCCGCGTCCGAGTATGCGCGGAAGAATCGTGCTGAATGGTGGAGCCCATGGATTAGGGAGGGGCAGTGCAAGATTGCGGTGAAGGTGAAGTCTGAGCAGGAGCTTCTGGAGCTGGAGAGAAAAGCTAGAAACGCAGGGTTGCCTGCAGCATTGATCGTTGACCGGGGGTTAACTGAGCTTCCTCCTGAAACCGTGACCTGTTTGGGAATAGGACCAGCCCCAGCCGATAAGGTAGATACTATAACTGGGAAACTGAGTCTCCTGTGAGGCTGATTTGTTGCAGGTTCCACCGCTTGAGAAAGAGCTGGGCATGGAAACTTACGTCACCCAATCTCTGGGGGTTGGGGGAAGAATCCGTCAGCTGTTAGACGATTTTGTGGTTGAGGAGCTGCTGGTTGACGGTTCATTGGCTGAGGTTTCGGTTCCGGTTGAGGCTTGGGAGCCTGCTGGGATGGGACGTTACCTCATCTGTGTTTTGGTTAAGCGTAGATGGGACACGTTTTTGGCGGTGAGGAAGGTTGCAGAGAGGCTGAGGATAAGCCGGAAGCGGATAAGGTTTGCGGGCATCAAGGACACGAAGGCTCTCACTGCTCAGCATATAAGCCTGCAGAACGTGTCGCCAAACAAGGTTTTGGATGTGCGAATCAAGGACATAACTTTGTATCCGCAGCGTTTCTCTAAAGAGAGGATGTATTCTCAGCTCATCAAGGGAAACCGGTTCCACATAACAGTCAGGGGAATAGCCCATCCATCTTCTGTTATTGAAGAGCGAACAAAAAACATCCAAACTGAAATAGAGGCGGTAGGCGGGGTTCCCAACTTTTTTGGGCACCAACGTTTCGGCACAATCAGACCCAACACCCACCTGATAGGCAAACATCTATCAAGGGGAGACGCTGAGAGGGCGGCTCTGGTTTTCCTCGCAGAACCCAGCGAACATGAGCACCCCCAAGCAAGAGAGGCTCGACAGCAGTTGCATGATACATTGGATTTTGGGGAGGCGCTTGAACGATTTCCCAGATTTTTGAGGTATGAACGTTTCATGCTCCGTCACTTGGCAAGGTACCCAAATGATTACGTGGGCGCATTCAGGACGCTGCCGCGGAGGCTCCGTAAACTCTTCGTTCAGGGCTACCAGTCCTATCTCTTCAACAGGTTCATCAGCGAACGTATACGAAGAGGCATCCCCCTAAACGAACCGCAGATCGGCGACTACACAATAAAGCTAGGCGAACATGGGCTTCCTACAGAGGAGTGCGATCAGGCAACCGAAAACAACATTCAAACAACAGTCCAGTCGGTGAAGGAGGGAACGATGTGTGTGGCTGCGCCGCTCGTAGGTCCAGACCAGCCTCCATCCGAGGGAGTCCAAGGAGAAATCGAACAGAAGATTCTTGAAAACGAAAATGTGAACCCACAAAAGTTCAGAATCTCGTTTATGCCCGAGGCAACTGCACTAGGCAGAGTGAGGGCGATTTTGAATCCTGTTTGGAATTTGGTTCAGGAAGAAATAGCCGATGATACAGAAAACGAGGGCAAGCAGATGATGAAGCTTGGTTTTACCTTAAATCGAGGCAGCTACGCAACTGTTATTTTACGAGAATTTATGAAGCCGCAAGACCTTATAACGGCAGGATACTAGCCCTTTGGTTAGGGTGTGAGTCTGTATTGGTCTCTCGGAAAGAGCACTACTTCTCTGATGTTTTTTATGCCCGTGAGCACCATGACCAGTCTTGCCAGACCTAAGCCCCATCCAGCGTGGGGAGGCATACCATAATCGAATGCTTGCAGATGTGTTTTGAAGGATTCCTTGCTGAGTCCCTGCTCGGCTAGCCGTTTCATCAGCAGCTCTTTGGAGTGAATACGTGTTCCACCTGAAGAAAGTTCCACCCAGCGCCACATCAAATCAAAGCCTTCACTCAGTTTCGGGTTGTCGTCCTGCGGTTGGATGTAAAAGGCTTTAGTCTCAGTTGGCCAGTCAGTGATGAAATAATAGCCGGGATGAAGCTTGCCAAGAACCCGGTAAGCGGCGGTAGGAATGTCCTCGCCCCAGTTGATGTGAACCTTTTCTTTTTCAAGTTCCTCTAGGATTTTGTCGTAAGTTAAACGCGGAAAGGGAACCTCAGGAACCGTAACCTTGTGCTTTAGAAGCTTCAGTTCCCGTTCGCAGTTCTCAGCCACAGTCTTGCAAACATGGTGGATAAGCTCTTCGAGAACCTTCATAGCATCCTCAGCCGTGGCAAAAGCCTGCTCGATGTCCACTCCGATGAATTCGCTTAGGTGACGGCGAGTATGAGACTCTTCGGCTCTGAAAAAAGGTCCAATCTCAAACACCTTCTCAAAATCCATAATCAACTGCTCCTTGTAAAGCTGAGGACTCTGAGCCAGAAAAGCCTCCCTAGTAAAATATGCAACAGGAAACAGAGCAGAGCCGCCCTCAGTGGCAGACACAATGATTCGGGGCGTAAAAACTTCCATGAAGCCCGCCTTTGACAAGAAACTTCTGGCAGCCTCAAGAGCGACATGCTGAACCCTGAATATAGCCTGGCATTCTTCCCTCCGCAAATCCACTACGCGGGCATCAAGACGCACATCAATCTCTGCTTTGGTTCTCCCGGTTATGTCGAGGGGCAACGGCTGCTTTGACACACTGAATATTCGCATTTCGTTGGGGACGATTTCTGCTCCTCTAGGAGCCTTTCCCATCTTTTTGACGGTGCCTTTAACGCCTATGCTGTATTGTTTCTGCACCGACTCAGCTTTCTCCACCACTTCCTTTGCGACTTTGTGTCTATGGATGGTTATCTGCAGTTTTCCTGTTTTGTCCTGCAGTATCAGAAACCGTAAGCCGCCTAAGTCCCTTATCTCGTGAACCCAACCGAAAACCAAGACTTCCTGTCCGTCCAGTTCAGGTCCTATGTCGGCTGAGTAGTGGGTTCTTCGCCACTTCCCCATCTTGTCAACTTTCATCGGAGACCCAGCTTTTTATCGAGCGAATTCCACCCGCAGGGTCATTCCCCGAATTTTTTCGGCAATTTGCTTCGAAGCTTTGACGTTTGGAATTCTTTTCCGTCTTCCCCGTTTCAATATAACTCTTGTCTCGGTGGTTCCATCAGGCAACCAAATCTTGTTTATGGTTAGAATGCTTAAAGGAACAAAGAGGTCCTCCAAGAACTTTCGTTCATTCACTCCATATTCCAGAACACGAATAGTTTTTCCTGTCTTTTCGCCGATGGCTTTAACGATTTTTCCGCCATGGCTTAAAAGGCGGGGCACGTCACCCTTGTCGACGAGGATGGCGAGAATTCTATTGGCTTCCACAGCCTTGTGAAAGTGTACTTCTTGGAGAGAAGGGTACTTTTCTTCCAGAGACAGAAGTAAACGGGCTATATTGAAGTCTACTTCAGTGACCTTTCCCGACTTAAGTTTTCCTTGACATTTTGAGCACAGTATTCCGCTTTTCAAGCAGAAATTGCATAGTTCCGTTTTCACTCTGTCTTGTGTCCTCCCTGAAATAAAGAAGTTTGCAGCGGAGACTTTTAAAGTTGCGTGTTTTTAGCAGAACTGTTTTCTGCCACTTCTCCGCCTCGCTCCTCATTTTTTCTGTTCGTAAACTTTCTAAGCTCTTTTTCTGCTCAATAAATACGTTGCGGTGAATCTTTGAATCTGTTACTGTTTAACCTGATTTGGGTATCGCTCCGCCAGAAACAAGAAACATCAGGCAATAATGATGCCAAGACCGATGAGAACTATCTGAAAGCAATGGAAATACGTTAAAGCGGACAGCTGAAGCGTCTGAAGAAAGGAAAACATATTTAGGTCAGAGATGATTTGAATCTTAACTAAACCCAGCCATACGGAGAACATCTAACTTGCCAATAATGGATCCCTTCAAGAAAACGCTTGCCCAGAAGCATAGACTCCACATGAAAATCTGCCGAGAATGCGGAGCACGAAACGCCCCCAGCGCCACAAAATGCAGAAAATGCAAAAGCAAAAACCTGCGATGGAAGAAACGGGAACTCATCCGCTAAAACCAAAATATAACAATGAGCAAGCGGAAAGACGTTAACCCAACATTCATATTTGAAGCCTAATAGCAGAAGATTGTTGAAAAACAGCTTTTTTCTTAGACTGTCAGCCTGTTAACGTCTTTGTTCTGGATGACCTTCTTCACTTCTTCTGCGCCTTTGTAGACATTTTTCGCCATTTTCTGCTTGAACTTGTCTAAACTCTTCTTTAGTTTAGGATTGGATATGGCGAAGATTCTCACGGCTACGAGAGCAGCGTTTTCAGGCTTAGCAACATAGGCAACAGGTATACCCTTGGGCATGGCAGTGGAGGAGAACACTTTGGCGCCGCCATGTTTGTCAGAGTCTGGGGGACAAGCAATAACCGGGTATCTGCTGTAGCCGGCAACAACGCCTGAAAGAGCATCTGACAAGCCGGCAACTGTAATGTAGACGATGTGGTCTCCGCTCTTTTCGTATCCCTTCAGGTCGTTCAGCAGCTTTTCCGGGGTCCTATGAGCAGAAGCAACATTGTAGATGCATTCGACTTTGAACTTTTCTTTTTCGAGGAAATCCTTGATTTTAGCTGCAAAGTGGAGGTCTCTCGGGGACCCCATGAGAACAATAATCTTCTCTTTTGGCATAAATATACACTACCCCAACATCAAGATTTAAGTCTTAATCAACATGACCTCGTTATTCCCATTGTTTCCGGATGGTTTCGCTCTTCCGGGTTGCCGCCTCAACAGCCCTCACCAAAGCCTGCCGCACCTGACTGCCCTCAAGCTCATAAATGGCTTCGATGGTTGTTCCGCCGGGCGTAGTCACCCTGTCCCGTATCTGAGAAGCAGTTTGGTCCGTCTCCAGCACAAGTTTTGCTGTTCCTAGAGCCGCCTGAGCTGCACTAATCGAAGCCAAATCTCGGGGCAAACCAACCTTTAACCCAGCATAGGTTAGGGCTTCAAGTATAACGGAGAGGTAGCCGGGGCCGCTTCCGCTTACTGCAGTCACCGCATCCATATGCCGCTCTTCAACTTCCCTGTGGACTCCCATCGCCCCCAAAATCTCCTTGACCTTCTCTCGGTCTTCCGTTGTTACGTCGTTGTCGCAGCAGTAGGCAGTGAAGGATTCCTGCACCAGAATAGCAAGGTTGGGCATAATCCTGACAAATCTGGCTTTAGGCACTATCCGCTTACAGAAGCCAACAGTAACCGCGGCAGCCGATGAAATCACCAGTTTCCCTTCAACTTCTTTGCTTATCTCCTTCAGAACAGTCTCTACAATGTTCGGTTTAACAGATAAGAAGACAATCTCAGAGTCTCTTGCAGCCTTTTTGTTGTTGCTGGTCACGGTTACCCCCAGCTTCTCTAACTCGTCAAGTTTTTCTGGCTGCATGTCAGCTGCTGTTATCTTGCCTTCATATCCGCTCTTCAGCAGACTCTTAACTATGGCGCCGCCTATCACCCCTGCGCCTATCACCGCAACACTGTCCCTCATCTTGTGTTCCTCACATAACCTGTTGTCTAACCTTTCCGAAGCTACTCATTAATAAAATCTTCTTGATCACGTCTAGATGCGAAAAAGTTAGGACTCAGAGAAAGCCTAAGCCTTCAAGATCAGTTACTCTGCATTTTTTCTCAGAAACAAGAAAAAAGAGGGGGAAAGAAGGGTGCTATTTCCTTCTTTTCTTAAGGAATACTGCAGCTACAGTGATTGCTATTGCGGTTGCGGCTATTCCAGCGATTAAGTATATGCTCGGTGGCGGGTTGCTGCCCTCCAGTTTGGTTGTGTTTTCGGTTTGTGTGGGTGATGGTTCGTTTTGCTCTGATGGTTTTTCTTCTGGCTCGTCAGCTGGGGGGTCTGTTGATGTTGTTGTGTCAGGGTCTTCTGCTGGAGCGTCAAAGTAACCGTATGGGGTGATGTAGGCGATTTCTTTTGTGTCGCCCCACACGCCAACTGCTATGCCATAGACGCTGCCGACCCTTTTGCTAAAGTAGAGTACCGTATCCCAAAGCGGATAGAGCGCCATGGGGTCTCTGGTTGCGTTGCCGCCGCTTACAATGCCTATTTTTTTGCTTAGTTCATCGTTGTATATTTCTCCAGGCACCATGTTCAACACTATGGATGTCCTGGACCAGCCAGGCTTTTCAGCAACAATCAAAGTGCCATTTTCGCCGACCAAAGTCAAATTATATTTGTTTGCCGCATCAAAAGCTATCTGCTTGACCTCCTCCTCAGAAACAACACTAAAGCATCCAACAGTGAAAAGATTCCATGTGTCCACAAAATGCAGTTTATCGATTCCAAAATCTATTTTTAGGCATTTGTTGGGTATATCAACCCCTCTTTCGGTATAAATCCACGTGATGCTTCTTTGTTCTGTCTCCTGCTTCATGTTGTCTGAAGTCGTGACCGATGGAGCAAACCCGATTATGTTGTTGAAGGTGTGTAAACCAGTAGTTGCTGAAGATGCTATGGTGGCACTGTTCAGCAGGGTTAACGCTGAATCTATATGCGAAGTGTCAAAGCCATAGTTTTGAGCGAAGGTTTTGTACCTCTGCAGTATGTTTCGTGATTCATCAAGAGCATTAGTTGACGGTTGATGCTTAAAGAACATTGAACCGTTTGTTGGTGGATACACAAATATCCCACCGTTGAAGCCATTGAGAAATAGACCCATTACACTAATATTTCCTTCACAGGAAACAAGTTCTAAATATACATGTTCGTCTTTGACATTACCACCATATTCTGAGGGATATTTGAAGCTGTAGTCTTCAGTGGTTATATTGTACTTGGTTAGGTCTAGACCCACAACTTCGCTTAAGAACGGTTGCATCATATCTTTTGCAGTTAAATCTACCATATCTGCCCCCTGAAGGTTGAATCGATGAAATCGCCAAGATCAGCAAAACGATTGCAGTCACAGTTATTTTCTTTAATATTTTCATTTTAGCCCTTCCTCCTTAGTATGGCAAATTCAAGTTACCATTGCCTAAAACTCTCATACGACAATACCACCATCCATCGTAATCTTCGCCATCCACATCCTTATACTCCCAATCTCCATTGTAAAGTTCTGTATCGTCGAAATCATAGTTATATCCACATACCATACTTGATGCATAGTCAAGGGACTGTTTTATTGTATGGTGAGTAGGTCCATTATCTATTCCTAGTGCGTATCGGTAGAAGTAATATGGGAAATGGAGGTAGAGTTTGTTATTGTAGCCGGTGGGGTTTACCATCCAAGGCGAGAGGTTTTCCCATCCTATATAACAGTAGCTACCGCTGGGTGAGTGGTAGCCGTCGGTGCTCATACCTGTTGTGCCAGTCCACCCAAAAGGCATACCTACTGCAGTAGGGGGTGTGGAATATGGGTTTTCAATGTATCCATATTTCGTGAAAGGATTGTAGGGAGTGTACGGCGGCTCAGTATACTCATCGTAATCAGTCTCAGGATATGTAATTCCGTCTACATTCCATGTGTTCCCATTAGAATCGAAATAAAGTCCACCATTTGCGCAAGTCCAGATGAAAGCAAAGTACTGCTTACTAGGTATTGGTTGGCACCACCCAATAGGAGGAGGCCACCAGTAGTAGTTAGCGTATGCGTATACATTGTTATCCCAGATGTGTTGGTTGTTATGTCCATGAAATCCCCGATGTACAGGGGGAACAGTTCCATCTGGAATAAAATCTCCGACCCACCAAGCTGTCGCCCAAGTGACACCGCTGTATGGATATTGACAATGCTGAAGGACTTGCATTACATAGGCTAATTGTGTGTACGTCCCATATTTGTTTAAGGACTCCCAACCTGAATTATCGAAATTCCTGTAAATCTCATAACAAATCAACCCTTCCATATACTCCTCGTTTTGAGGATGCCCACTAGGATAGAGATGACCCCACTGTGAGGCAACTTTTTCTGCTTTAGCTGATTTTACAGTAAACATTGGTGTTACAGCAACAAACGTCAACAGAAGCAACAGCACGCCTGCAAATATACGAGGTTTTACCATGTTTATTCCTCGCGTAATTATTGTCTACATTCAATTTTTTATTACATTAATAAGTTATATTATCCGTTATAAAAGCGTTTTTGTAAAGGATTCTTGACCAAACAAACGAATCATCAGTCAAAGTTTCTTGACAAAAGTTCGCCAACAAGTTTTGCAAAAAAACAGTAAATCTGAGAGGCGCTTTAGTTCCACACTGGACAATAAGTTTGGCACCTGCTTCGCGTTCCGTGCTGACGGCTGCAACGACAATAAATCGGTTCTTGTCATGTTACCGATTTGGTAATACGGCTTTATTTTAGTTGACGACAATTTCTGTGTTTCAGGAAGTCATAAGCATAGCTGAATGCTTGTGCAATCCCTGTTAGATTGGTCAACCGAAAGTTGGGAAGAGAGGATATGGACTACTTCGGAGAAGATGAAGAGGTTATCCGCGGCAAGAAATGGAACTGGAAAGAATTCAAATCCACTAAGGATTATCCAGTTTCAGACAACCTTCTCGAATGGGTAATCGGACAAGAACGAGCCTTAAACGAGTGCTATCTCTGCTTGGAAGAGTTGGTCCACAAACTCAAGAACCTCAAAGAAGAAAAATGGTATGAAGCATGGAAGGACCCAAACAAAGAGAAGCCTCAGATAACCAAAACTGCGCCCCCAGGACCATACCTGCTTTTGCTTGGAGACCCGGGCACCGGCAAATCATTGATAGGAAGAGCCCTTTCGGTTCATCTGACCGATCTTTACAAGAAAGAGGACATTCAGCTCCAAGATGCTATATGCTGGCAAAACGATGTAATCCCCAGCGAACCAAAAATTTCCTGCCATCCCGCCGGAGAAGGAAAAAAGATTATACTGAAACAGAAACTGAAAGAAGCAAAGAAACTTTTTCTTCAGCGTCTCGGAGTCAAAGCTATAATCTACCTTATGATAATTGTAGCCTCCATCTTCATGTTTGCAGGCTTCTACTACCTGTGGCAAGAAAAAGTCGCATGGGACATAAACGCCATGACCGGTTACGGAGAGCCCGTCCAAACGGTTCACAACGGCGACTTCGGCACATACATGATAGACAACTTCGTGTCAATCGGAACCATAACCTTTCTTCCAGCCGGAATGATGCTCATGTTCCTGATTCTAGTAACCGTGCTGGGACGATTCGGAGTTCTCGGAAGCGCCAAAGGCATAGGCGGAGCAAAAGCAACAAAAGTCCCAAAATTCATCGTGGACAACTCCCAAAAAGTTGCCCCCTTCATCGACGCCACAGGACACGGCTCCGCACAACTGTTCGGAAGCATCGCCTGGGACCCACTGCAAACCGGAGGACTCGGCACGCCGGAACATCAGAGAGTAAGCGCCGGAGACGTGCATCGTGCGCATCTCGGCGTCCTCTACGTTGATGAAATAAAGAACATGCAGCCAGCCGAAGCCACAACTTTGCTGACGGTTCTGGAAGATGGACAGCTGCCTATAACCTTGCGGAGTCGTTGGAGCAACGCGGGTGGGACAGCGGCTATGGCAGTTTCTACGGAACCTGTGCCTTGTATGTGCTTCTTGGTTGGCGCCGGAAACTTTGACAGTATAGGGCAAATTCATCCAGCGCTTATGGACAGGATTTACGGTTACGGCAAAGTGGTGCGGATGAACAATGACATGCAGAATAATGTTGAGAATCGGCGCAAATATGTGCAGTTTATTGCCCAAGAGGTTTCGCGGTTCAGGTTGCTGCCTTTCAGCAGAGAAGCATGCAAAGAAATAATCGATGAGGGGCGGCGGAGAAGCAACAAGAAGGATGCGTTAACCACGAAGTTTCGTCCCATGATTTCTTTGGTGAAGACAGCCGCCACATTAGCGATGAATGAGGGGTTGGAGCTTGTTGAAAAGAGGCATGTTCGAGAGGCTATAGAGAAGCACTGTAAAACAATCCAGAAGCAGATTCTTGAACACCAGATGAACGAGAGAGGAAAACTTCTAGACATCACACCGGAAGGATCCAAGCTGGGGCAGATTTACGGGGTAGCCGTGGTCAAAGACCCTTACAGCGGGGAGATGACCGGCAATGTTCTCACAGTTAAGGGCTTCCTAGAAAAACGGGACAGCCGATGCGACAATAAGCTGCGAGGATACTACAAAGTCACGGGAATAGCAAAGGAGGGACAGGAACAGTTCATAACGGACAGCGTGGCAAAAGTGAGAAGCGTCATACTGCAGAAGTACGGCGTCGACATAGCCCAAGAATTCTTCACTCACATCGATTTTGCTCAAGCCTACAGGGTGGATGGACCAAGCGCAGGAGTCACCATGACCATTCTTCTCTGTTCGCTGCTGGAAGGAAAACCCATAAAGCAAGACGTCGCGGTGACCGGGGAAATCAACGTCAGCGTGGATGATGTGGTTCCAGTTACAGCGGTTGGCGGATTACATGAGAAGATTAAATCCGCTGAGATGTGGGGCTTCAAGAAGGTCATTGTTCCAGCCAAGAACTACAAGCATTCAATAGACCCAAGAGACTACAACATCGAAGTAATCCCGGGAGAGACCTTGGAAGATTACCTCAGAGAATCTTTGGTTCAACCAGAAAAAACTTCTGATTCAAAATAGTCCAGTGCTTCAGTTTAAGCTCAAGAACAGTTCCAAGTATTTCTTCAGGTGCTTTGTGACCAGAAAGTTCTCTTTAACATGCTCCTTCCCCTTTTTACCCATCTTCTTTGCTTCTTCAGGATGCTCAAGTAAGTACAGCGTTTTTTCTGCAGCCTCTTCCACACTGTTCACCAAAAAGCCGGTTTCGCCATCGATTATTTGGAGTGGGATTCCGCCAACGTTTCCGCCCACTACCGGCACCTCTTTCCACAACGATTCAGTTACCGTCAGCCCGAACCCTTCACGTATCGACTTTAGCAGAGCCACGTCTGAGGCGCTTTGGAAGGCATTGACCTCCAAGTTTCCCACGCCCTTAAGGTCGGTTAGCAAGTGAATGTCAGAGTCTTCTCCGGCGTGGCGTGCGGTTCTCTCGAAGTAAAGCCACCCCTCGGGGTCGTCAGTAGCCATGCTTGATATCAGAAGTAGCTGAAGTTTGGGCAGCTTCTTCTTGACTTCTCGGTAGGTGTCAATGACTCCCATGGGGTCCTTCCAGGGGTCAAAGCGTGCAACCTGATTCACAAGAGGATTCTCTGGGTCTACATTATAGCGTTCTAGGACTGAGAGAATCTGGTTTTCTGGCAGAGGCTTGCTTTTGTCGCTTAGCGGATCAATGGAGGGCGTTATGAGGGCTACCTTCTTTGTTTCTAGGGGGCTTTTCACGTATTCTTTTGCAGTGAAGATGTAGGCGCTGTAGTTGTCTAGAAACGGCTCCAGAAAACTCCAGAACTTCTGGTTTGGCTGCGACAGGTCTATGTGACATCGCCATATCCACTTTCCCCTCGTTTTAGGCTGATGGTCTATTAGTGCTAGGGGTTGCGGGTCGTGAACCACAACATAATCGTAGTCTAGGTCAAGGAGACTAGCGTTCAACTCGTTATACCTGATATACGTTCGTTTCATGTCCGAGGTAAGTTCTGTTTCCATTCCTTGGAGAGCATTATGGAAAGATTTTGTGACATCAAAGAACTCTTTTTCGCCTCTGATAATCTTCCACTCTGCTTCCAAACCAACATCCTTCATTAGAGGAACGATACGATGCAGCATCTCGGCGACCCCTCCGCCGAAAGCTGTGGAGCTTACGTGAACTACGGATTTTCCTGCAAGCTTGTCAGCTAACGCTTGTATGTTTTTTATCTCTTTTTCTCCAATTATTTTGGCGTAATTTTTTAAAGAAATTTTGTTGAGTGAGACTTTGCTCAATCAGTTCCCCTAGAATAAATCTCATCATGTAGATAATAACTTTTTATGTATTTAACTAAAATAATCCAAAATTAGGCGCCATAGACTAAGTAGACAACAATAGGATGGGTCAGTCATATATACACCTAGTTATTATAATTATATTGTATAAACAACATTTGGGGGAAAATTTTGAAAAAAAGCAAAGCCCAATCTAGGACTGTTTGGTTGGCGGTCATTGCAATCATCATAATCCTTATCGCGGCTTTATCAGCATGGTATCTAATGCAGCCAACAGAAGAAGAAACAGAACTGACAGTATACAGCCTATGGAGCGACCAAGAAGAAGCAAACTTCGTAGAGGCACTTGACCAATTTACTGAAAACACCGGAATAAAAGTTAACCCTGTGGCTTATTCCACTGAAGAACTTTTAGTCACAGTTCCAACACAACTTGAAGCAGGAGAAGCCGTCGCCGATGTTATAATTGCTCCGTGGCCCTCTTGGATACTCGACTTGGCAGAAGACGGCTTACTTGCTGACGTATCCGCACAAATGGATGCCTCAAAATTCGTGAATGCATACTTGGACCCTGTTACTTCAGGCGATGCAGTATATGCTGCTCCGTTCAAAGTTTCGGGAAAACCAGGTTTCTGGTACAGAGAATCCTTCTTTGCAGATAACGGCTTAACTGCTCCAACAACATACGAAGAGTTTAAGACACTATTAGCTGACCTCTCTGAAATAGACGGAGTGGAAGCCGCCATAGCAAGCGGAGACGGTACCGGATGGCCACTCTCAGACACAACAGAGGCTTTCATAATCGGCTTAGGTGGATACCAACTACAAGAAAACCTGATATCAGGAGCCACAGCGTTCACCAGCGCAGAAACAAAAGCAGTTTTTGAAGAACTGGCAGACCTGTTGCAATCGGGCTACTTCAGCGTTCCAGATGATTGGCAAACACAACTACAGAGACTCTACGACGGAACATACGGAATATACTTCCAAGGCAGCTTCGTAACCACCCTTTCACCCTTTAGCGAAAACTTGGATGATATTGGGTTCTTCCCATTCCCTGAAACAGACGGAGCAACGGGTTCAGTCGACTATGCAGTAATGCCCACAGCCACGGAGAACATGGATGAAGCTCAGCAGCTTATAGAATTCTTGGCTGGCACTGAGGCACAAGAAATTATGGTTCAACAGGGAGGATTTCTTGCACCGAACAGTGACGTTCCCGAATCAGCCTATAACGCCGCAGACCTGAAAGTGGTGCAGTTCATGCAAACCGTGATGATTGTTCCAGACCTTGACGACGCAGTGGGTAATCCTTTCCAGCAAACTTTCTGGGATCAACTGAAAGCTTTCTGGGTTGACCCGACAATGGATTTGGACACGATGCTTCAG
>CBFCZR010000023.1:0-15709 GCA_965602795.1 Candidatus Bathyarchaeota archaeon | reverse complement strand
TATAGAAAAACATAAAACTTAGGATTTGAGGATGGTTTTGTTATGAAATGTCCAAGATGCGAAACCGAGATGATTGTGCGAAAACTTAGGGGAAAAAAGCAAGTGTTCTTTTCGTGCCCTAACTGTCACTATAACCGCACATCAAGAACGTAACAGAGCGGTCAGCCTGTTTCCTGCCCGTTGTCCGTTTTTTCTCCGGTCAGGTACTCCTTCCGCATCAAGGCGGGAATCGGCGGCAGGATACATTCATTCTTGAATTCTTTCAGGATTAACTCCGCAATGTTTGATTTGATAAATTCCTCGTTGGGTGGGTCGTTTATCCAAAACAGGGCTTCAATCTCGTTTGTCCACTCTCGGTTGCGGAAAATGAACCGTATTTCTCTTTTTCGTTTCTTGCTAAAGATTACCGATTTGTGGTTTTTCAGGATGTTTTCTATTATGGTTTTGGCTTTTTCAGCATCCGCAGTATAGTCTATAGCGAAGGTTAGTGAAGCCACTGCCTCAGATGCGCCACCCGTAAGATTGATTATTTTTTCTTTCATAAGCATAGAGTTCGGAATGATTATCTCGTTTCGGTCGTAGGTCTTCAGTTTGGTTGTTCTGAGGGCTATGTCTGTGACTGTTCCGGTTAGGTCTCCAACTCTGATTACGTCGCCGATGGTGTAGGTTTTGCCCCACATTATCAGCACGCCGGAAACCCAGTTTTCTATTATGTCCTTCAAGCCGAAGCCGATTACTAGTGCGCCTATTCCTAGACCTGCGATTGCCGCGGTGATGTCGTAATCTAAAATTGAGAGTATTATGATGGCGGCTACGAGGTAGATGATTATTTGGAAGAACCGTTTCAGGTGAACAAGTTTTCCTTTCTCTAGTTCGCCTCTCTTCTCAATTCTAGCTACTAGCTTGTTGAATATTGTGACAATCAGAAATGCGCCGATTATGGTTAAAACTATCGTTAGAATCCGGATAGGCTCATCGATTAGCCCTTGAAGACCAGCAAGCATAACCAGTTCCTCAGCATATTTCTAGAATGTGGTGTCTCTTTTTTAGGTTTTCTGAACTGCAACTTGAACGGCTTCCAATTAGAAAGCAACGTTAAGTTCATTCTTCTAGAAAATGAATACTGAAACGCCCACCTGTTGCAGAATGAATGCGCCGTAAATCAGGCAGAGGAATATGGCTCCCTTTTTGGTTAGCCGTTCACTTGCGCCCACCATATACCAGACACTCAAGGACGAAAGCAACACGTAGAACATGATGCTCTGCACAGCCACCACGTTCACTGGAGAAAACGAGAGCAGCGACGAAACCCCGAGAATAAGGGTGATGTTGGTGATGCAGCTGCCGAGCAGATTTCCAAGAGCCATGTTGACCAGCCCCTGCTTGAGAGCTTGTATTGTTGTTGCCAGCTCAGGTAAGGAGGTTCCAAGGCCGATAATGGTTGCTCCTATAATGGATGTGGGTAAACCTATGAAGCCTGCAATGTCAACGGAGCTGTCCACCGCAAATTTGGAAAGTACAATTATTAATGTCGCGCCTACCAAAAATTTGACGCCTACAATGGCGATGTTTTCTTTCTCTTTTTTCTGTTTGGGTGGCTCATTGGAGGTTGTGGTTTCGGTTTTGCGGGAAACTGTTACACTGAAGTAGATAAACAGTATCAGAAGTACGACGCCTAAGACGGCTCCTAGGCTTCCCCTTTGGACTATAAAGAGGGGGATTATTGAGGAGATGAACAGGAATTGTACAAGTTCCTTTTGTGACTGTCCTTTCAGTGCGATTTCTTTTCTGCTGAGAAGTATTGCCAATCCAAGTATTATGGTGAGGTTTGCGATGTTAGAGCCTAAGACGTTACCTGCGGAGAGTCCTCCTTCACCCGCGAGGGATGCGACTATGGAGACTGAAAGCTCCGGCAGCGATGTTGTTACGGAGAGTAAGATGAAGCCTGCAGCCATTTCGGATAGACCGAGGGCTCTGGATATGGCTAACACGTATCGGATTATCCTGTCGCTGATCAGCATAATCAGAAGCAATGATATAGCCAGCAGAGGTATGCTGTAAATCATCATTTGAGACACAACATCCACTTTTGATAGCAGAGAATAGACCGTAAAACGCTTTTAAAGATTGCAGTTCAATTACGACTGTCGTAGTCTGTTTAAGAGATAGTTAAGATGAATAATAAAAAAGATGTGAAGAAACAATACGAAGCTTGGGCATCTACTTACGATTTAGACAAAGTTGAAATCATTAGAAAAGACACGGGCATCGAATTGGAGGAATTTGTCAATCACATCTTAGATAATTGCCAACTGAAAAAAGGTCAAAAAATACTTGATGTGGGCACTGGAACAGGTCTCATATCCGTGTCCATTTCTAAACGCCTAGCCGGGAATTGCCAAATATTGGGAATAGACATCACAGACGCGATGCTGGCAAAAACCAAGAATAACATTAAGATGAAATCTTTAGATAATGTTATTTTTTTGAAGAAAGCTTCGGCTGAAAATTTACCTGTCGAAAATGGTTTCTTTGACTTAGTTGTATGTGTTTTCACTATTCGACATACACATGTTGAAGTAGCTTTGAGAGAATTTATGCGAGTTTTGAAGCCTAAAGGAAGAGTTGTTATTGTTGATCTTTATGCACCAGAAAGATGGAGGTCCTTCTCAGCAAAAATAGTTATGCCCATCTTCAAATTGTTGTTTATGTGGAAGAAAGAAATGAGTGCAGAGAAAAGATCTAAGCTTCTAACGTTAGAAGAGTGGAAAAGTCAAGCTATGAAAATAGGAGGCAAAGAGGTTAAAATCGATAATTTCCCCCACATAGATGAACCCGAGTGGAAGCCGGGTAAAATGATACTGTCTTGGATCAAGAGTAAACGGAGTTAAGATGAAATAATGTTTCCTTTACTAGAGTTCGAGTTGGGCTTATGGAACGCTTGGATATTCATGGTTTACGTTGTTTTCTCTAACTTTTTGCCATCTGTTCTAGCGGGGAGAGTGATTGACAAGGGAGTGATGAAGAAACTTGGTGCCGACTTACAGCTGAGCGATAAGGAAAGAAAGCTTTTGAACATCTATTCCGTTCTGTTCTTTGCTATGGTTGCGTATAGCGTATTCTTGCCGCTTAAATTGGGCACAGTCTGGTTCTATGCGGGATTAATCATCTATTTGCTGGGTGTATTTGTTGAAACCGTGGCTATGCTGAATTTCTTTACTACTGCAGTGGACCAGTCTGTCAACAAGGGAATTTACCGTTTTTCAAGGAACCCCATGTATTTTGGTATGTTCTTGATTTTCCTTGGTACAAGCATCGCGTGTGTTTCCCCTATTTTCTTGACGCTCACAGCCATATTCATGATCCTATCACATGTTGTTGTGGTTTACGAAGAGCGGTTTTGTCTCCAAAAGTATGGGAATTCATATCAAGAATACCTGAACCGAATTCCGAGATGGATAGGACTTGCTAAGTCGAGCAAGATAGAAGACGAACCACTTCATTATTCTGGAATTAAGAAAAATAGGCGTTTCTCGCAATAAGGTTTAAAAGAGGATGTTTGGATAAAAGCTGTGAACTTATCGGAGGAACAGGAAATGGTTGAATTTCCAGAGGAAGTTGTAAAGAAAGCGTTTGGCGCTGCAGATGGCAGATGCGAATGCCTAGAGGTAGAGCATGGACATAAATACAATTCGATGTGCATGAGAGTTCTCGATTGGAATAAACGAGGACAATCTTTCATGGGACCCGACGGTCAAAAGGGTTGGGAGGCACATTGGATAGTTCCCCCTGAAAAGGGCGGAAAACCTACACAGCAAAACTGTGAGATACTCTGCTGGGACTGCTACTGCAAAAAGAATAAAGAATAAGCAACCACCCCCTCTTTTCGTCCTGAATTATATCTGCTTTAGGGTATGCTAGGTTTTAGAAGATATTTTAAGTTGAAGTGACACTAATAGATAGTAGTGAAAAATAGTTTTGTGACAGGCAGGGTGGGGGTGAATCTTTGGATAAGTTTGAGGAGATGATGGAGAAGATGTCTAAGATGACGGAAAAGGAGCGGATGAAAGCTATCGAGGAGAGCAAGGCTCTGTGTATCTGTCCAGACTGTCCTAGTTATAATGAATGTGCACAGGAAAAACAGGAACTATTCTTTTGTGGATTGGGTAAAAGCCCAACATGCATTACAAAAGAACAGGGTTGCATATGCCCGGCATGCCCAGTAACAGAAAAGATGGGACTCACTAAGCTATATTTCTGCATAAAAGGAACAGAAAAGCAACAAAGAGGAATGGAATAGACTACTGACAGTCTATTGCCTCAGAAACATGTGAATTGCTGACAGTTCCAAGTTTATTAGCAAAAAAATTACTTTGGGTGTTGCTTCATTTTTCCTCTGCCTAAAGGAATAAACCGCTGAAACTCCTCTATGGGAATCTGTGTAACGCTTCTTTTCAGCTTTTCAGAAACCTTCTTGGACAACTGATGCCTTATCTGCTTGGCAAGTTGACTGCTCTTCTTGTCTCCCGGGGCAACCTCCACATAAACCTCTGTCAGATTGACGATAGCGTCCACAGGTCCTCCAATAACCATCATTTCGTCATCTTCAATTTTTACTCCAATAGCAACATGCAATGGAACACCGCGAACAAAATTCTTGGACCCCCTAATCATGAAAGAGCCCTTCTTGAGGAACTGCCCAGACGGAGGAGTTTTGCTAACCTGATCTGGATTCACCCAGTAGACGTTTGCTGCACTCATCATCTCCCTCCAGGCTCGAGAGTAGGAGGCTGCAAGCTGGGCTGCTTCGCTGATGGTCTGCTCTGGAACAGTCTCTCCACCTGTTTTTATCAGCACAAAGGGGGCGCCCACAATCTCGGCGTGGAAAACGATGTCTTGGGGTTCCATGTGTCTTTTGATGAGCAGTTCGTTTGTTGTGGCGTCTCTGCCACCAATCACCAGAAAACCGTTAGATGAGTGGAACCATCTGAACTTTTCGAACCACTGCTTTTTTCTTCTCTTAACAAGGGGGCGCTGCGTCTCTTTTCGTCGTATAACCTGTTTTTTTGCTTTTTCGATTTTGGCTTTGGTCTCTTGGAGGGTTTTCTCGGCGCCCCTAAGCTTCTTCTCAGCCTTCTTGGACCGGGAGTAATATTTGTTCGCGTTTGCTTGGATGGAATGACGGAGGTTGATGGAGAAAACTTGGTTATCTACCGAAACATGGAGAATTTGGTTTTTTGGCTCCAGAGAGTGGAAGTAAATGTATGGGGGGCGGTTAGCTTTCTTTTCTTCTTCAAGCTGTGAGCTTATTTCTTCCCACGATTTGCCGCTTCTTTTCTTTTCCCTGATTTTCTGTAGTAGCGAACGGAGTTCTCCGAAGTGCATGTAGATTAGGTCTCCGATAGACTTGTTTTTTGTGATCGGCTCCTTCAAGTTCTCTAACGCTTTCTGCTGCCTCTGAAGAATCCGTTTGTATCTGGAGACTTCGCTCTCCACTTCTTCGGTGATTTCTTCCTTTCTCTCCGCAGCTGTTATCTTAGCGTAGTAGTCGTCAAGGGCGCTATTGAAGGTCTCACACTTTTTCTGCTCAAATTGTTCATACCTTTTCAGGGGCACAGGAGTGACGTCAATCCACACGTTCTTTTCGTTGCTTACGATGCGTGGCTCCATGGTTCCGGAGTCAATTAGGGAAAGAAGCTTCTGGAGCTGGCTGAAGATGCTATCAAGTTCCTGTTCGGCGAGAGAACTGCATTTCCTCTTTTTGTTGATGTCTGCTCGTAGAAGGATTTCTTCGGCGTAGGTTCCGCTGATGCTCAAAAATTTGGTTAGCCCCCTCACTATCTCTGTTTCTCCAAGCTTCGTGATTTCCTCAAAGTCTTGAATGTTCAGTTTGGTGGGGTTCTTTCCCCTTGCGGGGGGATGCTGGAATGGTTCGCCACGCAGGATGTTTCTGTCCCGCATTCTCTTGTAGGTCATAGCCTGCAGAATTTTGCCCTCTGGGTCAACGAGGATTACGTTTCCGCCGCCGAAAAGCTCTGAAACCAGCTGAAAGTCGCCTTGCCGCGTGCTTATCTCCATGATTGCTATTCGCTCGAATTCGTGTTGCCGAACCTCCTTGACTACGCCATTATCGAGGTATTTCCTTAGGCTCATGCAGAACGCGGAAGGCCTTTTTGGAGTTTCATGCGCATATGAGGTTAGGTGAAGCCGTTTTCCCGCTTCAATAAGCAGTTGGAGTTTAGGCTGTTTTGGTCTCCGGAGCTTGAGAAGCAATGTTTGGGTGCCGATTTGATAAATCTTGGAGACATGGGCACCTTTCGTTGACTCGCTAATTTCGTGGGTGGCTGCGGCTACATCGAAGCTTGTCATTACTTCCTTCAACATTTTTCCCTCCAGAGACAAATAACAGGCTTTTCCGCATTAAGGGAGAGAGCCTCGTTCATATCCGTTTTCTGTTTATTTTAGTGCATAAAAAGGGTGCCGTCTTGAAATGACGTAATTCATTGTGGGGGCAGGTAAATGCTGTTGGATGACGTTTCTTTTACGACTTTTTTTTGAAGACCTTTGTGGTTTTCTTTTTGTCAGTTCTTGAATCCATTCTCTGAGCGCCTATCCAATATAGTGTCCACCCGGTCATCCAGAGGAAAATGGTGAGGGGTAAAAGAACTATGACTCTTACCTTATGCCACACACTTTTTTTGCTGTTCGAATCAGCCATGCAAGTTCACAGTTGATGATTAAATTGGAAAAGATGTAAAGCTCTTATGAAAACGGGCTACATAGTCGGAATATGAACAGCTAATCGTCTTTCTGGATCAGGTTCCTCCCCGAAGCGGTTCTAATAGCCAGCTTGCTTCTTTGGCTGAGCGGTTATTTGGGGAGGGTTTAAGTAAGTGAGAGCCGTTTTAAGCGGGTGGAAAGGCTTCCAGAAGCGAAAGTAAGATAAAGTATAAGTGAAAAGTTATGGTGTTCACGGAAACACGGGATTAAATTGAAGACATTAAATGTTATTTATTGTATGCGAATCGGCTTCGGTATCCTCGCCGCTCTAATTGCTACCTTGGTAGTGAACCTCAAAGTAGGTGCCCCGCTCATAAACGGTATAACTGCGGGGTTAGCAGTTTACCTTGTTTCATATTACATCATTAAGGGGCTGTTTCTGAATAAGGTGGAGAAGCCGACCAAGATTCTTACAATGGGAGTAGGCGCGTATGCGCTTACCTTTATTTTCTGCTGGGTACTGTTCATCACGCCGTTTCTGGCGCCTCCAACCGCCATATTCACTGTAGACCCACAAACTGCAGAGGTTGGAGAAACCATAACCTTTGACGCAAGTGCTAGCTTTGATGATGATGGAACAATAGTCACGTATGTTTGGGACTTCGGAGACGAAAACACAGCGAAAGAAGAGTTTTCCACAATCACTCACAGCTATAACATAGCTGGAGAGTACACCGTTGAACTAAAAGTCGTGGATGACCACGGAATAAGCCGCAGCAACACAACTACCCTAACCGTGACTGCCACCGCTTAACAGCAACAAGAAATACAAACTTTTCTACGCCAACAGATAACAGGTAAAGGATACTGCAGGTTTCAGAGAAAAGCTGTTTTTCAACAATCTTCTGCTATTAGGAGCCTAATATGCTGGCGGATTAGGACAACAGATTATGCTCTTTTTTGGTTTTTCTGAAAAAAACACTGATTTCAACAATGTACCTCTATTAGACTACAAATATGTGATGTGAAGAGGTTTGTGGTACAGTAACTGGGCAGAAAAAAGGGTTAATACAATGCAGTTTAGACATAAAAAAAGCGAGTGAAATATTCCACGGGTTTACGGTAATAGTTAAATGCCACTGTCTCTATGTATTTGCTCTAACAAGAATAAGGGCTCCTTTCAGATGACTGTGCTAGAGCAGATTTCGAATCCTTACCTTGCTTCGCTCAGCTTAGGTTTATTGTATGGGCTCACTTTCTGTGCTTCCGCCTGCCTTCCATACATCATAAGTTACATCGCAGGCATAGGAGCAGGATTCAAAAAAGGAATCGTAGTCACTTCAATCTACAACTCAGGACGCATACTGGCATACGCCATCATAGGAACAATAGTTGGGCTGCTAAGCACGGTGATAAGCGAGGAAGTTTTCGGTTTTTACCAACAATACTCCTCCATCGCTTTTGGTGCTGCCATTATAGTTATCGGAGTAACCATACTTGTAAGAAAATTTGGTGTCGGCGCCTGCAAAACAAAAGAATGCCACGATTTAGGAGTTTCGAAACTGACACAGCGGTTTGACTTACGCGCCTTCTCTATGGGCTTCACCAGAGGCCTGATACTGTGTCCGCCCTTAATCGCTCTTCTCTTGTACGCGGTAACATTTTCTCCGGTTAACTGCACCATCCTAGCGGTTTTGTTTGGATTAGGAACCGCATTGTCTCCGCTTCTGCTTCTTGGCGGAGCAACAGGCTGGCTGCTAAACAAGGCACCGCTATTCAGAACATGGCTGTCAAGAATTGGGGGAGTAGCCCTGGTTGTTATGGGATTTAGCGTTTTGTTCAACGCTTTATCGGTTATCATTTAATGGAGAGAAAAGGGGATGCTGGAAACTATCGCAGAAATACTGCTGACAACGATAGCGGTAGGGTTAGTGACAGCTGGAATACTGGCTATACTGGTCTGGGTGAGGAATCTCACCAGAAAACTGAGCGCCCTGAGGCTCTTCATCCAAATAGTAGCCGTAGCCGTAATCTTTCTGGGGCTGATAATTGGACCCTTCGGAGTTGCCGAGTGGTCTTACCTTGGCTCCGCACCAAAAGACATAGCGATAGGCAAAAACATTATGGGAAGACCATACCCCGATGGACTGTCCGTGCCCACATTCGCATGCTACTACGCATCAGGAAGAACCTCAACCTGCGTTGTCTGGCAGCTCCAAAGTTACATATTCCCGTACTGGGAAACAAGCAGCACATACCTCACAACGGGTCTAGAGAGACTGGGCATCGCCTTCGGTTTACTCGTCGTAATGTCACTAATTTTTGGCAGATTCTTCTGCGGATGGATATGCCCCTTTGGGCTGTACATGGATTTGCTGACCCGCCTCCGAAAAACACTGAAAATAAGATACTGGAGCCTCTCAGAGAAAGCTAATCAGGCGTTACGCCAATCCCGATACCTAATTATAGCCGCCTTTTTGATTTTAAGCGCCATTTTAGGCATGAGAGCAATCGCTGGTGTAGAACTCATCCCAGAAGCAGAGCTGGGACGATACTTAGAGATGCCTTTCTGTCAAGTCTGCCCCGCTAAACCCCTGTTTGTGCTCGCAGAGGGAGCCTTAGGATACATGAACCTCGATTACGCCCTCTCCAAAACCATAGGCGACTTCGCCCTTACAGGATGGTACCTCACATCCATAAACATAATCATCCTAGGCGTAGTCACAGTGGGCTCCTTCAAGGTAAGGCGACTGTGGTGCCGAATCTGCCCCCTAGGAGGACTGATCGCACTGTTTAGCCGATTTGGACCCTTCAAGAAACTTTCCCTCATCAAATTAACCAAAGTAGAAGAAAAATGTACAAAATGTGGCATCTGCAAAAGAGTGTGCCCACCCCAAGTTACGGAAGTCTACGACAAAAAAGGAGGCGACGTAACCGCCTCCGATTGCATCCTATGCTTCCGATGCGTAGAGATGTGCCCATACGAAGATTGCCTAAGCGTAGAAGTTGCTGGCAAAAAAATCTACAAATCCAAAAACTGGCTAAAAGAAGAGGAAGAATGAGGAGAATCTGAATGGCAAGCGAAATCGAAAAAGGAACAAAATACATTCCTGAAATGTCTAAGAGCGAGATTGAAGAACTAGGAAACTCGATAAAAACCTCATCCATTAAAGTGATGGAACAAAACATCGAGAAAATGAAAAAGACATGGCCGAACCGACCGGAAGCCATGGAATACTTCGATGAAATCTCAAACTTTTTTGGGCGACGCGAAAAAGAGATTCGCGAACAAAAAGAGGCGGGAAAAAAGCTCATCGGCTACTCCTGCATGTTCGCGCCCATAGAATTCATTTTGGCTGCAGACGCCATTCCAGTTCGCGTAGGCTCAGGATGGTATGACGCGGCAAAACTGGGAGACAGAATCATGCCGGTGGAGGTCTGTCCAGTCATAAGGTCCACGGTTGGAGCAAAGATGGTGAGCCTCTCCCCGTATCTTGAGCTCAGCGACGCCATAATAAGCCCGCTCACATGCGATGGTAGAACCAAACTGAGCGAAATCCTGTCAGACTTCAAACCTATATGGTATATGACACCTCCACGAGTCAAAGATGACCCACAGTCCTTGAGCCTCTGGAAAGAGGAGATGCAGGTGATAAAAGGAAAAATTGAGGAACTGACAGGAAACAAAATCACCAAAGACAACTTGAGGTCATCCATAGAGAAGATGCAGCAAGCAACGAAGGCTTTTCGCAGGCTACAAGACCTGAGGAAAGGTCCCCCAGTAATCACGGGAAGGGATGCCATGCTCGTGAATCAAACCAGCCTGTGGGACAACATAGAACGGTGGACCCAAAAAACAAATGAGCTGTGTGACGAGCTGGAGAAAAGGGTTGAACAAAAGGATTATGCTTGTCCTCCTGACACTTCAAGGGTGATGGTTACGGGAACTCCGATGCTGTGGCCTGACAGCTGGAAGGTTCCAAATCTGATCGAAGAATCTAACCCTAAGGGACTGCTGGTTGTTGACGAGCAATGTTCAGGTGACAGAATTCTCTACGACCCTGTGGGAGTAGATGAATGGACTATGAGCGACATGTTCGACGCTGTAAGCGAAAGATACCTTATGGCATCCACATGCCCCTGCTTCACTTCCGAACAGGGAAACGAGGACCGCGTCAACTGGATCATGAACAGAATCAAAGAGTATAAGGTTGACGGAGTGATTTATTACGTGGTTCGAGGATGCATCCTCTACGCCATGGAATACGCAAGAATCAAACGCATCCTAGACCAAATGGGCATCCCCGTGTATTACCTTGACACCGAATATACAAGGGAAGACGTGGGGCAGATGAAGACAAGAATAGAAGCCTTCCTAGAGATGCTGGAAGCAAGAATCGACATATAAGAAAAGGAGAAAAAAGAAAGTGACAATATCCGCCGGAATAGACATGGGCACCCAACGGGTGAAAGTAGTCATCATAAAAGACGAGCAGGTTTTATCCCAAACCCAAAACTTCTTGGGATTCGAACCCACAAAAGCCGTTGAACAAGCATTCGAAGAGGCACTACAGAAAGCCAAACTGTCCCACGAGGACATACAACATGTTACAGCCACCGGCGCCGGTGTAGAGATGGTTTCCTTCGCAGACAGCACTGTCAGCATGATGGGAGCTGATGCCCGGGCAGGAGCATACTTTTTCTCTTCAGCCAGAACGGTGATAGATGTTGGGGCTGAGGAGGCGCGGGCAGTGAAGTGTGACGAGAGGGGAGCGATGCTGGATTTCGTTGTAAACGCTCGGTGTGCAGCTGGAGCCGGCACCTTTATCGAGGCAATGTCCAGGGCGTTGGAGGTGGAGTTGGAGGATATGGGTTCTCTGTCCTTGAAGGCGGAGAGGGCTAGTCCCATAAACGCCAGTTGCGTCATCTTCGCAGAGTCTGACGTGGTTTCCCTGATTCACAGAGACGAACCTAAAACTGAAATCGCTCGGGCTATCTTTGATGCTATGGCTGAGAGGGTTTCCTCGATGGTATATCGGCTGGGGATAAATCCGGATATCGTGCTGGTGGGGGGCGTGGCTAAAGATGTTGGGTTCGTTGCTTCTCTTAAGAGGAGGCTAGGAACGGAATTGCTTATACCTGAAGAGCCGCTGTTTGCTGGTGCTGTAGGCGCAGCCTTAATTGCAGGCAAAAGAGCTGCAAGGAGGCAACAGTAGGATGGAAAGTAGAGAAAAAACGGAATACTGGAGATGGGGTGAATATCAACGAGTTATGCCGAGCAGAGACTTGAATAACGCTGAAATAATAACTGCTGGCGTGGATGTTGGCTCAGTTGGCTCCAAGGCGGTTATTATGACAGATGGGAAGGTGCATGCTTGGAGCGTAATGCGAACAGGCTCTAACAGCTCTGACAGCGCCAAGAAAGCGCTTGGGTGGGCTATGGAAGACACCGGCTTAACGTTAAAGGACTTCAACTATATTGTGGGAACTGGTTACGGCAGAGTAAACGTTCCCATGGCTAACAGAGCCATAACAGAAATTGCCTGCCACGCCAAAGGCGCCAACTACATCTGGGGACCATCAGTAAGAACGGTTCTGGATGTGGGTGGACAGGACGTTAAAGCCATCCGCTGCGACCAGAAAGGCAAAGTAGTCTCCTTCCTGATGAACGACAAGTGCGCAGCTGGCACGGGACGAGGAATGGAAGTCATCGCTGACCTGCTGAAGATACCCATCGAGGAGGTGGGCAAAGTGTCCCTGAGCGTAACAGAAGAACCTAAACCAGTCAGCAGCACCTGCGTGGTCTTCGCAAAAACAGAGGCTGTTGGGCTGCTACGTAAGGGATGGAGCAAAGAAAAAGTTTTAGCCGCGTACATGAGAGCCATGTCCATCAGAATGAGCGAACTTATAGAGAAGGTGGGTTGCGAAAAAGACTTCGTAATCACCGGCGGTCAATCCAAGAACATCGGCATAGTACAGCGGGTGGAGAACATTCTAGGCATAAAAAGCCTTCCAACCCCAAACGTAAAGGAAACTGGACGCGACCCCGTTGCCGCTGGAGCCATAGGAGCAGCACTGTACGCCAAGGCATTATACGAAAAGTCTAGTAAACGCTGAGGGTGATGCAGGTTATAACATATTATGGCTACCAGGACGGTTCAGGCGAATACTACATAGTTATTGACGCGGAGAAATGCAACAGCTGCGGCGATTGCACGAAAGCCTGTCCCCAGGACGCCTTGAAGATGGAGACCATGCTCATTGACCTCGAAGACAAACTTGTAGCCGCAGTCACAGAGGAGCACCGCAAAAAAATAAGGTACACATGTTCTCCCTGCAAACCCGAAAGCGGACAGGTGCCCTGCGTTCAGGCTTGTGGCCAAGAGGCTATATCGTGTGTCTGGAATCCCCTGAACCAGAAATGAACAGGAACAAGCACGTTTGGTGAGCTTGAGATTTTGGTGCTGTTTTCTTTTTCTTGAGATAATCTTTTTATTTAGATCTTGTTATGGATGAAATTGTTGGAGACCGCTTGCGATGGATGTGGGAATAGTTGGGTGTGGATGGATTTCTGGGATACACGTCAATGCATGGAGAGATGCGGGAATCTCAGTAGCCGCCGCTTGTGACCTGAACGAAAAAACAGCCCTACAATTCACTAAAGACTGGAAAATCCCCTCGCACTATACTAGCTTCTCTGAAATGCTTGAAAAGGAGAAATTGTCCGCTGTTTCGGTGTGTGTTCCGCCCAAGTTTCATGCAGACGTAGCCGTGGAGGCTCTGAAGTCGGGCTGTAGCGTGGTTGTCGAAAAGCCGTTCACCATAAACAGTAGCGAGGCTGAGAGACTGCTGGGTGCCCTCAAGAAGTCATCTGGGAAAATGACTGTAATCCACAGCCAACTGTACGAGCACTCGATTTTTCATGCGATGCAGCGGGTTAAGGCAGGAGACATAGGCGAAGTTATAGGAATGGATGTTGGGGTTTTGCATAGCCCTGACGAAATAATGGCGGGAGACAAGGATCATTGGTGCCATAAAATGTCAGGCGGCAGGTTTGGAGAAAATTTGCCTCATCCTGTATATCTTCTTCAGGCGTTTCTGGGGAAATTGGAGATCAAATCTGTGCTAACTGACAAGCTGGGTCCTCACCCGTGGATGAAGTTTGATGAATTGAGGGTGATTTTGGAGGCTGAAAAAAGTAAGTTTGGAACTGTTCACATCAGCTTTAATGCGCCAGGGCACGACCGAACCGACGTTCATGCGAACATTTACGGCACTGGAGGTACAATTCATGCGGGAATTTATCCGGTTAGTAGCCTAGTTGTTTCTAAGCCCGGGCGGGGAATAATGCATTTTGGTAACATGGTTAATCAGGCTAAGATTTGGGGCGCGTATTTGGGGAACATCTTAACCAAAGGTAAAGGGCCCAGAAATTACAGTATTTCTCATGTGCGGATTATCAGGTCGTTTGTGGAGAGCCTTAACGGCAACGGAGAGCCTCTTGTCACCCCTGAAATGGGATACGAAAATGTTCAGGTTGTTGAGCAAATCTGTAAACGGATAGACGCTGCAGCCCCCAAAAAGTAACTTATGTTTGTTTACTTGGCTTTCGTAGTTTATGTTTAACAGTTTTTTCTGTTTCCACATGTACTAAGCGATGTTTTTTTCCGCAGATGGGGCACTCCCAAACTTGCCCTGTGTCCACTTCTTTTCTTGTTGCCTTTTTCCTCAGCAGCTTCTGTTCTTTTTCTTCCAGTTTCTCTTTCAATTTCTCTTCCGGAGCAGATTCCGAAAGCCCCCATGCTCGTTCAAGCACAAACAGGGTTACGATTTCCTTTTTGTCTCCTTCTTTGGTTAGTGTGACCAGATATTTTCCGGGTGCCTTTTTTCCTGTTGCCTCTTCGTATGGTCTAACCTCATAGTTTTCCCTGATGACGGCTGGAACTTCGTCGATGCTGGGGACGATTTTTCGTCTGACTTTATTGTCTTCGTCTACTTGCGTTAAGGAAATCACGTCGTAGAGCATGCCTTCAATTTTGCTTTTTTGGAAAACCATGGTTTTTCCTTCTAACTGAGCGAAGCGGATGCCTGCCGGGCATTTCACAGCCTTGACCAAAATTTTTTTCTGTTCGGTATCTATGCATAGTTTAAAAAGCCAAGTGCCCGTGAAGAAGTCTTTAACTCGGTAGAAGTTCACTTCGCCTTTTCTTAGCTGGCGTAAACTCATGTCGTACCATGCGTCTTGGGGTCTTGTTTCGATTCGTCTAACTTTGATGTGTTTCAGAAACTGCAAGTGTGTACACTCTCCACATTAGAGTTTTTTGTGTAGGGTTTAAGATTTTCGGGGCTAACAAGCGTAGAACTGGGAGAGCTTACGCTGACTGTTCACTAAGTAGATAAAATAAAAAAATAAAAGGGGGGTTTTTAACCCGGTTTTGGGTTGTTTAGCTTAACCTGCGATTTTCTGTCGGATTGTGACGACTGCAAAGATTGCGGCTATTGCCGCGATCAAGGACAGGATTGCTGCGATCCATACTGGCATCATGTCAACGGTTACTGGAAGTGATTCGTCAACATCTGTTTGCAAGGTTGCAACGTCCATTCTTAGTGTGCCTATGTCAGTTTCTATTGTTGCTACTGTGCCGTCAATGTCGGTTATTGTTCCGGTCATATTGGTAATAGCTGATTTGAGGTAGCCGGTGTCGCCTGCCACAACTCCTAAGACTAGGTCCAAATTGTTGACGTCGGTTTCGATAGTGCCAAGGGTTGTTGTGATGGTTGCCATATCTCCATCAAAGCCTGATATGGTGGCATCCAAACTTGAGAGTGCCACATCCATGTTGCCGATGCTTGTGTCGATTGTTGCAACAGTTCCGTCTATTGCAACGATTTTGGCGTCAAGGTCCTCCAAGAGAGTGGTCAGATTAGCGCAGCAGTCATCAATTTCGTCAATGACTGTTTGCATTGTGGGCGGAGCAGCAACTGCGAA
>CBFCZR010000022.1:0-16899 GCA_965602795.1 Candidatus Bathyarchaeota archaeon | reverse complement strand
CTCCGCGGGCAGTTCAGGAAATCTCTGGAGAGTTGGGGGAAATGGTGGATGTTATTCTCGACGGTGGAGCTGCGGCTCAGGGTATTCCGTCAACAGTAGCTGATTTGACTTCAGAAAAACCGAGAATACTCAGGGCGGGCCCAATAAGCCTCAAAGAGATTTTAGATACTTTAGCTCTTGGTGCCTAAAAGTGCCATGCGTTCAATCACCAGATCGGTTAACGCTTCCTTTTCTAGCCCTTCTTTTTCCAGTTTAGCCTCGAATTCAAGGTCAGAAATCCCAAATAACTTTTTGATGTCGCCGAATTTTTTGCTTGTCAGTTCTAGTACGCTGTCGTCTCGTTCGCCGGGAACTGTTTTGGTAACTAGACGTAAGTAGTCAGAGTTTTTTTGCCTGTTTTCTGTTATTATTAGCGCGGCTACTTCTGAGGAGTCTTTTTTGATTCCCAGAATGTTTACAGCTTTTTTTATCTGTCTTTGGGCAGAAGCGTAAAGTAGGGCCTCAACCGCCAGATTGTTTGATATGTTTGCGTTTTTTTTGAAGGCGTTCAGCGCGTTTAAGGCTGCAAAATAGAGGTGTTGGGGACCTGCCACGCGTTTGGCGTCAAAAAACTGAACCGAGGCTTCCATTTTTTCTTTTCTGAAGTGTTCAAGGAAACTGTTGATGTCCGCTATCTGGACGTTCCTGAAACCGGCTATAGTAATGTTTTCGGTGGGTTCTTCCGTTTTTTTGGTCATTGTTCTTCCCTGAAGATTTCTTTGGTTAACAGTTCCGCAAGTTTCCTGTTTAGCCCGGAACTGATTAACTTTTCTTTTGCCTCTTCCAAGGTTCTTCCTTCGCCTCTGAATTTTTCAACAATTTTTCTGACGGTTTCTTTCAGTTCCCAAGGGAAAACTACCCAGCAGCGCGTTTCTTCTATGTAATAGTGCGGGACGATTATGCTCCACGGTTTGTAGTAGATGGTTGCGATCTTAATCTTAGATGCTCCGTGCTTCTTTAGATGCGAGTTTACCTGTTTGAGGCTCTCACCTGTGTCTGCCACATCATCGACAACAAGAACATTCTTGCTCTTAACTAGAAGAGAGACTGGCTGCGTGATTGTGGGTTCACGTTTGGTTTCGGCGACTCCAACATAAAATTCTGCGGTTACATTTGCTAGTTTAGGAGTTTCCAGAAGGTCAGCCATTATTCGAGCGGGAATCCAGCCGCCTCTGGAAACGCCCACAATTACGTCAGGCTCAAAACCGCTCTTTCGAACCGCCTCAGCGAGTTTTAGGAGTAAACTGTAAATCTGATTCCATGAGGGAATCTTGAACTCAAGTTCTTTCTTTATGCTAGAAGCTTTGTTTCTTTTGTTCAACTCTTTCATTGTTCTTTGGCTCCCAGAGTTAACGTGCAACCAATGGTTGGCTGAAGGTTTTTGCTATTCTGGGTAAGGCGATTTAAGAGTATCTAACGTTGAGGTTCCTGCTTTAGGTTTTGCGGTTCTTTATTGAGGGGATATATCTGATTCCGATGCATGTTCTAGGCTGTAATAATGATATATAAATTCGAAAGCGATTTCTGAGGTAGAGGCTCAATTATGGCAACTTTGGAAAATCTGCGGGAGAAGATCGAAAATCTGGAAAGCGAAAAAACCAAGCTTCGGGAAGAAGTAAAGAAACTTAGGAAAGAAGCAGAAGGAAAAGCCGCGGCACTAGAATGTGAAGTGGCAGTGCTTCGAGAAGAAGCGGATTCGCTGAAAAAAATGCTTGATAGCTTTTAGTTGTCGAAGACCTCCGTGAATACACAGCCTCTTGTTCATTCTGAAGAAATAAAGCCTATTCTAAGCTAAGTTGAAAAGCAGAAACTAATCGAGTTCTTGGAGAGCCTTCAGCCTTTTCACGATGTTTGGGTGGGTTGAAAAGACTTCCATAATCTTGTCAAAAGTGGTTACTTTTTTCCGCAGAACCTTTTCGACAAGTTTTCTGTCGCCCCCGACTCCCCCAAGCTGTCTTAAGGCAGCGGAATCTGACTCTGCGCGATCCGGATCAGAGATGAATAGAGCCTTGAAAGAGTTGGAGCCACCTGTGTCGCGTCGATCGCGGCGGCTTCGTTTTACTACGTTTGTGTAGTTCACTATCTTTGCTAGTCCTTCAGAGAGTTTGCGGGGTCCATCTTCGACAATGGATGCGCTGTGGCGGTCAGCAAAGTATTCGCGTATTCGGCTCAGATATAATGTAAAGATTGTGAGTATCCAGTAGACTAAGAGGCTTGCGATGCCGATGATTGCTGCTCCTCCGCTGTCTCGGCTGTCTCTTCGGCTGAACATGGAGGAGAGGAGCATTGAGTAACCTATGAAATAGAAGATTGCTGGAAGTATGGAAACGAACATCATGATTTGTACGTCTCTGTGTTTTAGGTGTCCTAGTTCATGTCCTATTACGGCTTCGACTTCTTCGGTTTCAAGGGTTTCCAGAAGCCCGGTTGTCACTGCAACTTTGCTTCCTGTAAGTGGTGAACCGTATGCGAAGGCGTTAGGTATTGCCATTTTGGCTTTCATGAGCTTCGGGGTTTTGATTCTGCTCTTTTTGCTGAGTTGCTCTACCATATTATGCAACGCTGGGTCTTCTTGGGGCTTGACTTCTTTCACCCGATACATGGCATCTATGAGGTAAGGGGCTATGAGCCACTGGACTATGTTGAAGATGACAACGAAGAAGGGCAAAAACATTAGGCTGACGCCGGCTAAAGACATGATAACCGTGAAGAATAGCGTGGATAATCCGATAATTAGTGCTAGAGTGCCTATCAAAGAGAAGCGAAGTTTCCATAAACTCACGAAATTATCCCCAACAATGCTGAGCAAGAGACGCGGCTTATAATCATTTTGCTTTTTAAGCTAAACAAGCGATGATGGTCGCAGGCACCTTTCCCTGTTAGATATATTTCGTCATTCTGCACAAAATACGCAGAAGACATAGCACATGCATATTTTAACAACGGTTTGCATATTATTGATGTGCACTGCTTTCAAGAAGCGTGTTTGTATTGAAAGGATTTCTGATTAGCTGATGGAAAGGTAAGAGTTTATGGTTTCGAAACCTCTTTCGTTTGAAGTAAAAGCTGAAATTGCTCCCGCTTTTTTTGACGAGATGCTGAAATTCATTAGTAGAAATTACCTCCTCAAAAACAGAGAACAGTTCAAAGATGTGGATTTGGCTGTGGGTGGAGATAATCAGCTTTCTTTTACAGCTCTAGATTCTAGAGGGGAGCCTGCTCTTGATGTAAAAATTGTGGCTAAAGAAACCATTAGAGTAGATGTGGTTCCGCTTGTGGAAGAGCTCTCTGAAGAATTTGTGGACCAGCTGAGGAACGAGATTCTCCTCGGAATCCAGTTGTTCGAAGAAAAAGTGAGAAAGACTACGCTTTATTTTGCGTGGCTAGAGGGGGAAGAAGTTAAGCCAGAAAGAGTGATGGAGAACAAGAAAAGCATACTGGGAAAAATCTTCTCTAGCGGCATGTACGTCTTTTTCATAATCTCTATAGCCGTAAGCATCTTTCTTTTCTTATTGTTCGGGTTTTACGCTGTGGTGATAATAATAGTCTTGCAGTTTGTGATTTTTCTGTTTTCAGACAAGCTTATAGCTAAGGCTGGAGATTGGCAGGCAACATCAAAAAATCCTAATGTTCATTTATTCCAGTATCATCTCCCAGTTGAAGATTACCAAAACATCAAACAGAGATTCAGTGACAAAGAATTTGCTGCAATGAAATCAGAAATATACAAGAGAACTCTGGCTGCGGGGGAACCTTTGAACTGTGGGGTGGTTCAGGAAGTCTTTTCGAAATATGGAATTCGGTGTAATCCAGAGAACATGTTAACAAAGAAGGTGAATGTTTACCAGATAGTCAAAAAAGTTTCTGAGAAATTTGGTGTTCCAGTTCCCAAGATAATTCTTGCCAACACCATAGTTCCCAACGCTGCGGCTTCTGGTCCCAGCCCCAGCAGGGGAGTCACCTTGATAACTACAGGTTTGCTGGTGCAGCTTGAAGAAGACGAAATCCTCAATGTTGTTGCTCACGAGTTCAGCCATCTGAAAAACAGAGACCCTCTTGTCCTGTTGGGGTTAACTTCGGCTGAGTATTTGCTTCGAATCTACCTGTTCATTAGTCTGTTCGCTTCTTTCTTTTGGTTTGGATATGTCTATCTTTTTGTCTCCATCACTTCGCTCTACTTCATCGCCAAATTTTTTGAAGGCAGAGCAGACTTAGACACTGCTGTTAAGATTGGGCAACCTAAGGTTCTTGCTGAAGCTTTAGAAAAAATCGGGTTTAGAAGGCTGCAATTTCAAGAAGTATCCGCTTACAAGATTCAAAGCTGGATAAGATGGGACCCTCACCCCCCAGTGTATTTTAGGATTCACAGATTGGCAACATTAGAGAAACCTGAAGAAATCAAGCACACCTTAATCCAGTCTATCAAAGATAACCTGCATGCATTTGCGGATGCAATCCGAACGTAACGTGTATGCATGAGAGTCAAGATTTACCTTTTCTGTCTTGTTGTCTGCTGCTGTGTCGTGTTCTCTCTTCTTATGCAAAAGTAAGCTTGTCAATTTTTCTTGACTAAAATTGGTCAAGGTTTCTTGGCAAAACCCCTTTTATGTTTTCGCTAACTAAGGTATTGGTGGTACCTGCAGTGGAGAAAAGATGGACAATCTTAGTTCTATTACTATTTCTTTGTTCCGGATTAGTCACTTTGCCAAACATCGCGACGGTTAGGGCAACTGAGGATTCTTGGACAACCATGGAGCCGATGCCTACAGCGGAGACTGGGTTAGGCGCTGCTGTTGTTAATGGCAAGATATACACTATCGGAAGGAACGTAAATTATGAATATGATCCAAAGATAGACATTTGGATTGTCAAAAAGCCAATGTTAACGCCACGATATTCTTTTGGAATTGCCGTTGTTCAGAACAAAATCTATGTGATTGGCGGAATAAACAACAATACAGCAACTGGAATAAATGAGGTTTATGATCCTGAAACAGACAGTTGGGAAACAAGGACTTCAATGCCCACGAACCGAAGTCAGTTAGATGCTAATGTTGTTAACGGCAAAATCTATCTTATAGGTGGAAAAACTGGTGGCCAGTACTCAACAGTTGCTCTAAACGAGGTTTATGACACAGAAACAGACACATGGACCACAAAGGAGCCAATACCCTATCCTGTTACAAGGTACGCTTCTGCGGTGGTCGACAGCAAAATCTACGTTGTAGGAGGTCAGGATGAATTCCATTATCCGATTAATCTAAATCTCACTCAAATCTATGACCCTGAAGTTGATGGTTGGAGCCAAGGAGCCCAACTTCCATTAGAGGGCATATGGAAAGCGTCTGCTGGTGCAACAACAGGTGCAATGGCAACAAAGAGAATTTATGTTCTGGGAGGAGAAGGAGGTTTTGTAGAACCTTTAGACCAAAATTATGTTTATGACTCTCAATCAGACATTTGGACTCTCGGAACTCCAATGTCAACCCCCCGCATTAATCAAGCAGTAGCTGTTGTGAATGATCTAATATACGCAATCGGAGGCACAGTTGGTTGGAATGAATCAACAGCAACAGTAGAACAGTATACGCCATCTGGATATATTCCAGAGTTTCCATCATGGATTATTTTGCCATTATCTGTTATAGCAACTCTTGCAGCCATAATCTGCAGATATAGACTAAGAAGAAAAGTCAAAAGTTAGCTTTTATGATGTGGTGCTAGCAGCAAAAATCAATCCTGTCTTTTTCTGATGTAAACTGTTTTGATTTTGTCAGCATTTTTTCCGTAACATCTTCTGCATTCTTCATCTATTTCTTCAAGATTTACTGGTTCTAGGCGAACTTCAAAGCCTAAAGCTTTGTATTCGTCAACTATCTCGCTTAATCTTGGCTCCCCAATGGTAGTCCGCTTAATCCACCCCTGCTTCTTTAATTCCTCAGACATAACCCATTTTTCAACTCCTCTATGTCAAAAGTAATCAATTAACCTCTCTCCTTTGTTAGGAAATAATTGTCAGCTCTTCTCGATTCTATAGATTTCTCCAACTTTGTTTGTTTTGAATTTTACGCCCAGAATCTTCTCCATCAACCATATGTTTGTGTCCAAGTGGTCTGTCATTTTTCGGGTTAGATATGTTGAGGTGCCGTCTGCCAGTGCAACGTAAGGCACAAGCATGTCCGCGAGGTGGACATCTACCGTAGCTTGGGCTTCAATTTCCTTTAACAAATTTTTAGCCGCTTCGCTGCCTACAGCCTCGCTGGGCTTCCCTCGTTCTCCTATAGCGTCTCCTCCAATTAGGGCGCCTTTGCTTGTTTTTGCCCATAGCACTGTGGAACTGCCCTTCTGAACAGGGTTAGACAGGTCATTAACTACACGAATCTCTGCGTCGTAACCGTGATTTCTAAGAACTTTTGTAGCCGCTTCAGCTTGCCTCTCTGCCACTCTTTGTTTCTCCAGGAAAGTGCAGACTGAAATGCCTTTGACTGCGTCTATTTTCCCAAATTCTTTTATGGGAAGGGTTCTGAGCTTAGAGACTTTGCTGGCCTTCAAGATGACTTCCCCCATTCCCTTAGGGTAATACCCGAACCTTTTGACAGTTAAAGACGCATCCAATCCCATCCGCTCCAGCACGGGCAAAAGCACATGTTTCATGTAATTAATTGTAGGAGCGTAACGAACGTCCGTGCCGCCATTAACAACATGAACGGTAAAATCGCCCTTAGCGTAAGCGCAGATGGGTAGAACAGTTAAAAGCAGCATGGATATGCTTCCTGCAGTGCCTATCTCCGCCCTCACCTTGCCGCTTATGATACCGTTTGGTTTGAACCACAGTTCACGAGAACCCAGCTTTGCCCCTTCAGTTTCAGCGTTACAGAGCTTCGCCGCTGTCAATACTGATTCTAGGTGTTGGGGGCGAAGTCCTGATTGTCTGCGTCTATAGCGGATGTTGTAAATATGCAAAGGCTCTTCTAGGATGGCTGCAAGGGCGATGGATAATCGCAATATTGTTCCGCTGCCACTTTTTTGGCTGCCGTCAATCGTCAACATTTCGGGTCTACTAAACAATTCTTTCAACAGTTATTTAACGATAAGTTTGATGAAGAATAGATTTTTGTTATCCTGAAGGTCTAGGCGCGAAGCTAGAGTTAGGGCTAACTGTTGTGAATTAGCAATAAAGAAGGGGGAGGAAGTTAACGTTTGTTGTTTGTTGAATTCTTTTTCCTTTTACCTGTGTATACTAAACCTATCGTTAGGACTGAACCTAGAACCGCGATGAGAGACACTGAGAAGAGTTTTCTTGTTTCTTCATCTTCTGCATTCTGTTCAGCTATGAAAGTGTTGAGTTTTCTTTCTAGCTCTTCAAAGTTTTCTTCTGTTATTGTTTGCCTATTAGCTTCTTCCTGTATCATAGTGTCTAATGTCAACACATCTTTAATCATAGACTTTGTCAGGTTTTCTCTTTTTTCAGTAAGTTCAAAGAATATGGCATCAAGTTGGCTGTCGGTATAGTTGGCAAGATTTTCAATTTCAAGATATGTGGCATTGAACTTTCCTTCGGTGTAGTTTTCGAAGGCTTCAAGTTCCAAGTTTATTTCTGATAATACGTTGTCAAGCGTATTGATGTCTGAGGAGACGTTATTCATCTCTGAAATTATTGATTCAAAATAACCGGCTACTGTATAGTTTCCGGACATTAGATTTGTGCCAACAGTTGAGTTGGAATTTAATCCGAGGGTGTAAGCCAGAAATGTTGTCCTTGAGTAAAGATCTTCCAAGATTATATCGAGTTCTCCAACGAGGTCATTAAGTGTTTGACTAAGATCGCCAAGCTCTGTTTTTGTTGCAAGATAACTAATCTGAGATGCTATAGCATGTATAGAACCATGTAAGCTATTAAGTTCAGCTAACAAGTCCACTCCATTATAGATTATATGCAAATCTCCATCAACAATTTCAACGGTCATATTTACATCCCCTACGGTATAAACAGATACATCAACGTCAGCTTTCACCGGAATAGCAGTTAGTAAACTTAGGGTTACTAGTGTGGAAACTAGTATACTCAGCAATTTTTTTGAGTATGACATTTTTCATGCACACCTCCTATCCAAAAAAATGGATTTCGCCCGAATTTCACAGGCTCATCAGGGAGGCTTAGTTACCAGCTACTCCGAAGTCAAGATAGTTCAAATCGCCACTGTATCCGATAGCCAAATCATAGAATGCACTGTTATCGGTGCCGTCTCCTGGAATAGTCCATCCGCCTTCATGTATCGAAATACTGTTATCAGCCCAAGCGTTGACATTAAAGACCCCTGTTCCACTAGCTTGTAGTTTAGCATAGTTATCATCCCACGCTTCACCATCACCACAAACTCCTAAATGTCCCATGTTGAAACTGCTACCTGCAGACTGTGCTCCCATCAGTTTTATCACAGCTGAACCACTACCTTCAACATACACAGAAGCACCGTCATCGTCACTATCAGTCAACGTATGAAGAACTTCAAAATAGCCACCATTAGCTTCAAAGTTTTTGCTAGACGCAAACCCATATTGACAAGCTTTCATAGAAGCATAATCTGTTGAAACTCTGTAATCCATGGATGCGTTACCTGTCGAACCAACGAAAGAGTAGCTTTTCTGACCTGCCGCACCATACGATGTTTTACTATCTGTTCTGTTCACAGCATATTCTATGAAACCGCCTTCAACGTATGCGTTAGTTGTTGTAAGGAAAGAATCAACGCCATAACCATAAGGATTGTTGTCATAGTCTTTTGCATACAAATTTCCACTGATATAACCTCCATTAGTATGGAATCCCATCGAAGCATCGTCAGCTGAATCGAAATTAACGTCAACCGCACCTGTACCGTCCCAATTCATGTCCAATATTGTCTGCGCACTAACAGATGTTATTAAAAGTGCAATTGACACAACTAGCAAAGGTATTATCACAAATTTTTTATTCATTGTTGAATATACACTCCTTTCTCACTTTTTCACGGCTTCTAATCTCCAGTGTAAGCTCTTTCTGGGCTTCGATTAGCCCTAGGTGGTGAGACACCTCCAAAAGATTCACCTTTGGTTTCGCCTCTATTCGTAACCTTGAAAACAAATGGATAAATAAAAGTGAATATGTACCCTTATTCTAGAAGTAATTACTCATGAAACCACTAACTTTATCAATTAAACTAAATCGTTTATTAGCTAAACTAAGGCTGTTAACCACTTTCCACCCATCTGCTAATCGACGTCCCCTTTTTGTTTCGCAAAGGTTTTGCAAACAAAAGAGCAGACAGAAACCGTGAAAATACAACAAACTTTTTCTTTCAAGATTTGGTTAAATCACAGGGGAATAGTTTTTGAGTTGGATGGAGGATTTGAAAAAGCTCCACTGCAAACCGAAAGTTTCCATCGCAGAAATTAACGACTTTGTTCTGCAACACCCAAAGTGGGCTGCGTCAATAATCAGGAACGCCATAGGATTCGAAATGTACAGAGAGTTTTGTTTGTGTTGCGAAAATTTTGACAAATGCTACGAAAAGCTGGGTGCCATAAAAAGGGAAAACAGTTTAGGTTGTATCTGCAACGAATTCTTGAACCAGGAACACTCAGAAGCTAACAGACGCAGATTACGAGCCTACTTCAAAGAAGTTGCAGTGATACTTAACCTATAATATTTACACCAAGCAGGAGAGTTAGAAATATGGCGGCAGTGAATGAGAGCTGCCGGAAGACATTAGTGTAAAATTTCGAGACCACGAAAAATTCTTATTCAGCATTCGGCATTCCATATCTTGGTGGGAGATGTTTGTTTTACAAGATTTTAGTTGCGCTAGATGGTTCCAAGGCAGCCAATAATGCATTAAATTTTGCGCTCGAATTGGCAGAGACGACTTCATCGGGGCTTGAGCTACTCACGGTTGTTCCACCTGTCTTTTTGCCTTCACACTCAATTTATGTGCTTAAATCAGAAGCTATTGCAGATTGTGCTAAAGCATTAGATGTTACTTTCAGGGGAGTGCTGTCTAAGGCGCAGAGAGAAGCTCAAAACAGAAAACCTGAGCTTAAAATTTTAACGAGGTTTGAAAAGGGCGAGCCTGCTGAAAAAATTGTTGAGGTGGCGGAGCGGGAAAACTTTGAGCTTATTGTCATGGGAAGCAGAGGTTTAGGTGGTAAAGTCTCCGCTCTGGGGAGTGTCAGCGCTAGAGTTGCAGATACGGCCTCCTGCCCCGTAGTAATAGTGAAATAAGATTTTCGACAGTCTGCCAAAACAAAATCATTTTATTAATTTTCTAAATGTTGATTGGTGGGATAAAACAAAAGAGGAACATATGGTAATGTATTCTTGTGTGGAGGTAATGGTTCATGGGTGAAGAAAAGGTAAATATTCAAGATTTAGCCCGAAAAGTTGATGAACTTCTTAATCTCTTGAATGTAATCGCGGGGGACCTCTCCGAAGTTTCCAAGTCCCTCAAATCCGCAACTGGGTCAGCCGCTGCTCCTAAGGTTTCCGCTGCATCCTCAGGAAAAAAGCGCGACATCAACGACGTTAAGCAGGCGTTTTCTTCAGAACTTGCGGGCATGCTAATTTTTGAGGAGAGCGGAACTTTCATTATTGTGAAGCCGCGGAGGTTCTTAGGTTCCGACAATTTCGCTAGAATCGCATCTATTGTACGCGACCTTGGTGGAGAATACATCAGTGCGGGAAGAAATTCTCATTTCAAGGTTCCTAAGTAAGGGGGTTAGCAGAAAAAAGCTGTTTTTCAACAATCATCTACTATTAGGCTCCTAATATGATTGCTGTGTTGATGGTTTTTGGGTTAGATGTATAGGGCTTATTAATTCGGGTTGATGTTGTGAAAAGCTTTTTTTGAAATGGTTGCTAGTTACTTTTTGGATTTGGAGAGGTTCAAAGCTGAAGTTGATATATATAATTATTGACGGGATGGGGGATGTTCCCATAGAAGAATTGGGTAATAAAACTACTCTTGAGGCTGCTGAGACCCCCTACATGGATTCGCTTGGCAAAACCGGAAAAACAGGACTCATGTACACGGTGGGCGAGGGCATAGCGCCGGAAAGTGATGTGGCGGTTGTCTCCATTTTGGGTTATGACCCCTTCAAGCACCATGTGAGCAGGGGCGCCCTAGAATCTGTTGGTGCAGGATTAGGGATGAGGGACGGTGATTTGGCTCTTAGATGCAATTTTGGGACGGTTGCTGCTGACGGCAGCTCTATAGTTGACAGGAGGGCGGGAAGAGATTTGACGCAGAAAGAAGCTGACAAATTGGCTCAAGCAGTTAACGGGCAGGTACGGTTGGAGTCGTATACGGTAGATTTTCAGATAAAAAGCACTGCAACTTATCGGGCAGCTTTGGTTGTAAGAAGTAAGGAAAAGCGGCTTTCAGGCAACATAAGCAACACTGACCCAGCCTATAAGCGGATTAACGGTGTGGGGGCAGCAGATTTAGAGGCTGAGATGGTTCTGAAGAGCTGTGAGCCTCTAGATGAAAGTGAAGAAGCCAGGATTTCTGCTGAGTTGGTCAATGAATTTACGCGGAAGGCTACGCCTGTTCTGGATCAGCATGAAGTGAACAGGAGACGCGTCAAGGAGGGAAAGCTGAAGGCCAACGTTGTACTCAGCAGAGATGCGGGTAGCATGGTGCCGAAGTTTCCTTCTCTCAGCGAGCTTTATGGTCTAAATTTTGTTTGTTTAGCTGACATGAATGTTGAACGGGGAATATCTAGGTTGGCGGGGATGAGTTTGGTTGACCTTCCACTTCCATCTGATAGTCTCGAAAAAGACTGCGAACTTAGGGTGAAAAAACTGTTTGAGGTTCTGCCAAACTATGACTGTTTTTACATTCACATTAAGGGTCCGGATGTGCCAGGACATGATGGCGATTTTGAGTTGAAATCTCGGCTTATCGCTACTGTTGACAAATATTTTGTGGGAGAAATGTTGCAGCGAATAAATCTGGAAGACAATGTGGTCTGTATAACCGCAGATCATGCAACACCCTGTGAGCTAAAGGCTCACAGTGATGATCCCGTGCCTATTCTTATTGCTGGAGGCAAGTTGGAAGGAGATAGGGTTCAGAGGTTTTCTGAGAAAGAGTGTAGAATGGGAGAATTAGGGGTTTTGTCTAAGGGAACTGGGCTTATGCCCATGCTGGTTAAGTATGTGAAAGGGTAGGAAGGTGGGTTAGTACCTTCTGTAGCCTATGAATAAACCAGCAATAAAGCTACCTACGAAAGGGACACTGGATATAAGCGCGGTCAGTCCCAAGGGAGCGAGGGTGCCTAAGACGTTGGATATGTTTGTGGTTATGGCGTCAAAGTTTACGTCGAAGGTGCCTGTGTATGCTAGGGCTATTATGGCAACAGCTACGACTCCGATGGTCAGTGCCATACCTGAGACTCTGTGGACCATTTTTCCTGCTAGGTAGCCTGCGACTCCACCTATAAGAAGCGTGACAATCATTGGGGGTATCACATTTTCCATTTTCCTTTTTCACCTCTCAAGTTTGTAGATAAATTATGGTTCCACAATTTTTGCAATGAAGAAAATTGCTTTTCAGACTTGATTGTCTGGAGGTTATTTCCTCTTTGCAGTGGGGGCATTCCATAATTTATGTCTCCGACTCACTCGTATTGATGCGATTTATTAATATTGATTATGAATCCTGAGTACATATTTTCATTTCATAAGTGATTTTTATATAAGCCGCCTTAGGGTGCTTCGGCGTTAACTATGAACCGAAAAGTTCGAGAGATTCAACGGAAACTTGAGAAACTTGAAAAACAGGCGGATGAACTGAAACTTCTCAAGTCCGATTATAATTATGCTAGGAAATTCCGCAGAATGCTTGTTAAGCAAAAAGTAGATTAAAGTCTAAATTGGCGGTTTTTGGAGTTTTCTTTTCTGTAAGGGCAGCTTCAGCCACTTCATGAAATCGGAACTTGGCGGTTCCGTTTCGAAGAGTTGTCTGCGGCGGGATTCCAGAAGGTTATTTGTTTTTCCTGAATATTCGGCTGCTGTGAGGACTTTGTGTCCTGCTTGTTTGGCGGCGGCGAATATTGGTTGGGATCGGCTTCTCCAGTTTTCGTCTCTGAGAAGGTGGTGCTCCAGAATGGTTGTGGGCACGTTTTCAACCAGGGTCTTTAGGTTTTGCATTCCCGTTTCTATGTGTTCCTCTTTTACCCTGAAGCCTTCGAGGTAGGTTGGGGGTCCACCTATCATGACCAGTTGGGGTTTTTCAGCCAAGATTTGGTTTAATGTGGGCGTGTGTATTGGGCCTTGAACATCAGACGCGAACATGACCTTTTCGTCTCCACATTCTATGGTTACCATCAGTAGCCATCCTAGCTGCGTGTTTTCGGGTCCATGGAAGACTGGGTCGGAAAACTTTAGTTTTGTTTCTCCGAACTGGAAGGTTTTGCCGTCAGCGGATTCTATCCTTTTTGCGTGGCTGCCTGCGCCTTTGCTGAATAGCCATCCTCGGCGTCTTTGGCTGGCGTTGACCATGCTGCGGTAGCTTTTGGCGAGGACCAGTTTTCCGTGGTAGATTTTTTTTGCGGTTTCTGGCGTGGACCAGTTGGTGAACCAGTCTGTGTAGGATGGGGTGTGGTGGTCAAAGTGGTAGTGGCTTATGGTGGTGATTTCTGCTTTTGTTGCTGTTTTGGCTATTTTTTTGCGGCATTCCTCTAGAGCGTGGTATTCTCTGGGGTGAGGAGGGTATCCCCATCGTTTTGGGGCTAGGGATGCGCCGGCGTCTAGGAGAATGTTTGTGTCCTTGGTTTGTATGTGTGTGCACATGGAGCGTACGCCGAGGCTTTCTTCTGCTAGTGGGGTAACCTTGATTTGTTTGGTCAATTTTGTTCAGCACGTTGTTTCTGTTAGGCTATATTTTTATGTTGGAGGGGCATTTAATGTTGTTTGGTGGGCGATGACGATTTTGACCCCACTGATGTGGTGATTGGGATCTTGAGAAAAGTGGACGGCTGACGGGCTGGTCGCTTTCAAGAATGCGTGAGCCCACCAACAGTTTTACTGTTTTTTGTGTGGATGTTGTGCGTTTTGTTTGCTGGTGTCACAAGAGTTATAGCATGTGTGACTAGATTTATATCAAAAATCGTAATATAGAGTTAAATGTTAAATATGTAGAACAGTATAGTGTTAGAAAACGTGGTTGGTAATTGGTTTGGTGGAAGGGAAAATAAGGAATATTCTTACCGATGAGAAGCTTTCCGCTATTAAAGCTGTGCTGGAGAAGGACCATGCTATTGACTGTATTTTTCTTTTGAAGCTGGAGAGAGGGCGGTGGAAGAATGCTAAGGCGTTTATGCAGGATTTGAATCTTACTTTGAGCGATGGTACGTTCAGGTCGAGGATGATGGAGATGGAGGAGCTGGGGTTGGCTGAGAGCGTGGCGATTGATCCTTTGAAGAAGTATTATGTTATTACCGAGTTTGGGGAGAAGGTAGCGGATCTTATTTTGGGCTTCTTTGATGAGATAAAGTAGGCTTTTTGGCGGTTTCTTTGTTTTTGTTTGTGTAGTTTTGTTTTACAACTCACAGTGTCTTGTGTCGTAAGACTTAAATCTCTTGACTGTCTAATTCATTTGTATATTGTGAACTCAAAGGAGGGAAAGAAACAAAATGAAAAAACTCCTAAAGAGTAAGAAAGCTCTAAGCCCAGTAGTCGCAGCCATCATACTCATCGCCGTAACAGTCGCAGTCTCCATCGCAGTCGCAGCATGGATGGGCTCACTAACCATCGGATTCATGAACACAAAAGAAGCAAAAATCACCTCAGTAACGTTCCACACTCTTAGTAGCACCGATTACATCAACTTTACAATTACTAACACAGGAACAACTAAAGTCAACATTGACACAATAAAAGTCAACGATTTAGCAGTACAGGTCGGCAACATTTACAACGGAACAACTGGTGTTGCATTTACTGCTGCGGATATTCCAATCGGCATTGAAGCAGGAGCTAACGACTTGATTTCGGTCGAAGTTCCTTGGACTGCTGGAGCCAAATACAGCGTTAGCTTGCTTGAAACCGATGGAACACTGGTTGGCTCTTACACGGCTACAGCTTAGGCTTTGAGGAAGAAACTTTCAATATGATAGATTGGAAGGTAGGTATACCCTACTTCTTTCACCATCTTTGGAGGTGTAAATATGGTAGTAGAATTAAAAGAGTATGAATCCGCGGTCGACATAGCAAAAGCTATGGACGAAGACATATCCAGAACAAAGAGTATCCTCGGCGAATACCTACGCAGGCTAGACTCCATAAGGAACCTAGCTGAACGGTCAAAGAAGATACGCGAAGTAGTCTTCAAACTAGCAGGCAAAAAATCAGCCCAAAACAGTCTAGGAGAAATAACCGTAGGCGACCTAAGCGTAATCCTAGACGCAAACCCATTCCACGAACTAACCGCCATCGAACAGGTGGTGCGCAGCCAACAGGACAGGCTTCTAGTGCTCCAGAAGGCACGCGAAGCACTAAACTGGGTTGACCAAATAGGAGACACCGAAGGACTCAAATACATGGTGCTGGAAAGCGACGGAGTTCCCGAAAGAATTCTGCTCAAGATCTCTTAGATCTGGCAGGAAGTGAAAAAATGAACAGGGACTCCTACGCTATAGCCCTAAATAATGCTATAGCAGAAATCAATAAAGCGTACCCTGACATCAAAAACTCCTTCATTTTTACCAAAAACGCGAAAGTACTCACTGGAGACCAAGAAACAGACCAAAAAACCATCAGCAAAATACAGGAATCCTTCGAAAACCTGAAAGAAAAAGCAGCAGCAATCGGCAACCTCGAAAGCTTCACCATCACCACAAAAAAAGGCAAACTTACACTATCCAGCATCAAAGACATGCACCTACTTCTAGCAACAGGCAAAAAAGCGGATAAAAATCACATTTATTCTATAACCCATGTCATAATTCCCACCATCCTAAAAACCATGGAAACCCTTACCCCCACCCAACCCCAAATTAAACCTCCAAAAGAACTGGTCGTTGACACCTTAACCGGATTCTTCGAAAGAGATTCAGTGCAAATCGACCCCGAAATACTACTGAATTTGACCAAAAACAAAAACGACCCCGACGCCCAAATCAAAATCGAAACATTTGACGGCAACACCACCCTATGCAAAGTAAAAGAGATTAACGACCAAAAAATGAAAGGAAGAAACATGATCAGAATACCAGAAAAACTCTGCAAAACCCTAGAAATCAACAAAGGAGACAGGGTAAAGGTCAAACCAGCACCCTAGAGGAATCCACATGACAGAAAAAAACGCAGAAACAGACGAAAACGAAAACAAACTTGAAGAACTGCAAGAAAAACTACAAGAAATCAAAGACCAAGAAGGAATCATCGGATACATATTAAGAGGCACAAAAACAGCATCAATAGACCTCAAAGACCCCAAAAAGATAATCGACTACGCCGTTCTTTCATCCACAGCCTTCGATGCAAGCACCAACATGACAGAAGCACTCCAAATGGACGAACCGAAAAAGATGGTCATAGAGAGCGAGGAAACAAAACTGCTAGCAATGAACGTCAACAACCATCGCCTCAGCATATTCATGGAAAAGGGCGTCAACCACAACAAAATATACAAAAACCTGAAGTAAGTTCCCCATTTTTTAAAATCTTATTTTCTCATCCACAATCTAACTTTTCAAAAGAAAAAACGGGATTAACCTCCAGTTTTGCTTCAAACAACAAGATTGTTAGACTCAGCCCTCAAAATGGTTCAGTTGTTGCTTCTCAGAGATAAATCTAAAAGCCTCAGGGTTGTAACTGGT
>CBFCZR010000021.1:0-16955 GCA_965602795.1 Candidatus Bathyarchaeota archaeon | reverse complement strand
GGGATAAACCAAGCTTAAAAGGTCTTCTTTCATACTTCTTATAGGCAATAATCTGTTTATGTAAGCTTGGATGGAAACGTATAACTAGTTTGCTTGAAGGGGATGAACTATGAGCGAGGAAGAAAAAGAGGAAATCAAGAAGATAGCTAAGCTCCGTGCTATACTAGAAAAGCGCGTAGAAACTATAGAAACAGAACTGGATGGACTAAAAACGCTGCTCAATGTGATAGATAAAACTCTGCTTAAGCAGGGCTTCAAGAGAGCAGAAATGTCAAAGTCAGTTCAGCCAGCTCCGAAACAGGCGACCCCACCGCCCCCAGTTACACCGCAGAAGAAGGGGGTTCCCCTAAAGACGGTGACTGGAGACCTCTTAGCCCAATTTTACAGTGAAAAAGATTCGGTACAGATTACGTTGGCAGAAGACAAAAACTTCGACGCCAACATTCCGCCCTTTAAATCCTTTTTTGTGGAACGTGTTTTGGCGAAGATGCAGGAGAAAGACAAAGAAGACGCCAACAAAGGCAAGATAGACCCAGAAAAAATATTATCCTACAACATCAAACAAGACGGAAACACACTCAGGGAGATAACCATCAGAAACCTCAGGCGCGACAGGTCACGGGAACTGAAATCGTCCCTCCGCTGGACCCTAGAAAAAATGTATGAGAAAATGAAGCAGAAGAGCTAGATTGCCCAAGTAGAGTATATTTCTTTGAACTAAAAAGTGGGGAGGAAAACCGTGAAGCCTAACCAGTTAACCACCAAGGTAATCACCGGATTCCTCAAGTTTAAGGCAAAAAAACCCGCCCCCCTGTTTGCATCCTACAACGTAACCGGCAGATGCAACATGAAATGTGTATTCTGCGATTGGTGGAAAACGGACACACCGGAACTGCCAACAAAGAAGGCTTTAGCAGCCATAGACGCGGTTTGCAGTTTAGGCGTCTCCTTTTTTGACCTCAGCGGAGGCGAACCTCTCCTGCGGAAAGACTTGGCTGTCCTTGCCAAACGAGCAGCCTCACATGGATGCTTGGTGAGTATGAACACCAACGGAACACTGCTGAATGAACGCAGAGTCGGTGAGGTGGCGGCTGTCTTTGATGTGGTTGTTGTGTCCCTTGACGGTCCCAAAGAAGTTCACGACAAAATAAGGGGGGTACCAGGAACTTATGATAAGGCAGTTGAAGCCGTGCGCTTGCTGAAGGCTCACGGAGTAAAGGTGGGAGTAAACAGCGTCGCTACCCCAAGTAACATTGACATTTTACCCCAATTCATTGAGGAACTACACAGCCAAGTTGACTTCGCTCAGGTTCAACCCATGCACCCATATCCACCAGCACCAGAAAACACACCATCCGACAAACAAGTTTCTAGGCTTATAGACTATCTGCTGAGGCTCAAGCGCTCGGACCCCGGTTTCTTGGCGGTGCCAACAGATTTTGTGAAGGGATTTGAGGCATTTTTCAAGGGTAAGGCGCCGAAAATCTGTCACGCTGGAGAACTGTATGTCGCTATCGACCCGTCGGGTAAACTTTTGGCCTGTCCAGCTCGGTCAGACATTGTGCTGGGAGATACGTTAAGCGGCTCTGTTGATGCCATATTGAAAGGGAAACGGGACAGCGAGGGATGGTGCAAAGTCTCTGCGTGTAAGGGATGCTGGCTTGAATGCACTGCAGGAGTGTCAATGATGATGCAGAATCCTCTCAAGGAGGCGTCCCAGCTGGTTAGCCTCTGGAAATCACACAAAAAATGAGACCGTATGTAATGGGTTATCCTGCGATTGCTGCGTTTAGTACTTCGCCGATAATTTCGATTACGGTTGTTAGTTGGCCTGTGTAGAGTCCGACTGCTAGGAACGATACTCCGGCGAGCAATATGAGCGCCCCGACTATTCTTTGTTCAGGCAGGTTCATTGGCTGTTTCCTTCCCTTTTGATTCTAATGTATAACGCTGTGACCATTATTTAAGATGTTTTCCGTTGTTATCTAGAACCTTTTTCCTGCTGAAGATGCTTATGCTCCCTCATCATACACCTGTCCATCACAACCGTGAAGCCCGCTTCCCTCGCCCGCCTAGCCGCCTCTTCATTGACGATGCCTAATTGCATCCAAACCACCTTTGGAGAACCAGTTTTATTCTTTAGTTGGATGGCTTCCTCTACGATGGCTGGCACTTCCTCGGCGGGTCTGAAAATGTCCACAACTTCTATTGCTTCAGGCACATCGAGGAGGCTTTTGTAGCTTTTTTTGCCCAAAACTTCATCAGCAAAAGGGTTAACGGGAATAATGTGGTAACCCACAGATTGCAGGTAATTTGCCACCCGGTAACTGTCTTTATTTGGGTACCTAGACAATCCCACAACTGCTACAGTTCTGTATTTTTCTAGAATTGATTTGATTTCCTCTTGGCTCAAACCTTCCAGAACCTATTTATTGTTTTGGAGAAGTTTTTCGCCGATTCCCTGAATTGCTGCTATTCCCTTTGAGGTATCTGAATACTTGAGAGGTGTCTCGCCTACCCTGTCCGCTTTTATAACTGTGTCATCGTAGGGAATCAAAGCCATTAACGGAAGCGCATTCTTTTCTGTAAAATCAGTAATCAACTCTTTTTCTTCGGAATCTCTAACCCTGTTTCCGACAATGAAAACATCTTTTATCTTCAAGTCTTTGGCTAAACCATAGATTTTCTTGGCAATCTCTAAGGATTTGCGGCTGGCTTCAGCAACTATAAGCATGGTGTCCACTTGGCTGGCTGTTCCCCTTCCCAAATGCTCCACGCCTGCTTCCATGTCCACAACCACAACCTCGTCACGTTCAACAATGAGGTGGCGAAGAAGCTCCCTTATCACCGCGTTGGCTCCGCAGGCGCATCCTCCGCCGGCAGATTTGACGGTTCCCATGACAAGCAAGTTTACGCCGTAGGGTGATTTCATTCCATTATTTTCAACTATATCATCCACCGTGAAGTGGAGTTTGTATACTCCCGGATAGTTGGTGCTTGTCTTTGATTTTAGCAGTTCCTTGTTCTCGGAGATTGGGACTATCTGATTTGCTTTCTCCACGGGTATACCCAACGTTAAAGCTAGGTTAGGTGAGGGGTCAGCGTCGATAGCCATCACTTTAAAGCCCTTTTTTGCGAAGTAACCTGCAAGGGTTCCAGAGACGAGTGTTTTTCCCACTCCACCTTTTCCAGAAACTGCAATCTTCAACATAAATCACCAGTTTGTCAATTTTATCTGCGTTTTCGGAAGTAATAAAGCCATCTTTTTTGCAGCAAACGTGGAGCTTCAAAGCGTTTATTTTTTCAGTTTAACAGCTGTTCCGTATGCGGTTACGAGGATGAATCCTTCCAGAATTTCTGATGTTTCAAAGTCTATGGCGAGAACTGCGTTAGCTCCCAGTTTTCTTGCTTCATCTTTCAGTTCGTCTAGAGCTTCTTTTCGTGCTTTCTCGATTTCTTCTGCGTATGCTGTGCCTTTTCCTCCTGTCAGCGCTTGGATTCCCGAAATTATTCGTCCTCCTGCTCCTCTTGTCCTTGTGCTCGTGCCATATATTACTCCCAGAACTTCCTCAACCTCATATTTTGGAATCACAGGCATCGTCGCTAAGATAAGGTCTTCTACCATCAACTCACCTCCAAAATAACCATTTAACCCCTTAGCAGCCTAATTTCCTTCATAAAGTTTTTGAACAAACAGAAAAAGTATGTGAACTTTCTTTTAGTTTCACTCTTCTCTCTCCCCGATTCTACAAGTCGTTTCAGCGCCAGCCTTATTATACAATTCAACAAAACGCAGTAGCATTAGGAGGAAAAATCATGAACAAAACAGTTTACAAAGACCAAGTAAAAAAGCGACTAACTTACATCCAAATGCTTGCTGAACAAGAAAGATACGAGGAAATCCAAAATCTTCTAGAAACAAATTTTGTGCTGGTGGCTTAAGATGGCAGTATCCATAACATGCCACAGATGCGGCAAAACCCTATTCACGGGACGAGAAGCCATTCAACCATACTATGTTCGAGCAAAAACCGAATGCAGATGCCCCTCTTGCGGAAGAAAACTTTCACACAACTCAATGAGCGCACAACTTGACCTGTTAAGCAGCCGACATTAACCTTCTGGCTAAGAGCCACAAAGACGGCGAACAAAACAGGACACATCCGGTTATTCGCTATTCTTAATTATAGTTTGTTATCAGACAAATTTCTTTCAAAAGACCCGTTCACTCTTCTTGCTGGCGCTGTGCAATCGATCATGTGATATGTAGGTAGGAACAAAAATCTAATGAGCACAGCCAACAAAACTATGTTGCCTAGGTGACATGTTAAGTGAAGATTCTGTTTGTGGAGCCTCCGAAGGATTACTGGTTCGTAATGGGAGAGTATCTGCCTCCTCCCTATGGCGTTCTTCAACTCGCAGCTTACCTCGAAAACAAAAACGATAATGCAGAGATTCAAGTTTTGGATTGCAACGCCGAGGGGTTGGATTGGAAGGGACTAGAAAAGCGGATAGAATCCTTCAACCCGGATATTGTGGCTTCGAGTGCTCTTGCCACCTGCAATACTTACGTTGCTGTCAGAACTTTGGAGATCGCCAAAAAAGTTAATCCTGATGTCGTAACGGTTGCTGGGGGGCAACATTTCACGGTTCTCGCTGAAGAGAGCCTAAAAACATATCCCGAAATTGATGTTATTGCGCGGGGAGAAGGCGAAGAAACCCTTGTTGAGCTGGTGCAAACAGTTGCGGATGGGCGGTCGTTTTCTTCTGTGAAAGGCATCTCCTTCAGAAACAATGGGCAGATAATACACAATTCCCCGCAGCCTCTGATTGAAAATCTTGACAGTCTGCCTTTTCCTGGGTACAAGTTTGTGGAGAATCTGGTCCATAAATACCATTTCACTGCCATGGCAGGCAGCAAAACTAGATACGCTTTAATCGAAGGCTCCAGAGGTTGCCCTCACCGCTGCACATTCTGTACCCAATGGCGACACTGGGGAAGCAAATGGCGAATAAAGTCTGCGAAGCGGATTGCGGATGAGTTCGAGTTTTGCTATCAGAACTTTGGGAGCAGGTTCTTGTGGCTCACCGACGACAATTATGGTCTGGGCAAACGCGCAAGCGAGTTGGCTGACGAACTCATAAGCCGAGGCTTCGCGGATGATATTATGTGGTTTATGCAGGTCAGATGTGACGATGTGGTGAAACACGCGGATGTTCTGCCTAAGATGCGGAAGGCTGGGCTGCGCTGGGCTCTTTTGGGGGTGGAGAGCTACAGTTCCTCTACGTTAGACTCTTTCAGGAAGGAGACGAGCCCAGACGATGCTCGAAAGGCGATGAAGCTTCTGAAGGAGAACGACATCTTTTCTCAGGGCATGTTCATTATCGGTCAGCGGAAGGACACAGCTGAATCCATCGCGAATTTGAGGGACTTTATGAATGAGTTGGACCCTGACTTGGCAATCTTTGCGATACTTACACCGTTTCCGGGAACTGCCATATATGAAGAGGCTAAACGAAAAGGGTGGATAGAAGACTGGAACTGGGCGAACTATGACATGGTTCACGCGGTCATGCCCACCGAAACCCTGTCCAGAGAGCAAGTGCAGGAGGAACTTTATTATTGTTACAGAAGTTTCTTTGGCTCGTGGCGCAGAAGATTCACTGGGCTATTCGCAAGGAAGGCACTGAAGAGAAACCTTTACTGGTACATGGCTTCACAAGGCATAGTAAAACAGTTCAAAAACATGTTCTAAGTGAGGAGTTATGTCACAGCAGCGTCACAAAATGGACATAACGTATCAGCTTCTGGTATCCTTCCTAGGTTTATTTCTCATCGCAACGCTGGCACTTTTTCCTCCCACAGTCACCGGAGACCTCTCTTGGCGAAAAACAGTGATCGGCTTCATCTTCAGCTCAATTTGTGTCCTAGGAATTCTGGCAGTCTTCTCGCCCAACCCATGTCTAGGAATCTTAGACATCGGAAAGAAAAACAGAACCGTTGACTCAGATTCAGCCAGCCTCGCGGCTCACGGAACATCGGATGCTCTGCAGGGCCATCATCCCACCTGCGGAAAGTATGACGCCCACATTTTTCGGATAAAAAACAAGATATTCTGTGCAGCATGTACAGGTTTGCTACTCGGTGGGCTGTTAGCTTTGGCTGTGGCAGCAGTCTACTTCTTTGGCGATTGGAGCGTTGCTGAGCATAGTTCATCATTGGTTTTGTTGGGTATTGTGGGGGTAAGTTTGGGGTTGTTCCAGTTCAAATTTAAGAATCTTGTCCGCTTATCCGTAAACACCATTTTTGTGTTAGGAAGTCTTTTGATCGTAATTGGCGTCGATGCGTTGATTAAAAGTTTATTTTTGGATTTGTTCGTGGTTAGTTTGATTGTTTTTTGGCTCTTCACCAGAATATCTTTGTCGCAGTGGGATCATGAGAGTATCTGTTCTGGTTGCGAGATTGAAAACTGTAGAAAAAGGAGGGAGGTTAACGCCTGCGAGTGATGGAGTATATTGCTCCAACAACCATCAATGTTCCGAAGATGATTATTATGAACGCCCACAGGTAATCTCCAAAGTCTACACCGAGAACAGCAGTGACGCCCCACAGAATAATTATAAGCCCGATAACTAAGCCCGCGATTGATCCGCCGTTGGGTAACCCGAAGCATTCACTCTCTTTTCGTCGCCGTTCACGTCTAACAGTCTGGTGGCTGCCCAAAGGTGCATTACATTTAACACAGACCACCGCGTCATCTTCGTTTTTGGTGCCGCATTTTGTGCAGTAAACCATTTTTATTCACCAATTGTAGCCTTACAACAGCAAAGCTGTCTTACTCCAAAGCTATTTGGCATGTGAGTATAAAAGATATTTCATCGAAACACTTGTTCAGTTAGCGGCATTGGAGTAACTTTTGAGGTGGCAACCAGAAAATTGGTAAGGTTAATAGGGTTTGCTGTTCCACTATTTTTGTAGGTGAGAATTGTTTTGCCTCCGGTTAAAGTTTTGGAGAATATTTTCTGGGTTGGGGCAGTTGACTGGAACGCTAGACACTTTCACGGCTTCACGTATTCGACCCACCGCGGAACCACATACAACGCCTACCTGATCATAGACAAGAAAGTCGCTCTAGTTGACACTGTGCAGCATAACTTTGCGGAAGAGATGATGGAGAGAATCAGGGAGATAATTGACCCCTCAAAGATAGACTATGTCATAGCGAATCATGTTGAATCCGATCACTCAGGTTCAATTGCAGAAGTCCTGAAACATGCAACCAACGCAACTGTTGTGGGCACCGCTAACTGCCAGAAAGGGCTGGAGAAACACTACTTCGGCAACTGGAAGTTTCAAACCGTAAAAACAGGCGACACCCTGAACTTAGGTGAGAGAACCCTCAGTTTCCTTGAAGCGCCTATGCTTCATTGGCCAGACAGCATGTTCACATACATAGAGAAGGACGCGCTTCTATTGCCTAACGACGCTTTTGGTCAGCATTTGGCAACATCGAAACGGTTCGCTGATGAGGTGGATCAGAGCATACTGATGTGGGAAGCGGCGAAGTATTATGCCAATATTCTGTGGCCCTTCAGTACTTTGGTGACAAGGAAGATTGAAGAGGTTCAGAAGCTTGGCTTGAAGATTGACATGATTGCGCCCAGCCACGGGATAATCTGGCGCAAGGACCCCATGAAGATTGTCAAAGCTTATTTGAAGTGGGCTAGTGGAGATGCGAAGAAGAAGGTTTTGATTGTTTATGATACGATGTGGAAGAGCACCGAGAAGATGGCTAAGGCTATGCTTGAGGGCATCAGCAGCGAAGGCGTTGAGGTAGTGTTGTATAGGCTTCCGTTCAGTGACGAAGGCGACATCATCGGAGAACTGCTTGAAACAAAAGGGCTACTTTTAGGCTCTGCGACAATCAACACCGGCATTTTGCCCACTTTAGCTCCGTTTCTACGAGAAATGGAGGGATTAAGACCAAGAAACAAGCTTGCCGCCGCCTTTGGCTCCTACGGCTGGGGAGGAGGGGCAACAGCAACCATAGAAAAGTCTCTGAAGGCTGCGGGCATGGAGTTGGCGGCGCCTGCAATTACGGTTAAGTGGGTTCCAGACAAAGATGAATTGCAGAAATGCTACGAGTATGGACGAGAGTTTGCTAAAAAAATAAAGGCAGCAAAGTAAACCCCTTTTTTCATTCTTTTTTGTTTTTTCTTTCTTTTGCCAGTTTCATCCACCATTTGGGAACCTTGAAGTCTTCGGTTGTGTCCCAGCTGTCGAAGGGCTTTATGTCCAGTACTGGTGTGCCGTCGTAGGCGTCTAAGCCCTGAACAGTGATTACGTTACCTTCTATCTTTAGGATTTTGACTCTTGTGAGCCCGATTGGGTTTGGGCGGTGAGGTGTACGGGTGGCAAAGATTCCCAGCAGCGGCATGTCACTTCTTCCCCGTGGGTGAACCTTCATTATTCTCTTATCTTCATCCGACATTCTGTGCAGCCAAAAAAGAACAAACAGATGCGAAAACTCTTCCACACCCTCCAAAGCCTCAGTCAATTCCTCACGAAAAACTATCTGCGAAATCACCTTTTTGTCTCTAACTTCCTTGCCAACCGCCTCAGTTTTGACGAAACCCACAGGCTCCAAACAAATCTTACCAAATGAAGACACCAAACAACACACCCTCTAAATGTTAAGCCAGTAACAAACTCTGAAACTGCCAATATAACCCTTTTTCGAAAAGGCTTATGAGAAACACCTTTGTCAAGAAAACTTGACTAAACTAGTCTGTGGTTGGTCAAGAAATCTTGACAAAAATCCTTTAATTTAACATTAACAATAAATTAAATTTGTGGGGGGTGTATTAAGGTGAAAAAATCTTATAACCTATTTAGAACCAGCGCCTTCAAGAAATGGTTGTGGAAGATACTTACCATCCTAGCAATTATTTCGTCTGCTTCTCTATTTAGCGTTAGAAGTTTAGCGAATCAGACTTTACTGACTAATAGTATACCAATTGAAGTTAAGGACCCAATCGAGATAATAGATTTCCCCTCAGGTTTCAGTCTTTTCCCCGGCGAAACCCTAGAATTCGATGTCACAGTACAAAACATTGGCCCCATGAACTACTCTTGTGTCTTAGAATTTAGTTTGAATGATAGAGCATATCAAAGCAAACATATCGAGTTTAGCAACGAAATCTATACTGTTGTTCCTGGAAACCAAAAGCTTTCAGCATGGTTAACCGTTTCACCAAATGCAGCTCCAGCATCCCTTCTACTAACAATCAAGCACAGCCTAACTTCACCACAATCTCCAGACGATTCAACCTCCCAAACAACAAACGCTACATCACATCCTGGATATGAGCTTCTCGGAGGGGGAGCAAGATGGGCTGCACGTGAAGGAAAAACTGCTTTGTATATTAACTGGAAAGACAATTGGATTAATCACTATTCAACAGATGGTCCCACCTGGACTTGGTTTTCACAATCAACTATGGATGAGTGGCGAAATTCAGTATCTCAAACACTTGAAGAGCGGGGATTTGAAGTAACTTTTTATGGTGACATGTCAAAGACCCTGAGTGATTACGACCTTGTGGTTATCGAAGCAAGCTATGCCGTTGAACCTAAACATGCACCACTTGTCAAAGACTATATTTCAAATGGTGGGGGAGTGGTAATTCTGGCAGGTGTTCCCTGTTATTTTTCAGTTTACTGCAGGGATTGGTGGCCATACAGGTTTGGTGGAACAAATTTAATGTCTATACAAGACTGGTTTGGAGGTAGAGAGTTCGTTAATACAGGTGGAGTTGCCAGAGCCGTTGTTAACAACCCAGTTGGCACTTCACTGCAAGTCAAAGATGTAGTTTATACTCGGGATAACTCTGGGGGGAAGTCCATAGTGGAATTGAACAGTAACGCCCAAGTTATTGCTAAGTGGGACTCCGGCGAGGCTTATGCATTTACTTACGAATATGGAGAAGGAAGAGTGTTCTATCATGGTGGACAAATTTCAACGCATAAGGAACCATCTTGACAACAGAAACGTAAACTGTTACTGTTAAGGTAACTGGTGAAGAACCAATAAATGCCTTAAAAAAGGTATCAATGCTTACTTGCTTTGAGTATCCGCTCTTTTGCGATATTCATTGCCGAGTCTCTGAGTTCAATATTGTTGTTTAGAGCAGTTTCTATAACCTTCACTGTGGTTCGCCTGATTTTCCGTTGAACCATCTCCAGCATCCGTTTAGGGTTGTAGCCGCGGTACTCAGCGTAAGACGAAATCACTCCTCCAGCGTTTGCCAGAATGTCGGGAACAACAAAAACGCCTCTATCAGACAAAGCCTTCTCTATTTCTGGTCGTACCGGAAGGTTAGCTGCCTCAACCACCAGCTTCGCTTTGACGCGTTCCACATTCTCTTTGGTTATAACGTCGGGGAGGGCGGCGGGAACAAGAATGTCCATCGGCAACTCGAAAAGCTCCTTATTGTCTAGCACTTTGCCTGGGCGATAGTTGATGACCGAGCCTGTTTCCGTCTTGATTTTTAGCAACTTTTCGTAGTCTATTCCCTTAGGGTTGTAGATGCATCCATTGGAATCAGAAACTGCTACCACCTTCACGTCGATCTGAGTTAGATACTCAACAACGAAAGAACCGACATTCCCGAAGCCCTCCACCGCAGCCGTTGCACTGTCAATGTCCAAGTCTTCAACATAATTTGCCGCCGTGAACGTTGCCTGCACCACCCCCAAGGCTGTGGACCCATACTCATGGGGTATGCCGCATTTTACTCCTGGCTTAACGCACAGGTGAGCAGGTTTTCCGGTGGCAGACTTCATTGAGCCATTCTCCTTGGCGAAGACAGCCATTTCCTTCTCTCCAGTGTTGATGTCTGGCGCGGCTACGTATAGGCTTGGGCACACTCGTTTCAGGGCTCTGGAGAAGGCACGGATTATCTCCATCTTCTTTTCTTCACGCATCGGCTTGGGGTCAGCGATTATGCCGGATTTGGCTCCTCCAAAAGGGATTTTTGCTAAGGCGCACTTCCAGGTCATTGTTCTGGCTAACCTGAAAACTTCCTCGGTTGTTACTGTGGGCAGCATTCTGATTCCGCCCTTTCCCGGACCCAAAGTTGTGTTGTCTATTACCAGAACCCCCTTCATTCCTGTTTTGGGGTCGTAGACCTGCAGGATTTTTTCTGGACCCCACTCGTCAGCAAAAGCCTCTATCTTGATATTCAATCCGTTTTCCCCAGAAGCGTTCATTACAGATATACTAACTGAACCATTGTAAAAGCTTTCTTCAACAATAACTATGGCGTGAATATGCAGTAAGCCTAAATTGGCTGTTCGCCCTTTGTTATTTTTAGAGTTATTTCTGAACACTAAGGTGGGGAGTGAAAAGAATGGGTTACATCTATCTGTACACTGGAACTGGGGGTGGAAAAACCGCAAATGCTTTAGGTTTAGCCCTGAGGTCTGTGGGTCACAAACGCAAAGTGGTTATAATCCAGTTTTTGAAGTGGTGGAAGAACACGGGGGAGTACAAGATACGGGAGAAGCTTCAGCCCTACTACGAAATCTACCTGTTCGGCAGAGAAGGCTGGATAGGATTGGACAACCTAGGTGAAGAAGACCGTAAGCTCACAAAAGAGGGGCTGGAATTCGCCAAAAAGATTGTTAAAGAGAAGAAACCTAATCTGCTGGTTTTGGATGAGATAAATCTGGCTCTTCATTGTAACATGCTAAAGGTAAAAGAAGTGATAGAGTTTCTGGACAGCCTCCCAGAGGAGACTGACGTTGTTTTAACTGGGAGATACGCGCCTAAAGAGCTCATAGACAGGGCTGATTTTGTCAACGAAGTGAAAGACCTGAAATATCCTGAAGAAATGGTGACCACAGAGGGCATCCAGTACTAAGTTCAGCCGCCTGTTTGAAGGAGAAGTATCGCCTTAGCGAGGTCTCCACCGCTTGATTCCAGAGCTCGCTTAGCGTCTTCCATAGTTTTTCCTGTCTGGTCTGCAACAAGCTGCACATCCTCTTCAGGAATAGTTAGCTTAGCCTCTTCTGTTTCTAGATCCCGCTCACTTACCTGTCCGGTGACCTGAAAGATTTTTTGTCCCTGCATGGCAAGAATAGCCACCTGAGGGTTCTCAACAACGATTTCTTTGTCGCTTTTTCTGAAGATGACTTCTTGAACGTCGGGCATCTCTTCCATGTTCATGCCCATGCGCTGCATCATTCTCTTCGCGTTTCTTGGACTCACTCTTCTCCTCATTTCTGTTCCTTCCCATGCCTATACTGATTAACGTGCCTTCTTAACTTTTTTCCGCCACTCCACGTCGAACACGCACAGCCACTCCCCTACGAAACTCTTTCATCTCCTTTCCGGAGAGGAGAGCCCGCCCAACAGCCAAAACCTCACTCTTTCCGTTGATTACTACCACTTCCTCGTTTGGTCTTATCTCATCGTCAGCGTCTATCACATGTTTGGCGAAGGCGCTTCTTCCTTTTGCCACAAAGGGTTCAGCTTCATCCATGATTTTAACCCAATAGCGTATAGGTTTCACTTTGTGGGTTAATCGTTTGGCTCCGGCAAGGGTTAAAACAAAGAGTCCGGTGGTGGGTCGGAGGGTAGCCAGCAGTTCTTCTTTCAGGTGTATGTGTCTTATTTTTCCCGTGTTTTTCGAGTACACTATGTCCACTTCGTCTGGGAACAGCTTTTTTCCTGCGTCTCTTCCGAACTGGTAATCAGCTACACTCCGTATCTTCCCTAAAGCATCCATGTACCCTGTTTCACCAACATGTTTCACATTAAATTCAGGCTAAACCATTAAATGTTATTCTGCAAGCGGCTAAACTCAAAGTCTAAAAGAGAAAACTTAAAGTTTCTTATTTTAGACCTATAAGGAATCTAAAGCAGGCGGAGAAACAGATGGAAACTCTTCATCACAACGGCATCCTAGTTCCACCCCGATACGAAGGAAAAGGGCTTACAGTTAAGGTAAAGGGGAACGAGGTTAGGCTGACGGCTGAGCAGGAAAAGATGGCGGTAGCGTGGGCAAAAAAGGTTGGAACCCCCTATGTTGAGGATCCGGTCTTCGCCAAGAACTTTCACAAGGACTTCTCAAAGAAACTGGGCACCAAAGTTAAACCCGGAGACGTTGACTTCTCAGAAATAATCGCCCTTGTTGAGCAGGAGCGAGAATGGAAAAAAAGTCTTCCCAGAGAGGAGAAGAAACGGTTGGCGGCTCAAAGAAAAGCTGTCAGGGAAGCCAACAAAGAGAAGTATGGTTACGCTTGGGTTGACGATGAAAAAACCGAGCTGGCTAACTACGTTGCAGAGCCCAGCTCCATCTTTATGGGGCGCGGAAAACATCCGCTGCGGGGAAGGTGGAAAGAGGGACCCAGTGAGGAGGACATTATACTGAATCTTTCGCCTGACGCACCGAAACCAGAGGGCAACTGGAAGGAGATCGTCTGGGAGCCAGAAAACATATGGGTTGCTCGTTGGCAGGACAAGCTCAGCGGCAAAATGAAGTATGTGTGGTTTTCTGATTCAAGCAGTTTTAAGCAGAAAAAGGACATCGAAAAGTTTGACAAGGCAAAAGAGTTTAGCCGAAATCTTCCTCGGATCAAAAGGCACATTCTGCGGAATCTTGAAGCCGAGGATGTGAAGCGCAGGAAAATTGCGACAGTTTGTTATCTTATCGATAAGCTGAAGATCAGGGTTGGCGACGAAAAAGACCCTGATGAGGCAGACACTGTGGGTGCTTCAACTCTCAGAAAGGAGCACGTCAAAATCAACGGCGACGGAACAGTGTCTTTCAACTTTTTGGGAAAAGACAGCGTGCCCCACATTTTCACAAAAAAACTTCATGACAAAGTTATTAAAAATCTTAATGAATTCTCTGAGAACTCGGAGTCTGCCCTTTTCAATGGTGTCCGCTCTAGTCATGTAAGCGAGTTTCTGGATGAGGTGTTGACTGGGCTCTCAGCGAAGGTTTTCCGTACTCTTTACGCTTCTGATGCTGTAGAAAAGAAGCTGGAAAAGACACCGGTTGAATCTGAAGACCCCGCATACGTTAAGAAGTATGTGGCTAAGATGGCGAATCTTGAAGCCGCCAAAGTTTGCAACCATAAGCGCACCATCCCGAAGAGGTGGAAAGCGTCTCTAGAAAAGAGGAAGGCGCGAATCAAGGTTCTGAAGGCGCGGGCGAAGAAGGCTCAGACCAAAATTAAAACGAAAGCGAAGGAACAGGACAAACGATACCGGTTGCGGATTAGGAAGCAGGAGGAAAAGCTGACGGCGGCAATGGAGCAGCTGGAAGAGCTTAAACAAAAACTGGAGGAGCGAAAGGAGCAGGCCAAATCTGTTAAGGGTATAACGAAACGGGTTAAAAGCAAACGGAGAGTTATAGCTCGCACCAGACAGCGCGTTAGAGACTATAAGGCTAAACATAGAGCGTTGATGCAGAAGCAGAAGCAGCGACTAAAGAGCAGGAAGCAGAGGGATAAGGCAGCTTTGGAGAAGGCGAAGCTGAGGATAAAGCTTCAGGAGGAGACTCGGGACTATAATCTTTCAACTTCCCTGAAGAGCTACATTGACCCCAGAATCTACTATGAGTGGGGCAAAAAGGTGGAGTACGACTGGAAAAAATACTACCAGAAGGCTCTGCACAAAAAATTCAGCTGGGTTGAAAACCAAAACAACGCAGAAAACAGCTAAAAAACATTCTAACCCACAAACAATGGACACTGTTTTTCTGAAAAGATAGAAAGAGCCATAAAACCCAAAACACTGTAGCCTCTAGTGTATGTGGGGTTCACAAGAATGGTAACTGAAACAATAACTACATCTGAGATGCGTGCCCTAGAAACAAACGCTGAATACTACGGCGTTTCACTGCTGCAGCTTATGGAAACTGCTGGAAGAAACGTTGCAGAGGCGATTGCGGCACGGTTCCCACCAAAGAAAACTCGGGTGGCTATTTTTTGTGGTTCAGGAGGAAACGGAGGCGACGGTTTCGTTGCAGCACGTTACCTCACCTGTTTAGATTTCAAGGTTGAGGTGGTACTTGCAGGAAGAGCCTCAAATATTACCAGCGAATCAGCCAAGAAAAACTGGGTTGCCCTGCAGCCCCTCAGAAACGTTATCCCAGTAAAAGAGGTTAAAGATTCCACGCTTATCTCGGACATTAAGGCAGATGTTGTCGTGGATGCTCTGCTGGGTATAGGTTTGAAGGGAAAACTGCGTCCACCCATTTTGCAGTTAGTGGAAAAAATCAACTCGACGGATGCTTTTCGTGTCGCTGTGGATGTTCCCACGGGAATAGATTCTGATTCAGGCGAAGTTTTGGGCACCGCTGTAAATGCGAACCTAACTGTAACCTTTTACAAGGCAAAACAGGGGCTGCTCAAAGCCAAAGAACACAGCGGCGAAATCTCGGTGAAGAATATAGGCTTACCCTCCGAGCTTGAACGGTTTACTGGTCCCGGAGACGTTTCATTGGCTGTTAAGCCTCGCCGTCCAGAAGCGCACAAGGGAAACTTCGGCAGGCTCCTCGTAATCGGGGGAAGCAACGTGTTTTCGGGTGCTCCAGCATTAGCTGCCATGGCTGCTCTTCGCACCGGAGTTGACATTGTCACGGTGGCTGCTCCAGAAAAAACTGCAACTGCAATCTCTTCCATGTCCCCAGCGCTGATAACCATGAAACTGAAGGGAAAACACCTGAACTCAGGCAACCTATCCTCGCTTGAGGAGCAGTTGGATTCGGCGACGGCGGTGGTTTTGGGTCCAGGGTTGGGGTTGCATAGCGAAACCAAGGAGGCAGTCAAAGAGGTTATTGAACAGTTAGAGAAGAAGGGGGCGCCGTTGCTTTTGGATGCTGATGGGCTTAAAGCCTTCGCGGAATTCAGAAGAAAGGTTGAGTTGCCACTGGTTTTAACTCCCCACGCCAAAGAATACGAGATTCTGGCTGGAAAAAAGCTGCCGGATGATGTGGAGGAAAGGGCGGAAAAGGTTCAGAAGAGAGCGAGAAAGCTGGGGGCAACCATACTGCTGAAGGGACCTGTTGACGTCATCTCAGACGGAGAGCAAACCAAATTCAATTTCACAGGAAACCCGGGAATGACAGTGGGAGGAACAGGGGACGTTCTCTCAGGCGTAGTTGGAGGCTTATTGGCTATTGGCGCGACTTCGTTCAGGGCTGCGACGGCAGGCGCATTTATCAACGGGGCAGCAGGAGATTTTGTGGCTGCTGAAAAGGGTTATCACATGATTCCCACAGACATTCTCGAGTACATCCCCAAGATTATGGATGACCCCATGTGCCATCTGGAGGTGCGGAGGAATCAGCCATAGCCCTGTTGTAGTCACCGTTTATCATGCCAAGCAGTGTGACCCCAAAAAATGCAGCACCCTGAAGCTTAAACGCCACAACCTAGTGCGGGTAGTTCACAGAGTCAGAGAGCTGCCCCGAGGAGCAGTCATCTTGAACCCTTTCACACCGAAAGCTTTCTCTCCCGCAGACCAAAAACGACTAAAACAGAGAGGCTTAACCGCATTGGACTGCAGCTGGGTACACGCAAAAGCAGTCTTCGACTTAAAATCACATTGGACTCCCCGCTGCCTGCCCTACTTGGTGGCGGCGAATCCAGTAAATTATGGAAAACCAACCAAACTCAGCACCGTAGAAGCGCTGGCTGCGGCTCTGTACATCGCTGATTTTCGTGAACAAGCGGAAGAACTGTTATCCAAGTTTAAGTGGGGACCCCAGTTCATAATCTTAAATGAAGAGCTTCTGGAAGGCTACGCCAAAGCAAAGGACAGCACAGAAATAATTAAAGTACAAAACGAGTACATCAACCAAGGCTGCACCCAACACTAATCATCATATTAGGCTCCTAATAGAGGTACATTGTTGAAAACAGTGTTTTTTCAGGAAAA
>CBFCZR010000020.1:0-17112 GCA_965602795.1 Candidatus Bathyarchaeota archaeon | reverse complement strand
CTCCTTTTCGACCTGCACACACGAGAGAACACTCGAACTGCTAAGAGAGCTTTAGCCATCATAAAGGCGCGCGCATCGGGGATTAAAAATTAATTCCACAAACAGTTTTTAACCAATGATGTGCTATTAAAGCGTGTCCAGCTAGTGTTGGATGAACTCCATCCTGTGCCCAGAAGCTTGGCTCTTTTGTTTGTGTAGATTCTGCAAATATTTTGTCAAGCGGGATGTAAAGCGTTTTGAACTCTCTAGATAAGTCACTAACCACTTCTCTTATTGGGTCAAGATTTTTTCGTAATTTAATGGTTGCTTTTGTCACATGTAATAAAAAGGGCTCCAAAAGAATTATTCTACTATTCAAAGTGTTTCTTGTTGATTCCAAAATCTCTCGATAATCGTTTTCGAAGCTTTCAATAGCTGTCGATTGCCGCAATCCAAAAAAACCTTTTCTAAATATGTCATTTATGCCAATCAATATCGACACAACCTCAGGTTTCAACTCTAGGCAGTCTTTTGACCAACAATCTCTCAAATCTCTGACTCTGTAGCCTTCTACTCCACGATTGATGAACCTCACATTTCTTTTTGGATGCACGGCAGAAAACCATGCGGACTCCATCATCGCATAACCTGTGCCAAGCCCTTCGTTTTCTTGATTTCTTCCTGCATCTGTTATGCTATCTCCATGGAAAAGGACAGTTGCGTTATCAGGAAGAAGCAGTGTCATTTCTCCAGAATTTCTCGATAAAAACATCTATGTCACCATAGAAAAGGTCGATGTTAGCAGCAATTTTCTGATCGCTCCATTTCCACCAGGATATGTCGAGAAGTTTCTTTATTTGTTGTTCGCTAAACCTAAATCTGATAACTTTTGCAGGAATACCTCCCACAATAGCGTAAGGTGGGACATCATGTGTCACAACCGAGCCCGCAGCAATTATTGCTCCATCGCCGACAGTCACGCCTGAAAGTATGACTGCTCCCAAGCCAATCCAAACATCGTTACCGATTACAACTGGTCCTTTACTAAAAGAATCTACATCATTCTTCACATTTAATATTCTCGTCATCAAAGGAAAGCATGTGATACTACCTAAATCACGTTCTCCTCCCAAAAGTACTGTGACATTAGGGGCAAACATACAAAAGTCTCCGATTGAAAGCTTCTCATCAGCACGCCATGAAAAAATCATAATAGGCTTACCAATACAGTGTCTACCTATTTGGATAACACCTGCCGGAGGCAAGACCACTGCTCTCTGCATGAGAGTGTTAACCAACTTACGAATTCGTCCACTACGCGCCATAACCAATGAAGCGATTTTATTTAACATTACAGACATGTGCACAGTACCTTAGCCAAAGATATATAAATACATGCATTAACCTCAATGCTGATTTAAAGCCAAACTTTGGGTTTACCTTCTATCCAATCAAAATCTTGCATTCGCATTTTTAACATTTAATAGCGTACACTTGTGTGATTTTGAGCACGCGTAAGTGTGTGTTTGGGTTTGGGGCTAATTTTTAATTTCTCTATGTGCGTGCAGCCTGTTTCTGGAGGTGAAGCCGTTTCAGGCTGGTTTGTGGTACTCTCACAAACCGGGTGAAGAAGCAAAAAAATGCTATTGAGTGTTCTCTTATAGCTAAACAGTTTATATTGAGCATTCCTTTAGAAATCGTAGTTCAGGGAATGAAAAAATTTGCCTTTGAAGTATCTAGAAGCTCCGGACGTCAAATTGTTGGTTGATGAGATTATCGACAGATTGGACCTGTTTTATGTTGTTCCCAAGTCTGTTCATTGTTATCGAAGCAAGGGCTCGAAATCTAAGCGAATAATTGCGCGGATTCATGGGCTTGGAAGGATTTGGCAAAATGCGCTTGGGCTTCCGCCAGCATACGTTATCGAGGTGCTTTCTGAAAGGTACGACAGGTTAACTCAAGAGGACAAGGAGAAAACCGTGATTCACGAATTGCTGCATATTCCTAAGGGGTTTAAGGGAGGTTTTCGTCCTCACAAAGGGTACATCAGCAGAAAAAAGGTGGATAGACTGCACAAGGAATACACAAAAAAGAAACAAACATCAATCCAATCATAATTTCACCAAAATCTGGAACAAGCCAGCAACTTTACTGTTATGGTGCTCTTATTTTCTGAAAAAAGTTAGTTTTCAACAATCTTCTGCTATTAGGCTTCAAATATGCTGGTTTATCGGTTGCAGATGGGGCAGATTTTGTACGTGTACTCTTTGTTTTTGGCTATTTCTTCTGCCTTTGAATTGGCTTCTTCGCGGCTTTCTGAAAACCAGAACTCTCCAGTTTTGTTCTCCCTAGCCTTTGAGGGCTTAACGCCTACTGAGCTGATAGGGTCAGCCAGCATGCAATCAACCATATGCAGCTTTATCTCTTTTTTTGGGTAATCTACAGCCACCAGATAGCCGGGTGTGGTGTACAAGTCGATAAGTTGCTGGTCGGTGAGGATTTCAGTCAACAAGAATCAAACAACTCTTATCGCTAATAGTGTTAGCTTCAGGCTGTTTTGGTTGCCTCTTCGGTCTTTGCGCTTTCTTCTTTTTTAGTTTCTTCAGCTTCTTTTGCCTTCGGCTTTTTCGCTTTTTTGCTCTTCTTTGGCTTCTCAACAACTTTCATGTTGATTTGGACGATTGCGTCTGTTATGACGTTGCCGCGAAGAGTCTTCCTTTTTCGTTCTCCCTTTTGAGACGAATGAAAGCCTACGCCCTCGCTTAAGATGGCGCTCACACGCACTCCTCCATGGATGTTTGGTCTCATGGGGAATCCATCCTTGTCGGATCCGCCAGTTATCTTCAGTTTGTAGCCGGACAACTTAACGGCGGCTCCATCAATAACTTCTCCAAGTTTTCTGCCAATCAGGGGAACAGCCTGAGTTTCTTCAACTTCCACTAACTGTGACTTTCCAGTTTCTGGGTCTGAAACTATTATCTTGAATTTAGCCATAAGCGCTGTTTACTCTCCTAACGCATTTCTCGTGACGCTATCTGAATGGGGAGCAGCTATTTATTAAGGATTACCCAGCAGAAAAACCATTTTTCATTTTTTAATTTCTTTTACTTGGAGCAGGTAAGGAAATTTTGGAAAACCTCAAATATCCCCAAAAAACATGGTACATACGTCTAGAGGAAGGTTCAAGAAGATGCCTAGCGTCAAACTTCGAACATCACTAAACCAGGTAATTGCTTTTTGGCTAGCTAGGGAACTGGAAAAAGAAATTCCTGACTTGGACCTTTACGGCTCGGAGAGGCGACTTTTAGACTTTGCTTGCAAAGACCTAGAAACCTGGTTAATTACAAAGCAGAAGAACGCAACCGCCGATGAGATCAAAAAAGCCTTGAATGTCCGAGACAACCAAGATGAGATTAAAGCGTTTCTGAAGGTCTGGACCAAGCAGTGGCTAGAAAAGTGGAGAGAACGAGTTACACTAGGTCAGAAAATGCCCACCTTCTCCCTGAGTCATGTCAAGAGGAAGAAGAGAGCAAAGAAAATTTTCGAACGGATGGAAGAGGGACAGGAGCTTAAGCGGTGGGTTATCCAGAAGCTGATTAATCAGGGTGAAGTGTGTATGCCTGAGTTGATAGCGGAGAATCTTGTAATCGAGCAGATTGCGTCTCGCCTGAAAAGGAAAAAAGAGAAGGCGCCAGCCAGCAAGACCACTATGAAGCCGTGGCAAATCCTCCAAGCTGTGCTGCCTCATGTAAACAGTTTGGCGAAAAAGAAAACGCCACTAATCCACATGAAACTTATGATAGACAGCTAACGGCTAATGTCCTAAGCTTTTATGCAAGTTATTTTCTGTTGAATCGTTTCACCTAGTATCATCTGCTAAGTGGGGGCTACATCATCTCGTTTATGGTGGATGTTATGTCCACGTTTTCTGCGGGCACTTTTGTAAGCGGAACACCTTTCACGTGAGGAAGATTGTCATAATATGTGGGTCTCTCCTTGTTGTAGAAGATTCCAATCGGTATCCGGTCACCCCATTCAAATGTCTTCTCCAAAGCTTTTCTTCGGTCAGTTACGTCGTGACCCTCTTCCTCCAGCTTATACACTCTCTGACTGAACCAATCGTAGGTGTTCAGGTAGTTGAAGGTAACACATGGCTGGAACACATCGACGAAGGCAAAGCCTCGGTGCTTAATTGCTTCCACAATCAACTTTTTCAGATGAAACATGTCACCTGAGAAGCCTCTAGCCACAAAGGTGCCGTCACTGACCAAAGCATGAGCCACAGGATTCAGCATAGGAGGGATAACCCCGAAGGGAGTCGATTTCGATTTGAACCCCTGCTGGCTAGTAGATGTTGCCTGACCCGTGGTTAAGCCGAGAACCATGTTGTCGTGCACAATCAAGGTCATGTCGACGTTCATTCTGATGGCGTGGGCGAAGTGGCTCCACCCCTCGTTGTATTGGTCAGCGTCTCCAGCGAAACCAACCACCTTCAAGTTGGGGTTTGCGAGTTTGATGCCCTTTGCTAGGGGCAGCACTCTGCCGTGGATGCCGTGGAACCCGTTTATGTTCACGTAGTTAACCATCTTGCCGTGGCAGCCTATGCCCGACACAAGCACCGCGTCTTCTCGCTCCATGCCCAATTCTATCAGTGCTTTCTTGAATGCCATCAAGATTCCGAAGTTTCCGCATCCAGGACACCACGTGTTAGTTTTCGGTGTCTTCAGGTCTTCTAGATTTACCATCTTCAAAGCACCTCCTTTATGCTCTTTGAAAGCGCTTCTGGGTTGAAGGGTCTCCCATCATACTTCAAAATTTTATGGTCAATTGTCTTGAGTAGATGTTCCCGTATTAGGCTGGTTAGCTGGGAGGTTTTATTGTTCTCCACCACAATGGTCTTCTTGGCTGACTGCAGCATTCCCTGAACCTTGCCGGCTGGAAAAGGATGCAGATACACGACTTGCAGAAAATTGACTGTTACATCTTCTTCTTTGAGAAGTTTCATGGCTTCTCTTATTGGTCCCTTCGTGGAGCCCCATCCAATAATTGTGGCGTCTGCCTTCTCTGGACCATACAGCTTCACAGTTTCATAGTTTTCCAGTTCTTTGTTTAGAGCGTCCAGTTTCTTGAAGCGTTTATCATTCATTTTTGTGGTCAAAACAGGGTCTTCAGTTGTGTATCCGAGCTCGTTGTGTTCATCCGCGTTGGTTCGCACTATTGCGCCTTTGGTTCCGGGCATGGCTCGGGGCGAGATTCCGTCTTCAGTGAACTTGTGCCGCTTGTACTCCTCCTCTCCCGTGTACTCAGTTTCAGTTATCAGTTTGCCACAGTCGATTCCGATTCTGTTCTGGTCAAAAGGCTCAGCGGTTCCATGGCTCTCCGCCAGATACTTGTCCGAGATGATTAACGCTGGAATCTGAAACTTCTCTGCCAAATTAAAGGCTTCCAATGTACTGTAGAAGCTTTCCTCCACATCCCCCGGCGCAATTAGGACTCTGGGAAACTCCCCCTGAGAAGCGTGGATAGCGAATCGGAGGTCTCCCTGCGCAGTGTAGGTGGGAAGCCCTGTACTGGGTCCAGGTCTCTGCACAAGCACTATGACCGGCGAGGTTTCGGTCATCCCGACCATGCCCAGCCCCTCGCTCATGAGACAGAAACCGCCTCCAGACGTTGCAGTCATGGACCTTACTCCTGCATAAGAGGCTCCGGCAACCATGTTTACGGCTGCTATCTCATTTTCAGCTTGGATTACAACCATTTTGTATTCTTTTTCTAGGGGAGCTAGGAAGTGAAGCAGTGGAGTGGCTGGTGTCATGGGATAGGCTGCGTAGAATTTGCAGCCTGCGTTGAGTGCTCCTAAGCATATTGCCTCGTTTCCGGTGAGGAAGACCCTGTTTTTGCCAGCCAAATCTGTTTTCTGTAGTTCGTATCCGAACTTGTCCTTGTAGTTTTCTTTGGTGTAGTTGTATCCTTTTTTTGCGGCTTCTATGTTCTGTTCAGCGACTTTCGGCTTGAATGTGTCCCTTAACACGCTGTTCAGGAGTTCCAGTTCGTAGTCTAGGAGGGCTATTGCGGCTCCTAAAGCCACTGTGTTCTCCATGATTTGTGGTCCTTCAAGCTCCTTGACTATGCTTCGCAGAGGCACAGAATAGAGTTTTATGTCGTCTCTTTCCAGCTCTTCATCAGTTAATTCAATCTGGTCTCCGTCATAGACTATTCCAGCGCCAGCGACAAGTTCGTCTTTGTGAAAGAGAATGGTTTCTTTGTTTAATGCCAATAGCAGGTCAACGGTGTCTGCTTGCGAGTACACCATTTCGTTGTTGGCTCTGACTGTGTAGAAGTTGTGCCCTCCCCGTATGAGGGATTGGTAGTCGTTGGCGCCGAAGACGTAGAGTCCCCCTCTTAGGCAGGTTTTGGCGAAAAGAAAGCCGGAACGGCTTATTCCTGCCCCAGCCTCTCCGCCAACCAGCAAAGAAATCTTGTTAGTTATCAGTTAGCCTCACCCTGCGGTTAGATGAGTCTCTCGTCTGTCTCCAAGTCAATGATGTGTATAGCATTGAAGGGGCAAGCTTCGGCAGCCTGTTTGTGGCACTCCAGTTCATCTAGTTCTATGGTTTCTCCGTCGGAGACCTTTTTTGCGCCTTCAACATGAGACTTTCTATCCTCGTCGCCCACTTTGAATTTGGAGCACAATTCTTCGCACGCACCGAACCCCTGACACACATTATAGTCTATTTCAACTCTAAATTTAGCCAATAAAATCACCTTTCTCCCAACCATAATATACTGTTCTTAAGGCTAAATACCCTTCGCTCTCAGCCGTGAAATATAAATCGAGTCAGGTGGAAACAATTTTTGCAGACGAGCTTTAAAGTTTAAGTGTGCTTTTTCCCTGTTATACTTTAGGTTGGGGGCTTTCGTGTTGAAGGAAGCAATGTTTTACGAAAAGCTAGAGGACAAAATGGTTAACTGCAATTTGTGTAGTCACCGATGCCGCAAAATTGCCGATTCAAAGAGGGGCATTTGTGGGGTCAGGGAGAACAGGGACGGAAAACTTTACAGTCTCGTGTACGGCAAAGCTGTGGCTAGGTCAATAGACCCCATAGAGAAGAAGCCGCTATTCAATTTTCTTCCCGGCTCCAGATCATACTCCATAGCCACGGTGGGATGCAACTTCCGATGCGAAAACTGCCAAAACTACGACATTTCCCAGATGCCCCAAGAGCGAGGCACAATAGTTGGACAGGATGTGTCGCCAGAAGAGATTGTTTCTGCGGCTAAAAGAAACAACTGCGAGAGCATAGCCTACACCTACACTGAACCCACAATCTTCTTCGAGTACGCCTACGACACAGCCAAGCATGCAAAGAAAGAGGGAATCAAGAACGTTTTCGTGACCAACGGCTACATCACCCCAGAAGCATTAAAGCAGATTAGCCCGTACTTGGATGCCGCCAACATAGACCTGAAAAGCTTCAGCGACGAGTTCTACAGAAAAAGATGCGGAGCCCGACTACAGCCTGTGCTAGATTCCATCAGACTATACAAGAGCCTAGGAATATGGACGGAAATAACAACCCTCATAATTCCCACCCTCAACGATTCAGAAGAGGAGCTAAAGAAAATCGCAGAATTCATAAGCGAGGTGGGCAAGGATACGCCTTGGCACATCAGCCAGTTCCATCCCACCTATAAGCTCATAGACTTGCCCCGAACACCCGTCACGACTCTGCGGAAAGCCAGAGAAATCGGATTAGAAGCAGGCCTAAAATACGTCTATGAAGGAAACGTGCCCGGAGAAGACGGAGAAAGCACCTACTGCCCAAACTGCGGAAAAACGCTGATTCACAGATTCGGCTACCACATCAAAGAAAACAAAATCAAAAACTCAACATGTACCTACTGCGGAGCAGAAATAGACGGCCTATACACCTAACTCCATGTTGATGCAGTTAGACTCAATAGACAAACAGCAAAACATGTACGTAAATAAACAATACACCTAACAACATAAACATTCCAACCACAAAATTTGTAGGGAAGAGCGCACACGAAGGAAAAGGGTGAAAATACATAGTTTTTCCTTCTTCTAAGTGGGTGGGAATTGTGTGCGCTCTTCAGCCCCAAAAGTCTGTGTGTCATGAAGTTGATGTTTCAGAGGCTACAATTTTTGTTTAATGTTTTTGTCGGTTGAGTCTCTGAATTTGGGTTAGATTTGGTTTTCTGGGTTTCAAAAGCCTAGAGAGTCTATGAGGAAAGTGAGTCCAAAGTAGATTAGGACCGCCCCAAAAACTGCCATCAGTAGGCGGTACCACTTGACTCGTAGAATTTTGGAGCTTCTCTTGGCGAAGCCAGAAACTAGGATGAGCCATGCGTAGTCCACCCAAACGTGGCAGACGTACATGAAAACGACGCCGGTTAAGCCCGCAAACTCGAGAGAGATGAAGATTAGATTCGCGCCAACAGTGAGCCACCAGACAATGAAGTAGGGGTTCAAGCCTGTTAATGCTAAGCCAATCAGAAGAAGGCTTCGCGTAGCTCTTTTGCCAGTTTTTGTTTCTTCGGGATTGTATGAGAATGAACTGCGTATCTGCATGGCGCCGAAGATTATGAGTGCTGCTCCTCCGGCAACTCCCACGGCGAGTCTGACTGCGGGCACGTTTGCGACGCTTAGGAGTCCTAGGGCTAATAGCATGACTAGGGTGAATTCGATTATGCTGTGGGCTATGGAGAAGACTATGCCGCTTTTGGTTCCCGACTTGATGCCATGAGAGACTGTTACAAAGAATAGTGGTCCGGGAGCCAAGGCGCCCGAGGCGCTTAGAATGATGACCGTAACTGCGAAGCTCAGCGGGTTCATGAATTTAAAGAGCGGGAACCTGAATAATGAATCTTCTGTATGCTCAGATTGGTTGCTGTATTTGTGTTGGTCAGAAATACGAAAACATTTATTACGTATTAAGATTTAATATATTAATTAGGAGGACACGTCTGGCACAAAAGTGTACCGGGGAAGGAACATGCGGGCAACAGCTATTTTCGTCGCCTTTTTTTTATTGTTTACTTCCGCCACAATAGCTGTCCCGGTTCCTCTATTCCCCGGCAACATGGTCTCCACACTTTTTGAAATGCCAGTTTCAGAATACATGCCTTACTTGGAAGCCTTAACAAACGGGTTGACATACGGTTTCATAAGTTGGATAGTATTCCTCTTTCTTGCCAGAAAGATAGAAAACTCTTTAACAACAGAGCCTAAACGAATAACACGATAAAAAGAACATAAAACAACATTGCACAGTTCTTTCACCCTGTTCGCCAGACAACAGATTGTGCAACCAAAAAAGCAGCTGACCTCCACAAAAGCTTTTGAACCAATATCGTCATCTAATTAGGGTCTAGCAGTCATGCATCATCTTCAGTTGGTGAAAGCTTTTGATACCCATCCGAGACGCAAATCGTTCCAAAACTACTCCACACATAACCCGGATTCTCATAGTGGCAAATGTTTTGGCGTTTATTCCCTTGCTGCTCTACACGTTTTTCTCTGGAAACCCCAACATAAGTCTATTCGCAAACTGGATCTATGACAATTTCGCCATGGTTCCAGCCGAAATAATTAGAGGAGAAAAAATCTACACTCTCTTCACGTCTCTGTTCCTTCACGCCGACATTTTTCACATAGGCGGCAACATGCTTTATCTCTACATCTTTGGGGACAATATAGAGGATGCTTTTGGGCACTTGCCTTTTCTGCTGTTTTATTTTGTCTGCGGTCTAGCTGCGGACTTTGCCCACATCCTAAGTATCACATCCTCTGCTGGTCTTCTGATTCCCACGCTGGGAGCTTCAGGAGCTATCTCTGGCGTTATGGGTGCATACATACTGTTGTATCCTAGGTCACGTATCGAAACATTGGTTTTGGCTATCATTATAACCGTTGTGAGTGTACCAGCGGTCTTCTTCCTCAGCTTCTGGTTTATCCTACAGCTGCTGTACACATGGCTAGGACTGGGCGGCAACGTAGCTTACTGGGCGCACATAGGCGGGTTTGTTGCTGGAATGATTATAGGCTTGATTGCCAAAAGGAAAAGAAAACCCAAACCTGAGATACCATACTATAGGGAAATTGGCATCTAAAACTAGACAGCGTTGTTGTTAAATTCAAAGAGGGGTCTGTCAGCCTATTAGTCTTCATTCCGTTAAGGTCGGTCTGGGACGGCTACATCATCCCCCCACAATGCTACAGTGTCCCCGACTAATAAAATCTTTAACACCTATGGCACATGAAAAAGAACGCATACGCAGACACCACAATCAAAGCAACAGGAAAAAGACTGAAACACCTAGAAAGAAACTGCAACCTAGAAAACCCTGAGCAAGTCAAAGGATTCATAGCAAACAAACAATGCAGCAACGCCTACAAAGAAACCCTAACCGAAACCTACGATTATTACTGTCAAGCCAATGGAATATCATGGGACAAGCCATTCTATAAACGATATGACAAACTACCAAAAATCCCAACAACAGAACATCTCACAATGCTCATAGCAAACGCTAGACCAAAAATGGCACTATTTCTCTCAATGTCTAAAGACTTGGGGACAAAACCAATAGAACTAACTTGGCTAAAAATCAAAGACATAGACCTGAAAAACGGAATCGTAACCTTAACCAGCGCAAAACACTGCAACGGCAGAACACTAAAACTAAAAAACAGAACACTCGACATGCTCAAAAAACACATCCAAAAATATAATCTGAACCCAAATGACCGATTATTCCCAACAAGCTCAGACCAAATATGTTCTGACGGGGCTTCATTGGAGAGCTCCCTTCGGTCGCTCCCGCTTCGCCACAGGAACCGTCAAAACAAATTCAGAACTAAAATCGCAACCACCGCTAAAAAGACGCCTCGATTACGCTTTACATTCCAACCTTGAACTAAATCGGTGCGACCAAGTTTAGGGTTAACCAACAGCAGATACAACGGAATCAACAAGTAGCATCTAAAAAGAAATTATCGTAATGCACAAAGCATTAACTGGATTTCATTGCGGAAAAAAGCCAAACCCAAAAACCCTTGACAAAGCTAACATGATGGTTTCCCGTCGTCGTCCCTACTGCATATCACTAAATGTTGTTCCTCTGGATTAGGTTAATCGGGACGACTCCACGCACCGCTCGCTCCATTTATTGCCTACAATGTCAGGTAATTAAGAGCTTTCGAGGGTTTAATGTTCATGGCATAAATTCCGCTCGCTCATGTCGCAAGTTCCGCTCGCTTACCATTCTAACATAAACGAATGTTTATATAAAAAAGATTACGAATAATGAATTAAAGTATACATGAACTACAATAAGGGAAAACATGCGCGAGTATGTAGCGACTAATATTTGGCTAGTGCGCGCGCTAGTTTGAATCTATACCATTTTATAAGCAAGTTTTAATTAATCATTTATGGGAGGCGGTATGTTTATGAAAGTTGGAATTTTAAATGGAAAAAAAGTGATAACATCAGACGGTAAACAACTGGGAGAAGTGGAGGATACCGATATTAACGTGGAAGACTGGACGGTCACGCATCTGCATGTTAGTTTGGTGAAAGACATTAGTGAAGCTCTACATTTTGAGACTCCTGTTCTAGGATCTGTTAGAGTATGCTTACCCGTAGACACAGTAAAAGTAGCTGGAGAAGTAATACTACTGAACAAATCAATTGAAGAACTCAAAATGATGGAAGAATTCAAACCGCAAAAATAAACCAATTTACTCTCTTAATAACTAAATATGGGGATAACAAAATGAAGTTTAGTAAGTTGAGAGACCAAGAAGTTTTCTTACAAGATGAAAAAATTGGACATGTTGAAGATCTGTATTTTGATCCAGAGAACTGGAGAATAACCCATTTTGAAATTCGATTCGACAAAGATGCAGGTTATGAAATCTTGGGATCCAAAATGCCAATTCGTAACATGGTAGACATTTCAGCATTAAAAGAAGGCGGTGCTTGTTGCACCTTCAGAGGATTAGAAATTGGAATATCAAAAACTCAACTCCACGAATATCTAAGACCGCCCATAGAAACTTGACCGCGCGCGCATGTTTTAGAACAATTATGCACTATAAAAGGGAAGAAAAAATCTAAAAGCCCACAGCATTATAAATGTCATGCTATGGATGAAAAATAGGCTTACGAAGATTCAACAATCAAACATTTCCCGCTCTTTAGTTTTTTTGGAAAGTCAATTACGCTTGTTTTCATTTTCCATAGTTGATTTTGTTTTCATTGAGGGTGGCGTAGGCAAATCCAATATAAAGTAACCAAGCCATTGCAACAGGAATTACAAGTATCCACCATTCAGTCCACCCCTTTGTTACAAGATAATCAACTATCAGAAATGAAAAAGCTATCCAAACAATGAACAAAATACCTGCAACAAGTAATCGCCAAGGACTCTTCGTTATGCCCATTTTAATTTACTCCACTTAAGTAACAACAACTATCTAAAGGGTCTTTTACTTTTAATATTAACGACTTATTACACAGCATAAGAACCGACGAGGACTACATAAAACCTTCAACAGCTGAGACGGCATATAATCCCCCAGAAATTCGGGGGGGGGGCGCCTCAGCTTTTAAGCGTTAATTAATTGTGTGGTGAAATCCACGTGATTTTGATTATGTTGCGTTTCTCTAGCCGCCTTATTGCCTCGAGGAATTCGCTTTTCTGTTTTCCGCTGAGCTCGAAGTCCTGCATCATCTCCTTCACTGGAGTTTGAGCGGACCCGCTTCTTTGAAGCCTACGCTGCAAATAATTTACGACACGTCGCTCGATCTTTCCGCACTTCCAAGTGGTGTTCCTGAGGAGAGTGGCAATTGACATAAGCATCTTCTGAGCCTCTAGCCCTCTTCGTCTAACCACACTCTTTCACCCAAACGATACCTGATATACCTAAAGTGCGCCTAAATAAGTATTTGTTGCTGCTTCTATACCCAAAACTTTGCTTATTCCAGCTTTCCATGCTTTGCCTCAAAATCGGCGTTACAGCTCATTTTGCCTTTTTCGTCGGTTACGCACTTGATTCCCTCTGGAAAAGTGACGCCGGTTAATCTCCTAAATGCTTCTCCGAAATCATCATATCGGTCATCAAACCAGCATAGAACGTATCTGTCAGTTTTTCCCTTTTTGCTGGATATGTAGTCGATGTCGCCCATAAGCGGAAAGAAGTCCTCAAGCGTACAACTAATTTTGCTGCTTCCCTCATTCTTTGATATGGTGAGTCTCCGTGTTTTAACCACCAGAAACGCTTCTCTCTCAGGCTTCCCAAGCCTTTCCAAGTAAAAGGTGATGACTGGCTTCTCCCAAATAGACTTCAAAATCCTTTACACCCCACTTAAATTAAGGGCGTCAAGAAACTTAAGGATTATCTATCATGTCTCAGCGGAACGCTATTTGCGGCTTAAAGCACCTTTGTTAGCCTTCTTTGTAGGGTATGAGACAGAGAAACTTCACAGGTTTTTCGCTGTTGTTTTTCAGCTGGTGCTTCTCGTTTGGAGGAATGAAGATGGCATCTCCGGCCTTGAACTTCTTTTCTTCTTGTCCGCCAACCACAACTCCTTCGCCTTCCAGTATGAATACTTCATGTTCCCAGTTGTGAGTGTGGAGGGGGCTGTTTCCTCCAGCTTCCATTTCGAAGAGTCTCATGGCAAAGTTTTTGGCTCCGGTCTCTTTGGTTATTAGCCATCTGACTTTTAGTTTTCTGCTTCCGCCTCCAGCATCTTTAGATTCAACATCGGAGTAATGAAAAAGTTTCATCTTATGTTACCTCCCTGAATTTAGTGTCCAATCGGGGATATTAGTTGTGTGTTTGGCATAAATTTTTGTGTTGGGAACGTATACCGCAAGATTTATTAGTAAATTTTTACTATATTTTGGTAAACATATACCGAGGGGTAAGACATGGGGCTGCTCTCAACCCACGAATCAATTGTGTGGAAAAAATTTCACAGCGGAAAACCCACCAGCGACATAGCAGACGAAAGCGAGGAAGAGTGGAACCCCTCCTACGTGTCACGAGTCCTCAACAGAACAAGAAAAAAGATTGCGAAAGCACTTGAAGAACACGCAAAAAGTCACCGCCTCGACATTGAAACCCTCCTAGACTACAAGGGGCTGCTGATCGGATTCGACTATCAGGCGAACGCCAAAGTGTACATCGTTTTCACCGAGAAACTCGGAATCATAGTGTGGTACAAGCACGACTCATACGCAGGCAAACTGTGTCCTGATTGTCCAAAGGAATCCGAGTGCAGAGAAATTTTGGACACAATCCTAGAAGAGTACAACATCACCCTGAGACCAGACGAGGCAGAGCTTCTCATGACGCAGCAATCCATTGCAATTCTCAACAAGCTGGCGGCAAAACAGGTTCCTCGGTATAAACGAAAAAAGGAAGAAGGTGAATAAAATTGGAAAAAGACGTTAAAGAAAAGGTCATCAAGCCTCCAATTAAGAGAGTGACAAGCGGAAAAATCTTCAAGCCATCAAAGTCTTTTCTGCACAAGAATTTGCTTCAGCCCGTAGTTTTGCTGTCCATTATTTGGCTGATTGTTGTCATCTGTTTCGTAGGCGGATCGTTTATAGGTGCTGCGGTGGAGCCGGAAGAGATTCCAAGCGCCACTCACCTCATCGTCACATGGATTGGTCCGGTTAGCTTCTGGACAATAGTCGCCAATCTGCTTTGGTTTATACCCCTCATGATTTACATTCCCTACGAATTCAGGAGCATCGAATACTCGGTGAAAGCTGAAACCGGAGAAACAATGCCTGAAATCTACGTGAAACGAGGCGTCGTCACCGTCACCCGCAAGCATGTGCCATTCAGAACAATCACCAACATATCCAGCAAGGCAGGCATCTTCGACCGACTGTTCAACATTGGCTCAGTTCAAATCGAAACCGCAGGCTACTCTGGCAGCCAGCAGGCAGGACCCGAAGTCAAGCTTGAAGGCATCGTATTCTATGAGGAAGTTCGAGACTTCATCTTAGCTGAACTGAGGAAGTTCAAGGCACCCTACGTAACCGGAACCGAAGTGGTCCCCAGAATCGAAGAGCCTGTGCCAAGAAAAGAGGGCTTAGACGACGAGATACTAATTACTCTACGGGAAATACGCGACATACTAAAGAACCAAAAGGCGAAAAAATAGCTCACATACGAGACCATGGCTTTCCGTCTTCAGTAGATGAACAGATGCAAACCTCTTTTCACCTTTTATGTTAACCGCTCTTTTTTCTTCTCAAAGCCTTGTGTCGTTTTGAAATCTATGATGTATTTTTTGAGTTTTTTATTCAATAAATTCTGGGGTTAAGGTAAACCTTTTTATATGGGAGATGCTTGTTGGGTTGTATCGTCACATTAACTCATGCTTACTCGCGAAGCTTTTTTTGAAGGCTTTTGAAGACTGCGTGCAAAAATTTTGTGACAGGAGGAATAAATAGATGCAAATAGAAAATTTCGAAGACTTGCCTTTAACTCCAGAGGTTATGAAAGGGATAGAGGAGCTTGGATTCACTGATCTTTTTCCAATTCAGGCTCAAGCGATAATTCCCTTACTGGAAGGAAAAGATGTTATTGGGCAAGCACAAACAGGAACGGGTAAAACCGCAGCCTTCGGAATTCCGATGGTTGAACGCGTAAACCCGAATATAAAAAGAGTTCAAGGCTTAGTTCTAGCGCCAACACGCGAACTTGCAATACAGGTCGCGAAGCGCATAAGCCGATTCAGTAGATACTCAAGTTTAAAAGTTCTACCAGTTTACGGCGGAGAATCCATCAACAAACAAATTCGTGCACTGGAAAGAGGTGTACATATTGTTGTTGGTACGCCAGGCAGATTAATAGACCATCTGAAAAGAGGAACATTGGATCTGTCGTTAACAAAAAATGTGGTTCTCGACGAAGCTGACAGAATGCTGGACATGGGATTCATAGACGACATAAACTACATACTCTCAAGAGTGCCCAAAGACAGGCAGTTAAGCCTATTCTCTGCAACAATCGATGACTCGGTGATGAACGTTTGCCACAGATACATGAAGAACCCAGAAAAAATACTGGTAAGCAAAGACGAGATAGCGCTTACACAACTGAACCAGTACTACATGGTAGTAAATTCCAGAAACAAGCTTGAATATCTACTTAAAATACTGAAACGCAACAACATGGGAAAAGCAATTATATTCTCTAACACCCGCAGAGGAACAGAGTGGCTGGCACGAAAACTAAGCAGACAAGGATACAACGCGAGACCGCTGCACGGCGGATTCACACAAGCACAAAGAGACCGCGTCACTAATTCGTTCAGAAACGGGAAACTTAAAATTCTCATCGCAACCGACGTCGCAGCAAGAGGCTTAGACATCCAAGGGATAACACACATAATCAACTACGACGTCCCAATTGAGGCGCCAGTTTACTTCCACAGAATCGGAAGAACCGCCAGAATGGGAAACGATGGAACCGCCATAACCCTAGTCGGCTACGGAGAAATCCCGGGCCTCAACAAAATCAAAACCCTGACCAAAACAAACATCGAAGAACTAGAAACAGTAAATCCGCAGTACTGCTAGAAACTGTTTAGTTTCTTTCAGTTCTCTTTTTTCTGTATCAAATTTCTTTTTCACATTTTCATTTTACTTTTGAAGTATATGGTAGTTAGCGTAAGCACCGCAAGAATCACCAAGACAATAATTGAAGAAAACTCTGGAATTACGAGGGATTCAGACCAGCTTCCCCAACCGTGAAGTGTGCAATGGGCTCTAACTTGAACTGAAGGCTCACCCGCCACTTCATCCATGTTATATTGTACAATGAAAGGATTAGTTGATTGAGATTCAAGGTTGATGTCCTCCACTTCTCCGTCAACGTCAACCTGAACTATGTCTATGTAGTGACTGCCTGTGGGTGCAGAATGTCTAACTGTAATATTCAAAACTGTTTCAGTTCCGCTTGTCCAAGGTTCGACACTCAATACATCAGCGACATCAGCCAAAACAGGATTAGGAAGCAAAAAAGCCACCGAAACAAAAGCAGTAGCCAATGAAAGAAAAACAAAAAACGCAGTTTTA
>CBFCZR010000019.1:0-18064 GCA_965602795.1 Candidatus Bathyarchaeota archaeon | reverse complement strand
GAGCGTCAGGGGCAACTACTCTGGTTTTTTCTGGCAACAAGTTGTCTATGCCTAAATGTGTAGAGGACGTTTCCGAAGACACGCCTAAGCTACACGATGAATTAATGACCAAACTAAAACCAAACCAAAACGACGTCATAATAGTGGGCAGCGGAGAAACCAGAAACCTCGCAGAAATGGGCGCAAAAATGGCAGCCATCAAACTACTAAAAAACAACACCTAAATCTCATTTCTCTTGGTTTTCCTGAAAAAATATTGTTTTCAACAATGCTCTGCTATTAGTCTCCTAATATGGTTGTTAGATTGTTTTTGACAGAGAACTGAAGGAGTTGTGGTTGGGTTGGTTTCAAGTTTGTGTTTTAGATTGGTGTTGCGCCAAACCACTTCAATACCGTGTCGTAATATTTAATAAAATGTTTAGTGTATATACTGATGACCACCCAACACAGGTCATGTCTAGTTGTGGTGATAATGTATGAGCAACATCATAGTTTTTGAAAGACAAGTCCTCTCATTAGCTCTCATCGAAAAAGAGCTATTCCAACTATACACTGAGTTAGCTGAAAAAGTTGAAGATGTGTCAGCCAAGACAATGCTCTCGTATATAGCAACTGACAGCCTTAAGCATTCCACAATCTTAGTTGCAATAATAGACGCGGTTGATGGCTCAAAAGTTCGAGAAAACGATTGCGATGCCAACACCATATACAACAAAGAACTAATTAAAGCACTTTCAAGAGACATCTCAAAGAGCAAAAACGTAAGCCAACGAGAACTGATCTCTTTAATCGACACTCTATGCGGCTTTGAAAACTTGCTCTTTAAAGGATACAAAAGAGCTTTTCATCTAGAATACACTCCATTCATAAACTTCGAATCACAAAAAGACGACGAAACAGAACTAAATATATTTAAACTAATTGTCAATGATGAAGAACGCCACAAGAAAATACTGCTGTCACTAGCAAAGCTTTGCGACAACAAACTAACATTTAAACGCGACGCACCAATCGTAAAATATCAAAGTCCAGACTCATGGTATGTACCTCCCAGAGGAGGAAGATAACCACAGTCCAGACTTTGGCAGAATAAACCATAATTAGTTGCTTCAACAGCTGGAAACTACAACATGCCCAAAAACAATATAGTTGCGGATTTGAAAGGAAACACTCTACGCGTCTACTGGTGTCTGTTGCAATCCACCAACAATTCTTCAGGTCCTCGACAGATTCAGAGAGAACTGGGCTTCAAAAGTCCCGCCTTAGCTGCGTACCATCTCGACAAACTATTAGAGTTAGGTTTAGTTAAAAAAATAAACGGCGAATACCAAGTCACAGAAGTTGTTGAAGTTGGGGTTCTTAAACAGTTTATGAAAATTGGCAGCTTCATGATTCCCAGATATGTAACATACGCAACAATGATTAGCGTACTTTTCGTTTTCTTCCTTACACAATTCAAAGAACTAAATTTCTACAGCCTTTTTGCACTGATTTTTGGGACATTAAGTACAATTATTTTCTGGTACGAAACATTCAAAATTTGGCGAAGTCGACCTTAAAGATAACTGAACAAAAACAACTACGGTCAACAACAATCAGTTCATTTGGTCAAGACTGTTCAATTATTTGAACAGGGTGTTCAAAAACGTTGTTTTATATCTGATTTCGCAATAGTCCCTTTAAGGGATTCACAAATGGAACATAAATCAAGAACCATTAGCTTGCGAATAGTCGCTGGCGTCCTAATTGCCACCGTAATTATTGTTGGCATTTTTGCCTCTGGTGTTCAGTTACCTAACACACAAACTTCTAGCACACAACTTGAAACCGGACACTTAACTGTACTCTTAAAGGATGCACCTGTAGACATTGACGAACTCTGGATAACCATAACTGAGCTTGAAGTTCACAAATCAGGAGACGATGCAGGATGGATACCTATTGACTTCCTACAATCAGAGGACAACGTCACGTTTAATCTTCTTGAATATCAAGATGAAAACATGTTAGGTTTAGCAGATGTTGAAATCGACACAGGAAACTATACAAAAATTCGAATGAGCGTTATCAAAGCCGAAGCTTGGTACTACGTAGACGCTGACGCAAACACCGCTGAAACTGACGAACCAGCAATAGACAAGGTTGAACTCAAAGTTCCATCAAACAAACTCGATGTAATATCAAACTTCACAATTACTGAGGGAGATAACGTGGTTGTCTTAATTGACATGCAACCAGATTATGTCTCAATCAGCCACAGTAACAATCTTAGACCCGTTCTAAAAGCAACCATATCACAAGGAGGTGACCAATAGATGCTTCAGTCACTATTTTCTGCAGTCCAAACATTTTTCGCTCATCCCGAATTCTTGGTACCCACATTATGGGTAACATTTGGCTGCGCAATTGCATGGTACCTCCTCTCAGCAAAGAACTATCACGTCATTACTGCCCACGAATTACAAATGTTATGGAAAACACACAAACAATTCAACCACTGCGCAGCCAACAAATTTGAACCAATATACAAAGGAAAAAAACTGGTCGGCTACAAATGCCAATGCGGATACAAACATCTACAAGAACGACCACTGGTCAACTTCGACCCCTAAAAAGTACAGTAATCATTCTTCAGGGGGAAAATGATGGAACCATCAATCGAAACATTAGACGACCTAAAAAAAGCACTCACAAAAGCAGGATACTCAAAAAAAGCAATAAACGAAATCCTCAAATGGATTCCCAGCAAAACAAAATAAACATAATACCTTTTTTTTAAAACAATAACTAAAATTCATAGCTTTAAAACTTGTTTTTAGATGTTAGGTGGGCTTTGGCGTTTGTCCTCGCACAACTCCAGTCAGTTTTGGCTGACATAGGAGGTGATCCGGCCGCAGGTTCCCCTACGGCCACCTTGTTACGACTTCTCCCTCCTTGCGGAACTCAGATTCGACGCAGCCAAGAAGACCACGCCTCACCCAAACCCCACTCGGATGGAGCGACGGGCGGTGTGTGCAAGGAGCGGGGACGTATTCACCGCGCGATGATGACGCGCGATTACTAGGCATTCCATTTTCACGAAGGCGGGTTCCAGCCTTCGATCCAAACTGAGGCAGGGTTTAGGGATTGCCTCCCCTTTTCAGGGTTGGAACCCATTGTCCCTGCCATTGCAGCTCGCGTGTAGCCCGGGGGATTCGGGGCATACTGACCTGCCGTGGCCCGCTCCTTCCTCCGTCTTGTCGACGGCAGTCCCCTTAGAGTGCCCCTTGGAAAATTTCCTCAGTAGCAACTAAGGGTGCGGGTCTCGATCGTTGCCTGACTTAACAGGACACCTCACGGCACGAACTGGCGACGGCCATGCACCTCCTCTCAGCTTGTCCAGCAAGACCTTCAATCTGGCCTTCATTCTGCTGTCGCCCCCGGTAAGATTCCCGGCGTTGACTCCAATTGAACCGCAAGCTTCACGCCTTGTGGTGCTCCCCCGCCAATTCCTTTAAGTTTCAGCCTTGCGGCCGTACTCCCCAGGCGGCGAGCTTAATGGCTTTCCTGCGGCACTGAAGTGGCCCGTAGCCACCCCAACACCTAGCTCGCATAGTTTACAGCTGGGACTACCCGGGTATCTAATCCGGTTCGCTACCCCAGCTTTCGTCCCTCACCGTCGAGCGCGTTCTAGTCGACAGCCTTCGCCACTGGTGGTCCTCCCGGGATTATAGGATTTCACCCCTACCCCGAAAGTACCGTCGACCTCTCCCGCCTCCTAGCCTAGTAGTATCTCCCGCGGGTCAACGATTAGGTCGCTGAATTTGACAGGAGACTTGCTAAGCCAGCTACGGACGCTTTAAGCCCAATAATCATCCCTACCACTCGGAGAGCTGGTATTACCGCGGCGGCTGACACCAGTCTTGCCCTCTCCTTATTCCCCTGGCTAGTTACACCAAGGAAAAGCTTTCCTCAGCGGAGAGCACTCGGGGTAGCCCCGTCACACTTTCGTGCATTGCGGAGTTTTCGCGACTGCTGCGCCCCGTAGGGCCTGGGTCCTTGTCTCAGTACCCATCTCCGGGCTACCGCTTTCACGGCCCGTACCGGTTATAGGCTTGGTGAGCCATTACCTCACCAACAACCTGATCGGACGCGGCCCCATCCCCAGGCGACTTGGAAGCATGTTTCCAATGTCCTTTGGGCGAGAAACCATTCCAGGCATCCTCACCTATCTGGTATTAGCCCCAGTTTCCCGGGTTTGTCCCTGTCCTGAGGGTAGGTTAGCCACGTGTTACTGAGCCGTATGCCGCGTCTCAACATAGCTAGAGACGCTCGACTCGCATGTCTTAGTCCCACCCCGATAGCAGTAGGGTCCGGCAGGATCAACCGGATTTAATTTTTCAGTCGGAGTATTTTAGCCACAAAACCGACTGGAATTGGGGGATTAGCGCCAAAGCCCACTTCGGATCTGATCTAAATCAGGTCCTCATCTTTGTCGCCGCAACCGGAGGTCGAACCCATCATCCAGGGGCGTTAAACGCCTTAAACGTCGGGGTTGAAGCCGCCTAAGGTCACGGCTATAGCATTCACCTCGTCCAGATGGTATCTGTGACGATCGTGCAACTAACCTTGTTTTACCTCGACCTAATTAACCTTTCTGAAGGCTTGAAGACAGAATGGTAAGCAGCTTTCTGTTCCAAATTGGCTTATGTCTGGTGCCTCCGTGTCTTGTGCTGTGCAGACGGATGAACGATATTTATTGGTGATATTGATTTGGAGGTCGTAAAGTATAATGGTGGACAATTTTTATTGTTCAGAATATTAGGTGAGCTGTGTTGAGTGAAGTTGTTCTTTCGGCTTGTAAAGACCTGATTGACGATGCTAAGATTGGATGCGCAGACATGGTTTTCAAGGATGTGTGTCTGGAGATTCTCGCCAAGGCAAAATTGGTTCTCAGCAACGAACAATTTGAGGAGCTAACCATTTTTGTGGCTGAAAGAATGAAAGCGGAAAGAATCCCTGCTTCAGGAAGAAAAGTTAGGATACGATAGACACTCTTACTCACTAGCTTTTTTTATGCTATTCATTTAGCCAAGCGTCAAAAAAGCTAAAGTCTAAGCAGAACAGATAGAAGCATGTGGTAGATGCGTTGTCTTTAGATTACGAGATTAATCTTCTCTCTAGGTTGGTGGATATAAACACGGAATCAGTTCCGAAAAAGGGATACGGTGAATGTGCTTCGGTAATCGTTGAGGAAGCAAAAAAGAATTCTCTAAAATGGGAAATAGTGGATGGAGAAAAGGGCGCCAAGGATGGACTTTCGCGTCCAAACGTTATCGTGACCTTGGATTCAGGCTCAGACACAACCTTGCTTCTTGAGTCCCACTTCGATGTTGTTCCTCCGGGAACCGGATGGACGTATCCCCCCTTCAAGCTGACAGTTGAGGACGGGAAGGCCTATGGAAGAGGCACTGCAGACAACAAATCAGGCATCGCAGCGGTTATGGGGGCATTGCGTCAGCTAAGCGGAGAGGAGTTAGATGTTAACCTTAAGCTTGTGGCTGGGGTGGATGAGGAGATTGGGGGCAGATACGGTGTCGACTATGTGATGAGCGATTGGGGACTAAGGGGAGACGCGGCTTTGATAGTTGACGCTGGACCGGAGAGCCTCTTCTTAGGCGCCAGCGGAATAATATGGGGAAAAGTAACCGTTAAGGGAAAACAGGGGCATGCAGGATACCCATTCAAGGCCAAAAACGCCATAGACGAAGCCATGAAGTTAATTGCAGAGTTTGAGAATTACCGGAAACTGGTTGAGAAAAAACAGTCAACGTTAAATGCGCCTGCAGGGTCTCCGAGAAAATTTGTTTGGGGAAGGTATTCGGTAACCATGATAAAAGCTGGAGAAAAAGAAAATGTGATACCTGGCACTTGTGAGGTTCGTTTTGACCGGAGACTCCTACCCGAAGAACCTCTTGAGCGGGCTGAGAGGGAACTGAACGAGTTTTTCCAGAGGGCGCTCGAGAAAACTGGCTGTGAAGCGTCCTTGGAGTTGGTGAACAGGCAGCAGGGCTACCACACCCCCAAGGATTTAGCTTTTGTGCAGACAGTTTCTGAAAGCATAAGGAAGACTACGGGGCAGAGTTTGCCTTTTGCCGCTGAGCTTGGGGGAAACGATGGAAGCTTTTTCGCCAAGAACGGGATACCCGTGGTCTGTTATGGAACCATCAGAGCAGACACCCGCTATCATGGGATTGACGAATTTGTTTACCTACAGGACGTGAAGAACACGCGAGACCTCATAATCAACTTGGGAAGGGCATCAAGAGACAAAATAAGAATGTAAGCAGGCGTTTTATGGATTTTTGTTGATTCATTTGGCTGTTGCAATTACGGTTTTAAGTTTGTAAAATTTGTTTTACAAGAGTTTTGTAAAAGTTTCTTCACAAAAAACCTTTTCAGTAATGTTCATGCCATTTCTGGCAAGGGAGGGTGAAGGGTGGCTGAAGATAAGATAGAGGAAGAAACCTATTCGCTGATTTTCACGTCTCTGAAGCACCCCATTCGCAGAAGGATATTGAGGATGCTGGCTGACAAGCCATTAACTTACTCTGAGATTCTGGAGACACTTAACATCGACAGCGGGCACTTGAGCTACCACCTTGAGAGTTTGGGCGATTTGACGGTTCACGCCAATAATGGGCAGTATCAGCTCTCAAGCTTCGGAGTTGCAGCCGTGAAATTGATGGGTGGGGTCGAGGAACAGTCACCCGTATCGTCTTATCGTAGGTTCAAGCTACGGCGGCTTTTCGTTAAGGTCTATCCAGTTATTTTGGTGTTAGCCTTAATTGGTGCAAGCTTCCACTTGGTCACTTATGCAACGGTGGTTTCAACTAACACGTGCTCTACGCAGACTATGTTGTATCCTTTCTACACTAATATTCCGTTAAATGTGGGTGCTGGCGAAACTTTTGTGTTTAATGTCACAATCGAGCATCGACCCTCCATCTATGGACAGGGTTTTGGGGTTAGAAGCGATGTTCAAGAATGTACTTTCTACATACCACAATTAGAGGGCACTCTTACGGGTTGGGATGAAGCAACAATTTGGCTTGATTCAATATTTAATCTCACAACACTAATGTCTTCCTCTACGCAGGAGGTGACACTCATATTTGAGAATGGAACATCACGAATTAATCAAACAGTAATTTGGAATGGAATATCACAAACTAATGAAACAGTTGTTGTTACTGTACAAGGGGGCGGATTTGGTGTTAATCCGAATGATGCGACTGACCCCTCAAATCTTGAAGTGGAAGTTTACCTGCCCGAAGGAACCGCGTTAACTAAAAACTTTTATCGCAGTGAAGAAAATAGATTCGATACTTCCAGTTCTACACCAGTAACAATCACGCAACCAACAACGTGTACCTTCAAAATCACTAACAACGGCTCATGGGATTGGAATGGAGCTCTAGTTGCAAATCTTCAGTTTCAAAGTTTTGAAAAGCCATACTTCTACTGGGGGATTTTTGGACTCGCAATTGCCTTGGGGTACTTTGGAGTGGTCACAGCAGCGGCTTATAAAACGAGACACCCAGTTGAGAAAAGATAGCCAAAATTCCTATTGATTCGGTGCTATTTTTTTTGTCTCAACTCAGCCATTCATTATAGATATATCTGCATTCGTTAAAGCTTGTGTGCGCACATTCTTGAACTCAACGTTTGCCATGTATAGCTTTTTTGTATGCTCGGCGAATAAGGTCCAAAGTTTTCTTTTCCTTTTTTGCTAAGAAAATGGGGTAAGCCAAGGAAACTAACAGGATTGCCGTTGCAAGAATAGCCATTTCTGTTGATGTTAGGTGATATGGCCAGATTATGAGGCTTTTGCTTATAAAATCCTCTGATTTACCTGTCATGAGGTCATGATGAATTCCATAACTCATGTTAGCCAGAAAACTGATTATAGTCATGAGTGACAGCAGCCACGCAGCAATCACTCTTCGGTTTCTGTGGACCGCCTCAAAGATGCTTGAGGCAAATATTGTCACAATCGCAGACGGTAGATACATGTATCTTGCTGTGCTTGCCCATCCTCCAATCCAGAAATCCCGTCCTATAACATTGCCTGGATGAGCGGCAAAAGATATGAACAGCCAGAAAACAACAGCCAACAACGCTAAGAATGTAGTTTCTTCTTTTGCTTTGGTTCTAAGTGTAAAGACGCCGAAAATCGAGGCAAACAGGATAGGTGAAACAAAGAATATTCCGGCAGGTGAGAACAGTTGACCGAAGAGTCCTTCAACGTTCAGCCAAACGCCGTTAGGGGTTGGGTACAAGACTTGAAATGTGATTGAGGGGTAAATGTATTGTCTGAGGGTCATTAGGGAGTTTCCGGTAACTGCATAATTCCAAGACATAAACAATAAGAGGCCAGGCAAAATGCCTAAGCCTACATTCAAGAGTTCTTTTCTGCTGATAGAACAACCAGTTTTGTAGAGGAAATAGATGAAGAGCGGTGCGGCAATCAGGAGTGCATTAAAAGAAAACACTGTGAATCCGTATAATATGGCTGAACAGAACAGATCGTTTTGATTGCGGCTTTTCCTGTATCGGAAGAGAAAGAAAATAGATGCCAGTGCCAACAAACAGACGATGGGTTGAGGGTACAGCAGTCTGGAATAGGAGAATGCCATTGTGGCAAAGGCAAACAACAAAGCAGTGAGGTCGGCGATGTTGCGGTTAAGATTCATCTGAAAAGAGATCTTTCGAACTAGCAAAGCGGCCAGACATGTGTAGAATATCATGCCCACCAGAACAGAGCGAATTAACCATCCTAGGCCCAATAACAGCTGTCCCATGCTATAAAAGGGCAGAAGAAACATGGCTGTAACTGGTTCGGCGTAAGCGTAATATTTGTCTCCAATGTTGTAGACATCTCCTGCCAGAGGTGGCGGTGAGCCTTGACTGAGCCACGCTCTTCCTTCGCTGAAAGCTTGGACCTGATAGTATATTGCCCATTCTTCTGACGAATGAAGATGCTCTGCCCAGCTGGAACTGAAGACAAATCCCTTATCTGCTCCTTTTTCAGGAACATCAACCCAGCACACGTCAAAAGAAGACAACAGATAAACGGCAAAAACAACTACAAATATTATAACATAACTTCTACGTAGCATTCCTCACACCTAGGCATATATCCTGCTTCAAACACTAGTCATATCACCTTTAGATACGTAATTTTTTAGTCCAATTAATTAGTATTGACAATTCTTGAAGGGTTATTAATTTATATTTCTTTGGAAAACCATATTCTGTGTTAATTGAAAGGGGAGGATGATAAAATGTCCGAGATTTCAACTTCAATAAAGAAAGCTGCTCCCATAATTGTGGTAACATGGGTTTTATCTTTAGTTTCCACCTTGGCTGTGGTTTATGTTGCACCAAACCTACTGCCATTACAAACTACTCAAATCAGTGACAACGCAATAACCGCCGAAAAACTAGCTGGCAGCGCCATACTAACCGCTAAGTTGGCTGATGGTAGTGTGACTTCTGCGAAGGTGCAGAATGGTACGTTGACTGCTGTGGATTTGGCTGACGGCTCAATCATAACAATCAAAGTTGCCGATGGCGCAATTACAACCGAAAAAATTGCAGACAATGCAGTGACAGCGGAAAAGATACTCGACAGTGCCGTAGTGACCGCTAAGTTGGCTGATGGTAGTGTGACTTCTGCGAAGGTGCAGAATGGTACGTTGACTGCTGTGGATTTGGCTGACGATTCAATTGTAACAATCAAGATTGCTGACGGTGCAATTACAACCGAAAAGCTTGCAGACGGGTCGGTGACAACAGACAAGCTTGCAGATGGAGCAGTAACGGCAGCCAAGCTTGCAGACGATGCAGTTACTTCAGAGAAGATAGCTGGCAGCGCAGTAATGACCGCCCAATTGGCTAATGGCAGTGTAACTCCCGCAAAAATAGAAAATGGGACAATGCACACTGGAAGCAGCTTTATAATCTGGAAAGCCAACTCAACCTATTATGCAAAGAACGGTACAACTGGAGAAATACAATACTCTGGAACAAATGCAACAACAGTCATAAACAACGCAATTTCAAGCATACCTACTGGCGGTCTGGTTTTCCTCTGTGACGCAACTTACAATATAGACGGCACAATCAATGTTACGGAAAAACTCAACTTCAACATTATTGGACAAAGCTGGGAAACAAAACTTAATCTAACCCAAAATTCGAACACCGACATAATGCATATCGAAAACTCCAATTACACCACCATTAAATCAATCTATTTTCAGGGAAACAGAGACTCGCAAACAAGCGGCAAAGGAATAGTTGTACATAACTCGGAGAGAATTTTAATCGAAAGATGCCTATTCTACGAAATCAAACAGACCGCTATACACATACATGGTACATGGCCGATGAGCAGTCTTCAGCCTTGGATAACCCAGAATTATGTTGAAAAAATTGGCAACAGCACCTCGGATTACGGCATATGGATAGGCGACTACGCTTCCGATGCTCATATAGTCGATAATGATGTTGGACGCGTAACAGGAAGTGCCGTATATGTTACTTCAAGTGGATTTTTGATCGAAGCAAACACCTTGTGGGATTCAAATTATGGTCTAAACGTTTACTCTGTGACTAGCGGAGTAATCACTGGAAACATCATGGACAATAATGACCTCGATGGAATCAACATTGACTCGTGCAAAAACCTGCTAATAACAAGTAACACTGCAAAACTGAACAGCGATAACCTGTGGAATTCATCGAGTGGGATTTATCTCTACAATAGTGGTTACACAACTATAACTGGAAACAGAGCCGGGTCTTTTGGTGAGTGGAAAAACGAAACTCAGCAGTATGGAATCAAAGAATTTGGTGCGTACTCTGATTACAATTTGATCACTGGAAATAATGTCTACGGTAATCTCGGCGAAAAAGACATCTACTCTACGGGACTACACACTGTTGTCTCGGCAAACCTCGGAAGATACGTCACTAAGGAACCTCTTTAATTGTGACCACAACTTGTGGGCGAATCAATCTTTTTCTGGTTCGCCACTAGGTATTTCTTACGTCAGCCTCTTTCTATAGATTACCATTGCGAGTGTAGCCACAGCAATTAGTAAGGGTAGAATAGTCCATGATGGAAATTCTGGAATTTGGGATTCAAAAAAGCTTTTGTTTAGACTTCCGTCATTGGCGTAGCCTCGGCTTTCCCAGAATCCTCTGTATTCCTCGTTGCCTGATAGTTCGATTGCTGTTACCCATTTTATCCATTTGTATCCCCATTTGCTCTCTGCCACAAGCTGGAACGGGAAGCCTCTTTCAGGTGGAAGGGTTACGTTGTTCATTTTGTAAGCCATTAGTATGTTGTTGTCGATTATGTAGTTCAAAGGCACTGATGTGGAATATCCGTCATAAGCATAGAATATCACTGTGGTGGCGTTTGGGTCAACTCCTGCCGCTTCAATCAGGTCATTAACCAAGACTCCTTCCCAGAGTATGGTTACGCTCCAGCCCTCTACACAATTGAGTGTAACAACTTTTTCAAAATTCTGATAATCATTAATGACCTCGTCATAGGTTAATTGTAATTCGTTATTTACGAGACCTGAGACCGTGAGTGTGTAATTTTCTGTATCGATGTATTGGGGTCCTTTAATCGAGTTTTCTATGAAAGCGTTGATTGAGGAGAGGTCTTCGCCTTCGTATTCTCTGATTTCTACGCTTTCAAGTGTTGTTGGTTCGTCTGTCGTTTCAGCGATTGTTCCTATTATTGGTGAGTTAGTGAGAACAAGTGAGACAAGTAGTCCAACCAGCAAGAAATTTAGGATGAATGTTTTTTTTCTATACATTAACAATCAATAATATGACATACGTCATATTATATAAACGTTAACATTTTTGTACGCTACGGCATCAATAAAAAACCCAACAGATCAGCATGTAAGATGAACTGCTGCCACAACACTTCTGGATTTAGATAGGCGGTTGAAGGTTTTGCAAGCTTCAGCTGTTTTCTGGATTATGAGTTCGATTCCCTCAGATTCAATGTACCTCCTGATTTCAGAGGGAACCTTCATCATTCCTGAGTAGCCTGTGCCCACCACCAGCACCTCAGGCTTCGCCTCAAGAGCCTCATTTAAGTCAGCTATGTGGAGACTATGTCCTTCTCTTCTCCGCCAGTCAGCCTTGATTTTGTCAGCGAAAACTACGAGGTCAGTGGTGTAATGTTTTCCGTTTATTGTTATTCTGCCGAAATCGTAGGAGTCTATCATCACCGGAGTCTACCATAAAAACTTGCGAGGTAACCCTTTTTGAGTGTTACTCGAATGTTCTTTAGTTTCACTTTGCTCTCCCCTCAATAGGATGTCGTTGCATCGAGGCTTTTAAATGATAATCCATCCACAGCTGATTTAGATTCGTTATGACTAGCCTAAGAAGCAAGTTAGCTGAAAAATGCAAAAATCCTTGGAACGGAAAATGCAGAAACACAGACATCGAAGTTTACATCTATTACAGAAACAAGCGTCTCCCCATCTGCAGGAAGTGTTGGAGATCCATCGCAGAAAAGGACATTGAATGGTAAACTTTGGTTTTCCTACTAAATTCTGATGTTGTTAGTATAAGCTATATCCAAATCTTCTAGTGTTCATTAGAGAAATTTTTTGCTAGTTGTGCTTGGAGACTAGTTATTTTTTCAATTTCCTCTGTTCTTTTTCTAACTGCCTCTGCTACAAACTCAGTTACACTTCTGTAACCTAAGTCGGTTCTCGTCTTTACTAACATTTTAACCTTGTCGTATAATCCTGATGGCAAATTCACCGAGTCATATCCTTTTACAGGCAAAATACCGTCACCACCCAAGAAGAACAGTAAATCTGCCTTTTATATTTTGTTAATTCTAAAACACGCCAAATCATATTAAACTTCATCAACTAATATGAGCATTGCTTGTAGAAAATTCGAATAAAATACAGGTTTCTTAATCTTCACTTAGTCTTAAGGTCGGATTAATTAAGAATAAGGTTATAGTCTAAGACTGAGTTTTCTACGGTGTTAGAGGACACAAATAATGGTTATAGAAATTAAAATCAATTATCACCGTTGTACTAGCTGCAAAAAATGCGTAAAAGTCTGCACTTTTGGTGTTCTAGAATGGTTTGAGGAACAACCCATAGTTACCAATCCAAGTAACTGTTCAGCATGTCTAGAATGCAAATTAACCTGTCCAGTTGATGCCATAAGAATAAAAGAAAAATAATTCCAGAAAAATTCTGATATGCCCAAAATCTCTACAACTTAATTTTTTGAGAAAAATATCGTGAAAAGAATTTCCATAAATAGGCATATCTTGTGTCTTTTTTGTGCACTTCTGTAACTAAAAAGAAGCGGAGCGCTCTATCTTTAATATTATATTTTGCGTGTGAACGTACACGGAATGTCTTGCTTTAGGTAAATTCGGTGGATTATTTTATTAAGCAACAAACAATCAACTTCTAATAGTGTGAGCATTTTCACTTTTGGTGTATTGGGGGTTGCTTTAATATTGCGAGACAGAATCGTGATGCTGGTTGATTTAGACTACTTTTTTGCTCAATGTGAGGAGAGGAGAAATCCTTCCATAAAGGGTAAGCCCGTGGTTGTTTGCGTTTATTCTGGGCGCACCGAAGACAGTGGAGCCGTAAGCACAGCAAATTATGTGGCAAGAAAGTATGGCGTGAAATCTGGGATTCCAATAGTGTTAGCTAAAAAGAAGCTTAAAGATGTAGACGCGGTTTTTCTGCCAGTGGATAAGACATTCTATCGTGAAGTTTCAGATGAGATAATGGAGATTCTGCGGGGCTATGCTGACCGTTTCGAGCAGATGGGAATAGATGAAGCCTACTTGGATGTGACCAAGAGAACAAAAGGAATCTACCAAGAAGCGGAGGAACTGGCAGAAACAATAAAAAACGAAGTTTTAAACCAACAGAGTCTCACCTGCTCCATCGGAGTTGGACCCAACAAGCTCGTCGCCAAAATAGCGGCAGACGTCCAGAAACCCAACGGCTTAACACTGGTCAGACCCGAGGAGGTGCAAAGCTTTTTGTTGCCTTTGCCTGTCCGTCGCCTAGTGGGTGTGGGAAGAAAAACAGAGAAGAAGCTGGAGACTTTAGGCGTCAGGACGGTTGGTCAGCTAGCGAGGTTTGACGTGCAGAAGCTGATTGAAGTTTTTGGAAGAAAGTTGGGAACCTACTTTCATAACGCTTCTTTGGGGATAGATGAAGAGCCTGTGCAGGAGAGAAGTGAACCCGAGTCTGTGAGCCGAATCTCCACTCTCAAAGATGACACCCGAGACTTAGCTGCTATTTTGGATGAAGCTTATAGGTTATGTGATGCGGTGCATGCTAAGCTGTTGCAGCGGGGGTTAGTCTACAGGTCAGTGAGCATATACGTTGTTGCGGGGGACCTCAGCGTTCACAGCAGATCCAAAACCTTCGAAAACCCAACAAGCGACCTTGAAACCTTCAAGAGGACGGTGAAAGACCTTTACGAAAAGTTCCTCAGCGAATCTGCGGTTGAGGCAAGAAGAGTGGGCGTCAAACTTTCGAACCTCAGCAAAAAAGAGGAACTGCAAAAACCGTTAACTAACTTTTTCGGCTTTTCAAACAATTAAGCCTGTTTCTTTGAGGCAGTCATGTTCTGAAGTGGCGGGCCCGCGGGGATTTGAACCCCGGATCTCCGGCTTCGGAGGCTTGCGCGTCACTTTTTCAGTTGACTCGACGCCTTATCCAAACTAGGCTACGGGCCCTCTTGTGTATTCATCCAATCCCTTTGCTTAAATTAAGTTTTGTTGCCTGTTGTCTCTGCATGAGCGTCTTTTTGTAGTCTTTCAGGGTGATCCTATGAGTGTGCTGGTCTGCTCGATTTCTTCAATCTGCCGTATGTCTGTGATTATTTTGTCGAGGTGCCCTAGTGTTTCGGCTTCGATGCGGGCGATTAGGTCCCAGAGTCCATAGGTGACAAGAACCTCGGTGACTTCCGTCATGTCTCTAATTTTTTTGGCAACCTTATGTTCAGCTCCTCTTTTTACGTTGGCAACTAAATAGGCTTTAACAAGTTTTGGCATATCTTTCAACCCCATAGCTACGTGGTCAGAGAAGCTAAAATCTTTTTAGATTAAACAGGGTGGATGTCATGCTTCAGTTAGGTCTTCTTTTACCCACCATGCTTTTCTTTTTCCATTCCTTTGTCCGGGGTAGTATTTGACGATGGGTTTTCCGAGTTGTTTTTTGGATGTTTTGGCGATTTTTCTGAGGCGGTTTAGAACAAGCCAGCGGTTGGTTTTCAGATGCTCTGCGAGTTCGGTGGTTGTGGCTCCTCTGTGGTCTAGGAGGTAGTCTATGATTTTGTTGTCGGTTTCGTCGATGCAGAATGCGTGGGGGTTCACTTTTTCTCCTTCGTAGGTGAGGAGTTCAAGTTTGGTTAGTCCATCTTTCATTTTGTTGACTTCGTTTTCCAGCTTGTTGACTTTCTGTTCCAGCCCAAAGATTCTGTCTGGTCGCGGAGTTTTCTCCAGCTTCTCCAGTATGGCTTCTCGGATGAAGGTGCTTCTTTCTCCTTCCGGAATTCTGAGGGCGAGCTCCTTGTATATTTCGTCAGGTAATTTAGCGGAGACGACTGTAAACTTGGCCATGGAAATTTCCCATCCGAATCTACTGTAATCAGGATGAAGCTAAAAGCGTTTAACTTTGTTATGGGTGCAAAGATTTGTCAACCTAAAAAGCTGTTCATGGTTCTTTCTGGTTTTCCCGAAAAAAGCTAGTTTTCAACAATCTTCTGCTATTAGGAGCCTAATATGATTGTTGGGTTGCGTGTTGTGTCCGTTAGCTTACAAGAAGTTTTTGTTAAGCATAACTGGTCTGTGCTGGGAGTATCGTAAAGGTTATGAGGTTCTTTTTGGGCAAAATAACAAAGTAGATTGGAGATATGACCAGTGAAGAAATTTGACGTTGTAATTGTTGGAGTGGGAACAGGGGGATGCTTGGCAGCTAAGACTGTTGCCGAGGCTGGGCTTAGAGTTTGTATGATAGACCGGAAGGCAGAACAGAATATAGGAGACAAGGTCTGCGGGGATGCCATAGGGAAACATCACTTTGACAACATAGGAATAGCTCATCCCTCAGGAGAGGAACTTGACCAGACAATGAAGGGAATCAAAGTTTACTCCCCAGACATGGAAACTGTCGTCAACGTCGAGGGCGAAGGCGTCCACGGATACCTGATTAACCGCCTACTTTTCGGTCAGAGACTACTGAAAGAAGCAAAAGCCGCAGGGGCAACCTTGATTGACTCAATCATCGTCACAGAACCAATCATAAAGGACGGGTACGTTGTCGGCGTCTCAACAAAAGACCCTAAAACAGAAGAAAACAACGAAATATTTGCCAAAGTCGTAGTGGACGCAAGTGGACATTCGGCGGTTCTGCGGAAGAAGCTTCCTTCACAGATGGGTATAGAAAATGAAGTGAAAGACGAGGATGTGGAGATTTGCTACCGCGAAATTCGTGAAGTGAAAGAGCCGATTGATGAGCCTGAGTTTTGTAAAATTTATCTTGACCTGCAGCGTTTTCCGGGAGGATACTGCTGGGTTTTCCCCAAAAGCTCAAACACGGTTAACGTTGGCTTGGGCGTAGCCATGAAAGAAGGCTTCCCTAACCCCAAGGACCTGTATAAAGAACAGGTTTTGTCTATGCCTCTGTTCAAGGATTCAAAGGCTTTAACTGGCGGAGGAGGGCTTGTTCCCACCCGGAGACCCATAAGCCCCATGGTTGGAAACGGCATAATCATAATAGGCGATGCTGCTTGCCAAGTTAACCCCATTCACGGAGGAGGAATTGGCCCCTCAATGATGGGCGGAGCAAAAGCTGCTGAAGTCATCATAGATGCGTTGGAAAAGGGGGATGTTAGCCGAGAAACTCTCTGGCCTTACACTGGAATGTTCATGAAAGAGTATGGCGCCAAACAGGCGGGGCTGGACATTTTCCGTATACTTCTTCAGCGGTTGAGCAACAAGGAAATGAATTATGGTATGAGCCACCATCTAATCACAGACGACGATTTGCTTAAAGCCAGCATGGGCGAAGATTTGAAGCTTAACATAACCGAAAAGACCAGCAGACTGTTTAAAGGAATCGGATGTTTGTCTCTTCTCAAGAAATTGAATGCCACTGCCAAGATTATGAAGCAGATTAAGGTGTTGTATAGAAACTATCCTTCTTCTCCTGAGGGGCTGAGGGAGTGGGAAAAGAAGGCTCAGGCTTTGGTTGACAAAGCAAAGAACATGTAAGCAGACTTAAAATCTACAGCAGGTGCTTAGAATATGCGTGTGGCTGCGTTAGTTACTGGTGGGAAAGATTCAGTTTTAGCTCTTTACCGGGCCCAACAGATGGGGCACACTGTCACAGTTTTAGCCACCATGATACCCAAACGAGACGACAGTTACATGTTCCATTTTCCCAACATTCACCTGACAGAGCTTCTTTCCAAGGCGGTTGAAATCCCGTTGGTTACCGCCGAAACTTCGGGGATAAAGGAGGCGGAATTGGAGGACCTCAAGGGGTTGCTTGCGTCTCTGGATGTGGAGGGTGTTGTGTCTGGGGCAATAGCGTCGTCTTATCAGAAGCAACGAATCGGAAAAGTGTGTGAGGAGCTGGGGCTCAAGTCTGTTACTCCGCTGTGGCACGAAGAGCCTCTAGACATTATGAATGAGCTGATTGACCTCAAATTCAATGTTATTATTGTGGGGGTGTACGCGTACGGTTTGGACGAGAGCTGGCTGGGAAGAGAAATCAACTCTGAGACATTAGAGAAGCTTGTTGAACTGCACAAAAATTATCAGATTAGTTTGGTGGGTGAGGGCGGCGAATACGAGTCGTTGGTTCTGGACGCCCCACTTTATAAGAGGCGCATTGAGATAGTGGAGGCTGAAACCAGCTACGAAAAAGGCAGCGGTGTTCTGGTGGTCAAAGAGGCGAGGCTTGTAGATAAAATCTGA
>CBFCZR010000018.1:0-18154 GCA_965602795.1 Candidatus Bathyarchaeota archaeon | reverse complement strand
CAATCTGTAGCAGGTGGAAGTCAAATCAAAAGCTGGTATTGGGATTTTGGAGATGGATATACAGCGTCTACTGAAGATGCATCACACAAATATGAAGAATGGGGAACATATATAATTACACTAGTTGTAGCAGACGATGAGGGAGCTACTGGTACAATATCGAAAGAAATAACAGTACAAGACAATTTCAGACCTACTGCAAGTTACACATGTTCTGTCACTGAACCTCATGCTGGTGAAAATATGCAATTTACGGATACGTCAGAAGATCCGGATGGTTCAGTTGTTTCTTGGCATTGGGAATTTGGTGATGGAGAAACATCTACTGAACAAAATCCAAAACATAAGTACACTGAAGCAGGAACATTCACACTTCAGCTTATGGTCACAGATGATAAAGGTGCAACAGCCACAGTTTCTCAGTCTATTGTAGTAAAAGAAGCTCTTCCGCCATCAAATCTCCTAGAAATCATCTCTGAACAACCATGGATGCTTATAATTCTTGTAGTTGGCATAGTTGCAATTATAGGAATCGTTTTGGGATTAAAAAGAAGAAGTAAACAAAGGGATTAATGTTTCATTTATGTTAACTACTTACGACGGAAGGTAATAAATATCATTCTGCTACAGCAAAAAAAGGCAATAGAAGTTTGCAAATTAGCTGATGCTGAAGTTGAATACGCCTGCGAGTGACGAACTGAAGATTTAGAAAAACGGAAATATGGTGTGAAAAAAGTACCCTTGTAGCTGCAGGTTTTAGGCTTGTGTTAGCCATTTGAGGGGTATGTCTTGGTATATTCCGTTTGGCAGCGTTCTTCTGATGGTGATGGGAAGTATCCCTGACTCCAACTCCAAAAGGGCAATGTCTATAGGACGACCACGAGCTTCCGGAACCTCAACAATGATGGGCGCGCCCATGGCAATCTGCAGAGCTCTAGCTCCCACTATCCGAGCCCTCTCAAATCGGGTCAGTTTTGCTGGCCCAACGAAAATCTCATTTTCTTCTTTCGTTTTTCTAGTACGCTCCTACATGCCTGGGGGCATTCCCATACCGCCCATGCCTCCCATTCCGCCCATTCCACCACCGCCCGGCGGCATTGGGGGAGTCTTCATTTTCCCTGAACCGATCACATCGTCAATCTTCAGGATTAGAGATGCGGCTTCTGAACAGGATTTGATGATTTGTTTTTTGACTACTATAGGTTCGAGGACGCCGGCTTTTTTCATGTCTCCGGCTTTGCCTGAGTTAACGTCTACGCCTGCCCACACTTTTCCTTTCTCGTGCTCTGCCCGTAGCTCAGATATGATGTCGATGGGGTCAAGTCCAGCGTTCTCGGCTAAAGTGGTTGGTATCGCCTCAAGAGCCTCAGCGAACTGCATAACCGCAAGCTGTTCTCGTCCAGGAAGCGACTCGGCATACTCTTTGAGTACCTTAGAAACTTCCATTTCAGGGGCGCCGCCTCCAGCCAAAAGTTTAGGTTCTCTAACCACATCGCCTACAACACAGAGAGCATCATGTAGTGAACGGTCTGCCTCGTCAACTATTCTTTCAGTTCCTCCACGTATGAGGATGGTTACTGCTAACGGATTTTTGCATCCTTCTATGAACGTCATTTTGTCATCACCAATCTTCCGCTCTTCAACAAGTTGAGCAAAACCAAGGTCTTTCTTGCTGATGTCACTTATATTAGTAACAACTTTTCCTCCAGTTGCCTTAGCCAATGCCTCCATGTCCGATTTCTTAACTCGGCGAACCGCAAGAACATCCTTTCTGGCAAGGAAGTGCTGAGCCAAGTCGTCGATGCCTTTCTGGCAGAGAATAACAGTGGCGCCTTTGGAGACAAGTTTATCCACCATAGCTTTAATCATGTTCTCTTCCTGTTTAAGGAAAGCATCCATCTGCTCTGGACTCTCTATGTTTATCTTAGCATCGAACTCGGTTTTCTCTATCTCCAAAGCAGTGTCAATCAAAGCAACTTTGGCCTTCTCCACTCTCTTCGGCATTCCAGAATGAACAACCTCTTTGTCCAGAACTATACCGTTAATGAGCTTGGTATCCGTAAGTGACTCACCAGGCTTCTTCTCCACCTTTATGTTATCAATATCCACCGTGTAACCGTCCTTGGTCTTCACGGCAACCTGCAAAACCGCTGAAGTAGCAATATCTCCTAAATATTCCCTGCTTCCTGCCACCAGCTTGCTAGCCATAGATGTCATGGCAGCCTTCTTTATGGTGTTTTTGTCTGTGGGACTGACTTTTATCGCAATTTTCTCCAAAGTCGCAAGAGCTTTTTCAGCCGCTTTTCTGTATCCATCAATAATGACTGTGGGGTGAACATTCTTCTCTATGAGCGTCTCAGCTTTTGCCAAAAGTTCTCCGGCTATAATCACAGAAGTTGTGGTGCCGTCTCCCACCTCATCGTCCTGTGTTTTGGCAACCTCCACCATCATCTTGGCGGCGGGGTGCTGAATATCCATTTCATCTAAAACCGTGCGTCCGTCGCTGGTTATGGTTACGTCTCCAAAACTGTCCACCAGCATTTTATCCATTCCTTTTGGTCCAAGGGCGCTTTTCACTGACTCAGCCACTATCTGCGCAGCCATAATGTTGTTGTGCTGGGCTTCCTGGCCTCTTGACCGTGATGCTCCTTCACGGAGTATAAGAACGGGTGTTCCTGTTAATCCAGAAGACAATCTCAATCATTTCTCCTTATTTGTTTCGGAACACTAGAAAATGCCTTTAGATATAAAGATTTCTCTACACTAAACTAAAATTTCACGAATGACAATGAAAATCCATTTTCCAAAAAGAAGACAACCAACAGCTTATCTAAGATTCTAAATTCCACAGGCTACCAAAGAGATAATTAAAAAACTGCCTTGCAATCAGAAACAAGTTTTCCACTAAACGATAAGGGAAGCTACTGTTGCGCAGGTTTCGGAGAAAAATGGAGTGAAACTTGATTATTTTTCTAACACTTTTCTTGCCGCTATCTCAATATCCTCTGCCTTAACGGTTTTTCTTCCCGCGTGCATAGCATAATCTATAGCTTCTTTGGCTATTTTGATGCCTATATCATCTAGTTCCTTTGCTAACGCTTTAGCAGCTGCCTCGCTTACTCTGCTCGCTCCCGCCTTCTTGCATATTCTGTGCATTGGAGCGATAGATAATTCTGGATTTCTCATAATACACCCCTTCGCAGCGTCTTTTTTATTTTAAGACGTATTTAAGTTTTTCATACGTTTTTAAACCGTTAATGTTCTTCTTTTCCCGTTTAACGCTCTATTTTCTGTTTGCAAAGAATTTAGTAGGAAATATGTGAAAGTTAATTACTGAGTCCAGTTTGTATTTGTTATGGAAACACTAGCCAAAAAAGGGGGTCTGGATTGTGACATTAAACGAAGAAAATTTTGACCCAAAGAAATATGAAAAGCTGGTGAGGCTACGGGACGGCAGAACCGTTCTTTTGAGGCTTATAAAGCCTGAAGACGAACCTATGTGGCTTGAGATGTTCCGAAATTTTTCAGAAGAATCGATACGTTACAGGTTTTTTCACATTATAAAGGATACTCCCCATGAGATGAGAGCCCGATACTGTGACATCGATTACGCCAAAGAGATAGGAATCGTGGCAGAACTGGAAGAAGAGGGGCAACGGCAAATCTTGGGTGTTGTGAGGCTCATAATTGAAGAGGATGAAAAAACCGGTGAGATCGCGTTCATAGTTGCAGATCCTTGGCAGGGATTAGGTTTAGGGTCTAAGATGGTTGATCATATGATTGAAATCTGCAAAGACAGGGGTCTTGAAACGGTTTACGCCTTAACGTTAGCTAACAATTATAGGTCAATCAGACTTTTGAAGAAGAGAGGATTCACCATCCAATACAGAAACGACGAAGCAAAAGCCACTCTCAACCTGAAGGACTGACAAAACTGCTGTTACTTCTTTATGGCTTAGCGTTTATGTGTCAGAGATTGGAGAGTGTGCTCAAAAATTTCTAGGGTTTTGTTGTCGTAAAGGCAAAAGACAACTTTTTCCAGTTTTGTTGGTCCTTCCAGATACGCTATAGTTGTTGAAAGCATTATGGTGGCACATCGGTCTTTTGGGAACCCATAGATTCCCGTGCTTATGGCAGGGAAGGCTATGCTCTTCAAACGGTTTTTGTCAGCCAACTTTAAGGAGTTCAGGGTTGCGTCTTTCAGCTTTGAGTCCGCATGCTCGTCCCCCTGTCTCGGACCCACAGCGTGAATCACGTATTTAGCCGCCAACTTTCCGCCAGTTGTTATCACGGCTCCACCCACATAGGTTCCCCCTATACTGTTGCATTCTTCCTGAATTTCGGGGCCGCCTCTTCTTCTGATGGCTCCTGCGACCCCGCCGCCCATCTGTAAGGCAGTGTTTGCAGCGTTAACTATAGCGTCTGTAGTCTGGTCGGTTATGTCACCTTGAACTAGTTCTAAGACAGTGTTGTTGATTTTGGCTTTCATGTCTTTCCACAGAGAATGCTATGCAGAGACGGTTTTTAGTTCTTGTCATTCCCGCAATTTCACAAAGAAAAAGAGGGGAGGTTAGACGGGTATGTCTCTTTTGCGGAACACGAATAGACTTGCAGTGATTAATGCAATGTTGATTGCTCCTAGCACCAGCACGTCGCGGGCAAGGTTTGTGAAGTTTCCTGCTCCAAAAACTTGTGCCGTGCCGTAGTAGAACCATGTTGAGAAGTACTGTAGGGTGTTGCCTATGTCTGGGTTCATGACCGGCGAGAAGTCTCCAATGAAGAACATGACGAACAGCACAATCACCGCTGCAAGAGTTGATTTTTTGGCGTCAAGAAATATTGTTGAAGCGAAAACGGCAGTCATAACCAATGTTCCAAGGTGCAGAATTGCCATCAGTGTTGCTGCAGCCACCCTTTCCCAGTATATTCCTTCTTGGATGAAAATTTCTGACGAAACCATACCTGAGGCGATGAACACTGTGATGATTGCCATCAAAGCTAAGATGAAGATGTAGACGAACGAGATTTTGCCGATTAAGTATTCTTCGCGGGAGACGGGCTTTGAGAGGGTTAGGTCAATGGTGTGGTTTTCTACGTCTTGAGGCACTAGGCTGCTTGCCATGTAAACAAGGAAGATGCCGCAGTATAGCCACATGAAAGAGTAGACATATGAGTTTGTGAGCGAGTAGGGGTTTGTTATGTCCAGTTCTCCGCCTAGCAGCGCTATCATCGAGTCGGGCAGACTGTTGATGTAGTCTTCCAGTTGGCTGAAGTCCAGCGTATTAAACATGTTGATAACGTAAAGTCCCATCAAACCGACAAGAATGCCTACGCCAATAATGGACCATTTCTTGTCGAAAACGTCTTCTTTAGCTATGTTAAAGGGCTTCCACATTTACGCCACCTCCCCCGTGTTGTTTAAGCTGTTCCCGTAGGGCGACACCTGATAATACTCCAGAAAAATGTCCTCCAACGTGGAGTTCCGGACATTGACGTCACTGAAATCAACAGTCTGCAGCCACGACAACACAGCGTCAAGATTGCCTCGGCTACAAACGAAACTCAGCTTCGAATCATGCACACTCAAGTTTTTAACTGTCTTCTTTAATTGGGCGGGAAGTTTTGCGTCGGCTGAGGAAGCTAACTGTATTTCTACATGTTTGAAGGCGAGTTTTTTGAGTTCAGTCAGGGTTGAAACTTCGATAAGGGTGCCTTTGTTGATGATTCCTACGCGGTGGGCGACCTTTTCTACTTCCTCTAGCTGGTGGGAGCTAAGGAAGACTGTGCAGTTGGATTGCTCCTGTTTTTCGGCTAGCAGCTTGTAGAATTCGTTTTTGATTAAGGGGTCCAGTCCTGATGTGGGTTCGTCTAAGATTAGTAGATCAACATCGGGGACTAGAATTAGGATTATACCGATTTTTTGTTTGTTGCCTTTTGAAAGCTCATGAACCTTTTTGTCCATGTCGAGGTTCAGGTGACGGGCTAACTGTTTGACGGCGCTCCATTTGATGGTACGATTGAATAGCTTGAGCATATATCGTATTGTTCGTTGTGCTGTCCAGTTTTTTGGGAATCCCAACTCTCCGGGCAGGTAAGCGATTTGGTTGTGGATTTTTTGTGTTTCTTGTTGTGTGTCGTATCCGAAGATTGTGGCTTTTCCTGATGTGGGTCGTATGATGTCTAGTAGGGTTCTGATTGTTGTTGTTTTTCCTGCTCCGTTTGGTCCTAGGAATCCGAAGATTTCTCCTTGGTTTACTTGGAGGTTGAGGTTTTGTATGCCGACGTCTTTGCCGTAGTATTTGGTGAGGTCGGTTGTTTTGATTGTTGTTTGGTTTGTTGTCATCCATTGTTTCCTGTTTCAAATTTCGTGAATATTGAAACGTGGTGTACTGTATCTCTCGCATATTTAAGCCTTTTCAAAATTCATGAAAAATGAAAAATACTTATATCTTTCACAAACGAACTAACAACACGAAATGAAACCGGACAACCAAACTGCCGAACAAAAACTCAGAGAAATAGACCACAAACTAGTGGACATCATAACAAACCTGAGCTTCCTTAAAGGACGTCAACCAAAAATCTCCAAAATCATTGCACTCACCTACCTCCACAGAAAAACAACCCAAAAACAACTGCGAGAAATCACAGGCTACAGCCTAGGAACAATCTCAAACAGCCTCCGGTCACTTGAAAAGATGGGCATAATCCGCAAAACTCAGAATCCACAAACAAGGGAATATAACTATGAACTCGAAGGGAGCATAGCCCAACCAGGGTCTCGTTCAGTAACCAACATCTTCGAATATTTTGCGCAACAAAAACAGTTCCTCAAAAAAATCAAAAGCAAACTAGCTCAACCGCATCTCTCAAACAAAAAAGGCTACGAAGAAGTCAGCGAGTTCGTCAATAAAATGGAAGCCGTATTTCCTGCAATAGAACATGCTACCCAGAAAATGTTGACACAGGTCCCAGAGCAAAACGGGAGTGGAAGTGACCAGTGACACCAGACAAGAACTTGTTTGACACCTCTGGTTTTGACCCCGAAATTAGGGCGATTGAAAAGGAGATAGTAGAGTTTTTTGCAACAAAAGCTTCTGAATTCACTGGGCGGCACCACATAATATCTAAGGTCATGGTATATTTTTACATCAGAAAAGAGTTAACCCAACATGATTTACAGATATTGACAGGTTTCTCAGCGGGAACCATCTCAAAGGCTGTGCGCAAATTACTAAAGATGAACATAATCACCAAAGAAACCATCTCAGGGACACATAAGCACATCTACAAGATGGAGAAGCTTCCTTTCATTTCTCCAAGGTACTTTTTGATGACCGAGAGCTTCATGGGCGACATAAGCGAGGAACTTGAAGAAATGAAGAAAACCTTGGATGCCAACAGAAAAGAAATGAAAAAGTTCGAAACATACCCCAAAATCTACGAAACTGTAACGCAACTCTTGAAGCTGCTACCTATGGTCTCCGGTTTCTTGGAAAACATCGAAGAAGAACTGAAGAAAAACAAAGACTAACCTAATAGTGTCGCACTAATTAACAGAATAGCGTTTGGTGCAGAATTGGGAAAATAAAAATAGAAGATGCATTTGAACGTGGACTTGTTACTTTACGGCTTCTACTTTTTTAACTTCGGGTATGCGTTTCTTGAGGAAGTTTTCTACGCCCCATTGCAGAGTCATGGTTGACATTGGGCATCCGTTGCATGCGCCTTTAAGTTTCACTTTCACGATGCCGTCATCGAATCCCACGTATTCTATGTCTCCGCCGTCAGCCTGCAACTGTGGCCTCACTTGTTCAAGAGCCTTCTTCACCCGATCATCCATTGTTTCACTCATCTCATACACCTTAAATCCCCGTGTGATATGGCAGGATATAAACCTTCACAAAATCAGTTTTTGGCAGTCTTCCACATTTTCTGAGATATATCTATTAACCAAAGCAAATTCAGACAAGAGAAACTCGAGCAAAACTTAAGACGTGCAGGCATGAGAGGAATAGAGGGATACAATTATGGATGCGAAGCTGATAGAAGAATTTTTGGAAAAAAGCAACGTTTTTACGGTTGTGGGTGCCAGCAGAGACCCCAGCAAGTATGGTCACCAAGTGTACAGAGACCTGCGAGCCGCCGGATACCAAGTCTATCCTGTGAATCCGAATGCAGATGAAATCCTAGGCGACAAATGTTACCCGAACCTTGAGTCCTTGCCTGAACTGCCGCAGGTTGTTGACTTAGTTGTTCCTCCGAAAGTGACAAACCAGATTGTGAAAGACTGCAAGAAGCTTGGAATCAATAAAGTGTGGATGCAACCTGGATCTGAATCTGAAACAGCACTCAACTTTTGCAAACAAAACAACATCAAAGTTGTCCACGGAGTCTGCGTTATGGTTGAAAGACGAAGCAAACAGAATTAGCAAGCAGTCTTTTGCATGCGAATATTTGTGCACCAAAAGTGAGGGATAGGGTTAAACGAGGATTTAACTATCCAAAGCTATGAGGGGGTCATCCAAAAATGGATCGATACACCTGACGGGTTTGGCAATATTTTGTGTGCACAGATAGCTTTTCAGAACCTACTTGACATCCACTATTTCTAGATCAAAATTTATTGTTTTGCCAGCAAGAGGATGGTTTAGGTCAACGGCAATATTATCCTCTTCAACCTTTGTTATAGTGGCATACATGTTCTTGCCTTGCTCGTTTTTGTACTGAATGAGATTTCCAACTTCAATCCCTTTGGGCGGTTCTTTGGATTTATCCCGACGAATCTTTTGGGTGAGACCTTTTTTCCGTTGACCGTACGCCTTCTCAGGCGGAACCACAACAGCCTTCTTATCTCCGGTCTTAAGTCCAACAACAGCTTCATCTAAGCCTTGGAGAACTTGCCCTTCACCAACCTTAAATTCAACAGGGTCTTTGTTTCGGGAGGTATCAATCAGTTGGTCGCCAATTTTAGCGCTATAATGCATTTTTATTAAATTACCATTTTTGATAACCAAAAAATCAACTCCACAATTTCGCAAACTCAACTTGACATATAAGGGTTGCTCCTTTGATTAAATTCTCTGATTTGAAGAAGCTTTTTCTCTAAATTTGGCTGTTTTTCCATGTTTTCTGTAGTATAGAAAAGATGGTGACAGTTAACCTCAGAAGAATCGCTCAATTACATCTGCCGCATAACCAATATCATAGGTTTTATAAAGTGTGCTGAGAACCTGCAATCAAAGGGCATACACAAGTTCATTTAATGTTCTCATTGGTTAGTTTGATGGGGTATCCCCCCTTTGACTTTTCATGGGAACATTTCGATGTTTATGCCCAATAAACAAATGTTGTTGTAGATAAGGAGGTGAAGTTGTGCCTTCACATGGTTCGTTATCCAAAGCGGGCAAGATTAGAGCGATTACCCCTAAAGTAGAGGCTAAAGAGAGACATTCAGCCATTCCCAGAGTCAGCAACAGTAAAAAATACTATAAACGATTTGTCTTAGACCGAGGAACAGGACAATACAAGCCTCACCGCAGAAGAAGACGCCGCAGACGCTAGATAATTCCCTTTACACTTTTCAGGCCGTCTTATCAACTAGACTGAATTTTGTACGCTAAACCCGAGAACAAAGCCACAGTCTTGCTTTCTTTTCTCACAGTTATGCTGCACAGAACGAAAGTTCTCCCCTCCGAGACAGTTACAGCTTCAGCGGTCAAAACATCCCCTTCTGAACTAGGTCTCACAAAATTTATGCTCACCTGAACCGCAACAGCCTTCCTATCACCAAAATTCACTGCCTCAGCAAATGCGCAGTCTGCCAGAGCAAATACAACCCCGCCATGGGTAAAGCCAACAAAATTTGTGTGCTCTTTAGAGATTTTCAAAGACATTTTTGAGTAGCCATCCTTTGCTTCAAGAACCTTGACGCCCAGGAGCTCTCTGAAGTAATCATTTCCCTTCATGGTTTCTCACTTTTGCTTGGTTCTGTGCGTATGTAGTGATACACTTTACGCAGCAACGAGGATATCCCTTTTGGCAAGAGAACAACAACTATGACAAGAAAGATGCCTAAGCCAACTAACCTTATGGATGGTCCAACATTGCTTACTGCGGGAAATAGTGGGCTTAGAGCAGAATTCAGAAACGGGTCTATGTTTACCAGAAAATGGTCAATGAAAACCATTACAACTGAGCCTATGATTGGCCCTTCAATTGTGCCCAGACCTCCGATTACGGACATCATCAGCGGCTTAAACGAATTGTCCGCAGAAAATATTGAAATGTGTATATATCTTTGAAAGTGAGCATAGATTGCTCCAGATAAGCCAGCAAAAAATGTGCTAAGCACAAAGGCATACAACTTGTATTTGGCGGTGTTTATGCCAATCATCCTTGCTTCTGCTGTATTTTGGTGTATAGCCCTGAAAGCCAAACCCATTTTTGACTTCATTATGAAATAGATTATGGCCACTGATGTTATGCTGATTAAAACTGCAAAGTAGTAAAATGGCAATCTCTGAGAAAACAGTAGAGGAGGGGGTCGGAAGCCGAGAATGGCGTGGGTGACGTCATCGAATTCGCTGAATAGAGTTTCTGCAATAATCGAAAAACCGAAAGTCACCATGGCTAGGAACCATGCTTTCAGTCTCACGCATGTGATGCCTATCAAGAAGCCGATTGCTGCGGATAAGGCGCCTGCTATGAAGATTCCGATTATTGGGGGTACGCCCAGATTTATTGCAAGCAGTGATGACGTAAATCCGCCTATTCCTAGGAAGGCTGCGTGCCCAAGTGAACCCTGTCCTGAGCTGGCAAGTAGATTCCAGCTTGATGCGTATATTGTGAAGATTACAATGAGTGTTAAAATCTGAAGCATGTAATTATCTCTTAATACAAGAGGGATAACAAAAGAAGCTGCGATTGCCGCTAGGGCTATTCTACCTTTTGTGGTTTGCACGAGCTTAAGGAAGTTTTCTTTGGTGAACATTTAGTCGCCCCTCTCTCCAAAAAGCCCTTTTGGTCGAACGATTAGAACAATTATTAGAAGCGAAAATGCGACGGCGTCTCCCCAGATGCCGCTGAGTGCTGCGACTGCCGATTGCTCGGCGATTCCGTATAGAAGCCCGCCGATTATGGCTCCGGGTATGCTTCCTAGCCCACCCAAGATTATGATCGCGAACGCTTTGATGGTTGGTAGTGCCCCTATGTATGGGTTGAAAGGAAAAATTATTCCGTAAAGTGAGCCTGCAGCTCCAGCTAACGCAGCACCTAACACAAACGTGAAGATGTAAACGTGTTCAATGTTTATTCCCATCAGCTTTGCGGCTTGGCTTTTTTGGCTGGTTGCTCTCATAGCCATGCCTATCTTGGTTTTCTTAATCAAAAATATCAACCCAACAAGTATGGCAACCACAAACGCAAAAGCAATCAGCATATCATAACTGAGGAACACTTCACCCAGACGTACGCTCATTCCCTCGAAGGAGCTGGTGAGCCATTTAGAGTTTTCACCCCATATCAAAACAGCAACATTGTCAAAAATTAGAATCAACCCAAGGCTTACAAAAATTTCGTTGAGCTTATCTGCACCCAAAACCCTGCGGAATGCTAACCTTTCAACAGCCAATCCAACTAATGCGACCACTCCCATCGACACGAACACTGACAAATAGACATCTAATCCTAATGCTGTAGTAACTGAGTAGCTCACATAAGCGCCCACCATCAAAAGTTCGCCGTGGGCAAAATTCACAAGTTTCATTACCCCAAAAATCAGATTTAATCCGGTAGCTAGCAAAACGTAAATGCAGCCTATAGCAACGCCCCAAATCAGAGTCGTGGCATCAATCATTTGTGTTTCAACCGCGTTTTTAGCTATATTTTACAGCAAACATAGGTTATAAGCGTAATTCAAGAAGAAAACAAAGAAAAAAGGATGGTTGGGAAGTTCCATCTGACCGAAGTTACTCTCATGGACTTCCTGGTTCATAGTCGTCGGGAAGCACAAAATCCGTCTGCTTTATTGGGCCCACTACTGGGGCGGTCTCAGGCCAGATTACCAGTGGTCTGGATTCGCCCAATGTTTCATCGTAGAATAGCTGCTCCACAAAAGTGAATGGTGCAATTTCATGGTAGTTGTCTTCATCTGTGCCGAATTCGATTTTGCCTGTTTCAGTTATGATCAGCATCTGGTCCATGTCGCATGATTCTATGGCGTCTCTAACTGCACTCTTTTCTAGGGTTCCTGCTCGTTCAATAGCGTCTTTTACGATATAGAATGCGTCGTAGGTGTCTGCACCCATCATTCCTGGAACTTGACCATATTCTGCTTCGTAGTCTGCAACGTAGGTGTCCATCATTGGCAAGTAGAATTCACCATCTACATCAGCATATGAAGCGAATTTGGATTCCAGCAACTGGTAATCGCCCCATTGCCCTAGTGCAGTGTAGAATTCTGGTTCTTCACAGCATTCAACTGCTATGTAGATGCTGTTTAATCCAACATCGCTTTGACCTTGTTTGTAGATGATGGCAGTGTTTGTTGTGAAATCTACGACATATACAGCGTCGGGATCAGCGTTTTTGACTTTGTTTAGTTCGGTTTGGAAGGTTGTTGCAGTTGTTTGGTAGCTTTCTTCAGCGACAATATCGATTGGAAGGTTGTCGGTTTCTATGTAATGTTTGGTTGCGTCCCATACTCCTTGTCCGTAAGCGTCGTTACGGTACAAGACTGCAAGCCTAAGATTCCTTGAAATGCCGTATTCGCTCTCAAGCAGAGGTTTCATGGCTTCAGCGAAGAAATATGCAACTGTCTCTGAGTAGTGGTAAACTGTAGTGCAGTAGTGGAACATGTAACTCATTCCTTCTGGGTCGTCTATTTTTTGAGCGTGCCCGTCTGGAAGAAAGCCTCTTCTTGTAACAAGGTGAGTTGAAGCTCCCGTTATAACGAATGGAACTTTTTGTTCTACAGCATATACTTGACCTGCAAGGGTGGCACTGCTTCCGAATCCTCCGATAAGGACGTCAACGCCTTGGTCTACAACTCGCGTGACCTCAGTTGAGGCAACAGTTGGATCAGCGGTTTTTGTGTTTGCAATCACTATTTCTATGTTAAGGCTTTTACCCAAAGATTCAACGTAAATTCCGCCAGCAGCGTTAATTTCTTCAGCTGCCATTTTGGCGGCTCGGTCCATGTCTTGTCCGACAGGTATTTCGAGAGGGGCAACTAGACCTATTTTGATAGTTTCTTGTTCAGATGTTGGCATTAATTGCCATGCAGCAACAGCTCCGATGACAACAATCACGATAACGACGGCGGCAACTAGTTTAGTATTTACCATCTTGGTTTCCTCTAGATTCGTAAGTATTGTAATCGGACGGTTAATAAAATTAACCCAAATTAACCCGTTTTCTGCCTATTTTGAAGGCTTCAAGGTTAAGCGCTACATATTTCTGCTTGAGTCTGCCGGCGATAGCCTTCTCTATAGACTCGGGTTTAACTAGGTTCTCTGGAATAGCTGAGAGCGCGCCGAGAAGGATTGTGTTGACTACAAGAAGATTTCCAAGTTTGGTGGCTATGTCTATTCCATCAATTTCAATCACTTTGTGTGCCCTGCCTCTCAGTATGTCCAAAATCTTTTCATCATCCAAACCCGATGCTGCAGCAGCAGATGTGCTAGGCTGAATATATTTGGTGTTCACTATAACCGTTCCACCTTTATTCAGCATTGGGAGAACTCTTGCAGCTTCAAGCAGCTCAAAACCCAATATCACATCAGCCGTCCCCGTCTCTATCAACGGAGCATGAACCTTTTCGCCAACCCTAACATGCGCAACAATTGAACCGCCTCTCTGCGCCATCCCATGAACTTCCGCCTTCGCAACATCCAAGCCATCCATGAGAGCAGCCTCACAAAAAATGTCACTTGCCACAACGATGCCTTGTCCGCCTACGCCCGAAAAAACAATGTTCATTACCATACTACTCTTTACTCCTTATAGCCTCAAAAGGACAAATCATTTCGCAGACGCCACAACCGTAACAGAGGGTCGGGTCAATCTCGGCGCGTTCGGAAGTGAGGGAAATCGCTGGGCAGCCAAACTGTTCAACGCACACGCCACATCCATTACATTCCTCCAAAACCTCTCTTGTTGGACCCCGTTTAACCAAAAGAGGACAAGGTCTCCGAGATATGATAACCGAGGGACCATGATAATCCAAAATTTTTCTTATAGCTTTCCGTGTCCCTTCTACATCGTAGGGGTCAACAATTTCCACTGTTTCGATTCCCAAACTTCGGGCAACTTCCGCGAGTTCTATGATTTTTGTTTGTTCGCCTAATGCGTTTTTTCCTGAGCCCGGTGTCGGCTGGTGCCCAGTCATTGCCACAGTATTGTTATCTAGTATAATCACACAGACGTTCGATTTGTTGTAAGCTAAGTTGAGTAAACCAGGCATTCCACCATGAAAAAATGTTGAGTCGCCAATAACCGCAAAAACTTTGTCTTTAACCCCAGCGTTAACCATGCCTGCAGCCTGTGAAATTCCGGCGCCCATACAGAGACAGGTCTGAACTGTGTTTACTGGCGGCATAAACCCTAGAGTGTAGCAGCCTATGTCCCCTGTGACGATTTTGTCTTTTGTCTTGCCCTTAAGGCTCAGTGCACTTTCTGGGCACCACTGAACGCACACAGGATCGCCATCACATGTGTCGCACACGATAGCTTTCATGGTTTCAGGGTGCAGAGTTATTGCCCCGTATTCACAAGCTGGGATGCACCAACCGCATCCATCGCATTTTTCCTCATCGACTGCTATTGTTCCATCTTCGGTTGACTGGCTTAACGCATCTTTTGGACAAGCCGCAACGCATGGCGCGTCCTCGCAGGTTCTGCAGGCCATTGCCATATTGGATAGTGCATCAAGTCTCACAGCTCTTATTCTGGATTTGAGGGGATTGAAGGTTTTTTCTTTCTCCATAGAGCAAGCGTACTCGCATACGACGCAGCCATTACATTTTTTGGGGTTACAATCAACAAATTGGTTAACAGTATTTAGAGCATAATAGAAAGCTCTGTGTGGGCATCCTGGACAGAGCACTGGGGGGCGGATGGGCAGATCCAACTCTTCTTGCAGTTCAGTCTTCCCACATAATCCCAAGCCTACAAAAGCGTCCTTAATGACATCTGGACTAAATTCGCCGATTTCCTCTAAATCTGTCTTGGTTTTTCCCAATATTTTAGGATGCAGACATTTGACGTTGTTTTCGATGAAGGGTCTTAATTCTTCGACCACAATTACCTTTTTCACTTTAGACGCAAAACGCTTGAATAATTCTGTAGGAAACGGGTAGACGAAACCCAATTTCAGCCACGAAAATTTACTTGTATCCAACACGGACCTTGCATAGTAATAGCCTATCCCGCTGCCCACAATCCCAATTTCTTTTCCATTATCCTCTATTACATTGAAATTTGAGCTGTTCACAATCTCCGTTGCCGATTGCAGCTTTTCCTTAAGGACCCTGTGCCGCCTAATAGCGTTAGAGGGAACCATAACCCATCTGGAAGCATCCTTATCAAACTCAGCTCTTCGGGAACGCTTGGCAATCTCGCTAATTTTCACTCTTGCTTTCCCATGAGCCACCCGAGTGGTTAAACGAACAATCACGGGCAACTGCAATTGCTCGCTTATTTTGAACGCCTCTCTAGTCATGTCCAGTGCTTCTTGAGGGTTGGCTGCATCCAGAAGAGGAATGTCTGAGTGCACAGCAAAATATCGGGTGTCCTGTTCGTTCTGGCTGCTGTACATAGCCGGGTCGTCGCAGACAGCAATGACCAAACCGCCAATAACACCCGTGTAAGCCAGAGTCATCGCAGCGTCAGAGGCTACATTCAATCCCACATGCTTCATGGAAACGATTGCTCTTTCCCCTGCCATGGATGCGCCTGCAGCCACTTCCAATGCCACTATCTCGTTTATGCTCCATTCAGCGTATATCCCAAAATTCTTGGCTGCCTCCGCTATGGTTTCCAGAATCTCCGTGGAGGGGGTTCCAGGATATGAAGATGCTACTTTGACTCCGGCTTCTACGGCTCCTCTTGCAACTGCTTCATCTCCGTTGAGCAAAAGGAAACTGCCCGGTTTGTCAACTGCAATCTTCGCATTCATACCGCGGAAGCCTTCAAATCTTGCCTGAACGCATATCCAAAACTCTTTTTGCTTTTCCCACGCTTCTAGGAAGTTCGCCAGGCTTCACTAGCTCGACAATCGGTGAAATCCCAGTTATGTTGTTTACCTTCTGTCTGATTCTGAGCTTTAATGTATCCAGCTCCTTTTGTGGTCTCTTTGAGGTTTGCTCTGTCAATTCTGCTTTTATGGTGAATACGTCCAGTGCTCCTGGCCTGTCAAGAACTATTTGATATTGTGCAGCTAATTCTGGGAAGCCCATTATGACGTATTCGATCTGTGAGGGAAACACATTAACGCCCCGTATTATCAGCATGTCGTCGGATCTGCCTGTTACTCTCATCATTCTGGAATGGGTTCTTCCACAACCACATTTTTCGGTTTCGATAACTGATATGTCTCTTGTTCTGAATCGTAATAGGGGTAAGCCTGTTTTTGTGAGTGTCGTAAAGACCAGCTCGCCTTCTTCTCCAGCGGGTAACACTTCGCCAGTTTTCGGGTCAATGGTTTCAATGAGGAAGTGGTCTTCCCAGATGTGCAGTCCGTTATGTTCGGTGCATTCCACCGAGACGCCTGGACCACACAGTTCCGTCAATCCGTAGATGTCAAAAGCTTCAACTCCCATTTCAGTCTCAACCCTTTCCCTTATTCGCTCTGACCAAGGTTCTGCCCCAAAATGGCCTAGCCTTAGCTTGAGGTCCTTTCGCGGATCAACACCCGCTTCTTTCATTGCCTCAGCAAGGTAAATCGCATAACTGGGTGTACAACACAGAACTGTGGAACCTAAATCTTTCATTATCTTTATTTGTCGCTGGGTCATTCCGCCGCTAACAGGAATGATTGTTGACCCGATTTTCTGGGCGCCATAATGGAATCCGAGACCCCCTGTGAATAGACCATAGCCGTAAGCGTTGTGGATTACATCTTGTCTTCTGACTCCTGTGGCGTAAAGTGAGCGCGCCATCAATTCCGCCCAAACATCCATGTCGCCTTGGGTGTACACTCCCACTACAGGGTTTCCGGTTGTTCCGCTTGAGGCATGTATTTCCACGATGTCGTCAAATTGGACTGCGACCATTCCGAATGGGTAATTGTCTCTTAGGTCGTCCTTTATTGTGAAAGGAATTTTTTGAGTGTCTTCAAGTGTTTTTATGTCGCTTGGTGATATTCCTGCGCTTTTGAATTTGTTTCTGTAAAATTCAGTGTTTTCGTAACAAAACTTTACTTTTTCTTTGAGCAGCAGAAGCTGGTGTTTCCGGATTTCGTCTCTTGTTGCGGTTTCGAATTTTTTGTTCCAGTATATATCCGACATAAATTTTTCTCCATCAAATGCCTAAATACACTTCTTTTATGTGGTCGTTAGATAGCAGTTCTCTGCCTTTGCCCTCTATAATAATTTTGCCGTCTTCAAGAACGTAGCCTCTGTCGGCGATATTCAAGGAGTCGCGTATGTTCTGTTCAACCAGAAGCACGGTGACCCCTTCCTCGTTTATTTTACGCAAGGTATCCAGCACCTTTCCCACAATTATTGGTGCCAGACCTAACGAAGGCTCATCAAGTATCAAAAGTTCAGGATTGGACATCAGACTTCTGCATATGACCAGCATCTGCTGTTCCCCTCCGCTTAAAGTCTGAGCTAGAGATTTCTCTTTCTTTTTCAGGACAGGAAATATTTGGTAGGCTCTTTCCTTTGATTCGTGGACTGCGTTTTTGTCCTTTATTGTGTAAGCGCCTAGAAGCATATTCTCTTCAACAGTCATTTTGGGGAAAATTTCTCTGCCTTCCGGAATCAAGGCTACACCTTTCTTCACGATTTCGTATGTATGAAGCTTTTCGATGTTTTCGCCTTTGAAGCGGATGGTTCCAGTTTTTGCAGGCAGCAACCCCATGATGGTTTTCACTAAGGTGGTTTTGCCTGCGCCGTTAGGTCCAATTATGCTAACTATTTCTTTTTCTTTA
>CBFCZR010000017.1:0-18515 GCA_965602795.1 Candidatus Bathyarchaeota archaeon | reverse complement strand
ATACAGGAGGGGCAGCCCGTCACGGTGGAAAGGCTGGCGAGAACGCAACGGTACGTTCAGAACTTGAAGAAAAACTTGGTTCTCGCGGTTATAAACCGGAGAGGCGAAATCGTTTACTATTCTCTTTCAGAACTTAACCTGAAATAAATGTTGGTGAGATGGAATGTTCAAGACTGTCCGCGGAATGAGAGACCTGATGCCCGTAGACGCTGAGAGAATGCGGCATGTGGAGCAGGTTTCCAGAGAAGTTTCTAAACTGTACGGGTACGAGGAAATCATCACCCCAGTCCTAGAAACCTACGAGCTGTTGGCGGCTAAAACCAGCGAAGAAATCCGCGAAAGAATGTACACCTTCAAGGACTTGGGAGACAGAAAAGTGGCTATGCGCCCAGAATTCACAGCCTCTGTCGCCCGGCTGGTGGCATCCAAACTGAAGAACGAGCCGAAGCCCATGAGGCTATTCAGCGTAGGAAGCCTGTACCGCTACGATGAGCCCCAGTATGGACGGTTCCGAGAGTTTTGGCAATCAAACTACGAACTTTTCGGCTCAGACAGACCAGAAGCAGACGCGGAAATTCTCATGCTAACCAACGACCTCCTCAAGAGGCTGGGACTAAAGAATTACCGTTTCAAGATTGGGCACACAGAAATCCTCAAGGGAATACTGGACCAAGAAGGGATGGATGAAGACAAGCAGAACAGTGTCAGACAATTGTTGGACAAGAAAAGCTGGGAAGAGGCTCTTGCGATTGCCCGTGACGCAGATGTTTCACAGAAGTGTTTGTCTGCTCTGGAGAGGCTGTTCGGAACAAGGGGTGAGGACGCCTTCAAGGTTCTGGAAACCGTGAAAGAAACGGTTCAGGGCTACGACACGACTATTGCTGCTGTCGATAATCTTTGGGAAATCCTTGAGCTGGTGAAAGACAGCGGAGTGAAGCTTGAGGTTATGGTGGAAGCGGGCTTTGCTCGAGGTCTCGAATACTACACCGGAATGATTTTCGAGTCCTACGTTCCCAGAATCGACGTTGCATTGGGCGGCGGAGGACGCTACGACAAGCTGATTCAACTCTTCGGCGGAGAACCGATTCCTGCCGTGGGGGTTGCCCAAGGCATTGACCGAATCGTTCTAGCTCTCAAGAAACAGAAGGTCTCCCCAGAAACAGGGAAGGAGAAAAGTGTCGTCGTCATCTCGGTGAAAGAAGAGTCTATGGGAAAGGCTCTGGAGTTGTCAGATGTCCTAAGGAAGTCGGGTTTGTCTGTGGAAGTCGCGGTTATGGGTCGTTCCGTTTCCAGAGCGTTGGCGGATGCTAACAGAAGAGGCGTCGCCTACGCAGTGATTGTTGGTCCAAAAGAGCTGAAGGAAAAGAAAGTGGCTCTAAAGGACATGAACAAAGGCGAACAGACAACGGTTCCCATCAGCAATCTCGCTGAGGCGATATTATCGGGCTTGAAGTAGCTTGGTTCTGCTCGTTTTCGTCTCTTTTTTCGGTGCCTCTAACTAGTTTATGGAAGCCTAGAATTGCTGCTGCTGACCATCCGAGAATCCCAAGAATGACGCTGAAGATGACTGTTCCATTGGCAAACGGTGCTACAGCTGGGTGGATTTCTGAAAGGAGAAAGAAGGTGTCGCTGTAAACGTTGAAGAACCAGTGCATGATTATGGATGCTTGAATGCCATAGAGCAGATAAGTTAAGCCTAAAACCAGCCCTGCAACCGCAGCAGAGCTGACCTTTCCAATCTCCCAGCTGACCCCTGGGTCAAAGTGAGCCAAACCAAAAACTATTGAAGAAAAGATAACCATGCACCACTCGCCTGAACTTATTCCGCCCCTAACGCCATATTCGTTCACTGTTTTTGCGCCAACCATTCTTTTGGCATTATCAGGAAACAAAATTGATGCAAAGAAAAGTTTGATTTTTTGGCTCAAAGAAAACGTTGCTGCCTTCTTGTTAGTTATTAATAAGTAGAGGAGGAGGAAAGCGCCGATTGGAATCAACCGGAACCCCACTTCTTCAGCCACGGCAGAATAGGATAGGTCAAAGAAATCTAAGAAAGATTCGCCCTGCAGTGGGGGCATCCCGGTTGGAATCCCTCCTGCTTCCTGAAAGCTGTTGATTGCTATGATAGCGATTAAGGTCATGCTGTTTAGGATGGGCATGGCAAATAGGCAGTTGCTGAAGAGTTTTTTTGTGGGTTGAACAACGCTTTCTTTGATTGTCTGGTAGAAGTTTTCTCTGAATTTCCAGGCGGCAATGAAGCTCAAAGTGAATATGCTCCAGATAGCAAGGAAGATTACGCCTAAGTCAAGTCCTACGGGAACAGATATGGGTATGTTGAGGAAGAATACTGTCAGAGATAGCAAGTTCACTGTGCTGGCGGTCAACCCTTCAGGCGTGAAATAGAATAATGCTGGCCCCAAAACGATGGCGAATAAGTATAAGAAAACCGTGATGAGCACTGTAAAGATGAGAAACAATTTGGCAAACAGTTTCAGCTCATCGAACATCATTTGTCTACTCCTTTCGCATATTAGACAGCTAAACTGTAATTAACTTATTTTAAAATCACATCAAAAGGGCTCAAATTTCTTGACGCCTATCGACTCTTAAAAATTTGATTTAAGCTTCATTTTCAAGTTTTTGAATTTGTGTTATGAATTCGCGGGTTGAGGATTGAAGTTTAACTCTTTTAGTATTTTTGTTTAGTTGAAGGAAGTCATATTCCACTAAGAAGCTGATAGCTAGTTCTGTCTTAATTCTTGGCAGGGCAATTCTTTGTGTGATTTCTTCCAAGTCATGCCACCTGCCGTCCTTGAGTAACCATATAATCGCGTCGATAGCTGACATTTGTTATCCTCTAGAGTGGTGAGTTTTTTGTTACAAAGCATAAATATGTTGTGAATCTGCTCTTCATATTGTGCCTCAAAATCTACAGAGAAATGATGCACATTTCATAGAGTTTAATTATAGAGGATAATTCTAGAAAAATAGTATGGAAGTTCCTTTCTTACGTGTTTATATTCCTGAATAACCAAAACCAGTCAACAAACCCAAGCACCTCAAGAAAAGCAAAGAATCTGGCTCTTCAGGTGCAGGGAGGAAACATGCAATGGAAAAAAGTGACATGAAAGAGTTCGTTGACGAGTTAAGGACCGATTGGAGAGATTTGTGGCGAAATCGGTTAGATGACAAGCTGAGAGCAGAGGGTATAGCTAAACAAGATTACTCGAAGCTGTTTGTTGAGCGGGGAACCGTGATTATGGCAACAAGAGACTTCAAGCCCCTAGACTTCTTTGACATAGTGCAGGAACATCTGGAGTTTGACGCACCTAAAGCACTTCCTCCGAACTCAACAGTAGGCGGATGGGGCAAATTTGTCCGAAACAACATACGCAACCAGAAAAAGCCAACCAGAAGATTTGATCCACCCAAAAAAACATACAAAAAGGGTCAACAACGAAAGAAGGGCGGAAGAGGCTGGCTACACGCCAAACTAATGTAACCACTCTTACAAGTTTTTACCAGACCCACTCTTTTTCATTAAAACAATATTTTTCAACCATCAAAATGGATGGCGGGCGGGACGGGATTTGAACCCGTGACCCCGAGCTCTCTCCCAGTTCCCCGATAGGAGGCTTACACCAGCATACTCTGCTGTTCGTGCCCTATCCAAGCTAGGCTTCGGTAGAAAGCCGACATAGCTTTCTGTACCCGCCCAGATTTTTCCCGCCAAACTAACTTCTATAAACTTGAATGTTATAACCGTAACGCCACAAAACACAGCACACGGCACCACGTTGGTCAGGTAACATTTATGTCGAAGGTGCGTTGTGAATATTTGGATGGCGGGGGTACCCGAGCCAGGTCTAATTAGCGGGTCAAACAGATCCCCTAGGAAAAGGGGGAGGACTTAAGATCCTCTGGCGCAGGCCTCCACGGGTTCGAATCCCGTCCCCCGCACCATCGAAGGTTTTTAGAGGTCTAAAACACGTTTCTACAATCATATTAGGAGGCTAATAACAGCGTATTGTTGAAAACAGTGTTTTCCCTTGCTAAAAAACTAAAGTATGTGTTTGTTGAGGGTGAAATAGTGCTCCTCGGAGTGGAGCGTAAGATGGATTTTGTGTTACGTGTTTTTTTGGTTGTTGAAGCAAAGCTTATATAACCTGCATAGAAGTATTTTGCAGCTTTAGAACGAGGTATGAGTATGGAATTTGGTAATTATCTCTTTGATGCAAAGAAGCTTGAAGGATTCGACTTCGACGTGTACCGACTGAAACCAGAAACAGGAAGACGCGGAACACCACAACCTGACATGTGGAACAACATTGCAGTCTTCGGAGACAACGTGTCCGCCCGCGCACACCCAGACTGGGTTTCCGAGTCAAAACGCGGCAGAGCAGTAAGAGGAAACAACCAATACAACCTCCACTGGGACATCCTATGCCCAACACAGCCAGAATTCAGAGCAGAACAACTGGACTACATCGAAAAAACGGTTGAGGAGACAAACCAGCCAATCTTCCTGAACAGCTGGCACTTCGCCGACCACGGACACTGCACCTGCGACCGGTGCAACAAACTATGGAAAGAAAGCGGACTAGACTGGTTCACATGGCGCAACAAAATCATCACAGACTTCATCAAAGACGTAAAAGACCGCGTGAAAACAAAACTGGTACTAGCGGTGCTTCCAGACCCAGCGAACGCAGACCACCGCTTCGGCATGGACTTCCCTGAACTCTACAAGATATGCGACGCATTCAACATTGTCATGTTCTCCCAGAACTACGCAACCTCATGGTATTGGGAGATGATTGCACGTGCGTTCAGAAGAATCTTCCCGGAGAAGCCGGTGTACTCCAACATTTATGTTTGCGGTCCAGGAGACGACCCCGCTCACTGCCCGCCAGTAGACCAGCTAATCCGAGTTTCGGTTCGCGTGATGAGAACAGGAATCGACGGCATCATCTACCTTGCAGACGTCGCAGAGAGCATGGTGAACTTCCAGAAGGCAGTAACCCAAATGGGCGAATACAGAGATTCACTAAGCGACTACGGCGGTCAACCAGCGCTCGACCTGTTCAACAGATGGGACAAACTCTTCTAGACCAGAATCCACAAATCTTCAACATAGGCTTCAGCCTTTTTCTTCTTTTTTATCCTCTTTACCAAGCAGCCTTTTTTCTCTCAGGTTACAGGCTAGAAGGAGTTTACCGATTTACGTATTTTCGAATCAAGGCGACGACCGCCAAAACAATCACTAGGAAACCCAAAGCCGGAAGCGCTGTTCCCAAAGTTAAACTAAGCGAAGAGAAACTCAGGAATAACCCTACCAGAGCGGTGACGGCGAAGCTTAATCCAATGGCGAAGGTGAATCTTTCGATTATGTCCAGCGCATCTTCTCTGGGGAATAGTGTTTCGGTTAGGCAGTAGCCAGGCAGAAAGGCTACGAGAATGAAGGCAAAGATGTAACGTATATAGGATAACGGTGTTCCGGTTTCAGGAATGAACAGAATCGAGATGAACGAAAGAACTGATGCGCCTATGACAAGCCAGAACCAGCGGCTGTTCCTAGGAGACAAGAAGCTGACGAAACTTTCTTTATTGGGTGTTGGCTCCTCAAGCGCCACCAATCCCTTTCGGTGAAGCTTCTTCACTGCTTTTTTGATGTCATCTAAATTGGCTTCAGCTTGCTCTTGAACTAGCTTAACCAGCTCTTTCACGTTCCTCGGCTGCTTCGTCTCCAAGATGTCTAAGATAACTGTTTCTAGAGATGACATGTGTGCACCAACTCCCTTATTGTCAGGTTCACATAAAAGCCTAATTCCCTAACCAAACTGGTTGAGTGGCTACGGGAAGACTAGAAGTCTGAAAAAAAATAAAGGGGGCGTGAAGCCCGTGGAAAAAACTGTGGTTTCTCTGTTTAGGCCATAGTTTTGAATAGAGGATGCATGCCCTCTATTGCAGGTTTGGTGCCAATTTCAGCGGTTGCAGTCAACACGTAGGTGTCAATTACTGCAATAACTGGAAAGAGGAACTCTGCAAACTCTATGGGTCCAAACATGATCCAGTCGGCTCCCACAATTGGCAGGATAGCGTTTTGTGCTGCAGCTGATGGTTTTCTCATCTCTTTGCCGAAGTTGCCTTTCATCCATCCGAGCGTATCTGTTACGTTTCCGATGCCAGTTCCAACTGCTCCGCGGTCACCAAACTTCTCTTTGACCAAGTAGATGGCTCTAACGCCTGCTCCGACGCCTATTCCCCATGCGGGAATGGCAGTGTCGATAAGTGCACCTTCTATGCCGGCGCTGTCTGCCATGTCTAGGATTTTGGGCAGAACCTCAAGTTTGGCGTTGGCGCTCTCGTCTTCAGGGTTGTCACATAGGACGATGGATGCTTTGATGTTGCATTCCTTCAGATTATCCAGCTCTTTCTCTTTGACGTATTGGTAGATGGAGTTGTTGATGATTCTGTCGGATAAGCCGACTTCATGTACCCATTTGAGGGTTTCCATTCTTACTTTGGGGCTTATGGCGTCGACCTGCATTGGCGCGTCAGTTACTTTGCTGATAAAATCGAGGTAATTTTGGTAAGCTTCCGCTCTATTTCCTACGACATCCAAGATGAACGGGTTAGTTGTCATGTCAGAAAGCTCGTCCATCCTGTTGATTAGGGCTTCAGCTTTTGCCTTGTCGAAGATTCCCTTCTTTTTGTCCTCTACAATCTTGTGACCTGAGTAAAAGATTGTGGCAGTTAAAACAGTGGGGAGTTCTCCTGGTTGACCTCCAAGTTTGATGCCGCCAGCTTCAATAATTTTCTGTTCCTTTTTAAACCTAAACATTACGTCTCACTTCTCAGTTTTTGTTCAGGAATTCACCGCTGAACCTATTTTCCTACAGCCTTCTTTGCTAAGGCTACAGCTTCTTCTTTGGTCGCACCGAACAATATACCTGCTTCATCTGCGTCACTTTTGTCTACAGCTGCGCCACCAATCATGACTGTAACTTTGCCTTTTAGTCCCATACCTTCGATGGCTGCCATCAACTGGGGTATGTTGTTTTTTGCAAGCGTGGTGTTTATTGAGACAGCTATTATGTCTGCGTTGTTTACTTTTGCTTGTGTGGCGAAATCGTTTGCTGGTGCCTTTTTTCCAACATCAATGCATTTGAATTGGGCTCTCAGAAGAGCTTTTCGTACCATTTCTTTGGGGGTTGTGTGTGGGTCAGGGTCGAGGCCGCCGATTACAACTGTTCCTATTGGGTTTTCTGGTTCAGGCGGTTCTTTTTCCATCATGGATTTTAACCAAGCCATTATGATACCTTCTTTTTCACCTAGTAGGTGTGGTTTTTATAGCCAGCCCCTCGTATAAGCTTTTTGTTGAAAACGTAGAAGCGAGGAATACCCCTATTTTGGACGTGAATTCTTGAACAAACTTAAAAGACCAGGTATAGAACATATGTTCTTCAGGGCAAAATGTATCGCTGTTGAAGGTGCTGCGGTTGGTAATCAAAGGTTTGAAGGGTTTATTCGGTTTCTTAACCATTGTGCCCGTTGGAATGGAATCAATCGAAGTGATATCCAAATACTTTTTTCTTTGCCCCCTAGTGGGCCTGGTGATAGGCGCTGTTGCGGGGGCAGCAGGTTTTGCATCAAACCTCTTTTTGCCTGACTCGATTTCGGGTTTCCTTGTCTTAGTTGGCATACAGCTTCTGACGGGTTTTCATCATCTAGATGGTTTATTGGATTTGAGTGACGCGGCGATGGCTAGGGGCGACACCAAGCGGAGGCTGGAGGTTATGCATGACATGTACACGGGTGCAGCGGCTGTGGCATCTGGAGTCATAGTTCTTGCCTTGACCGGTTTGGCTTTCGGACAGTTTTCTGGCGTAGAAATCTTGAAGGCAGCGGTGGTTGCTGAGGTTGTGGCTAAGGAAAGCATGGTTTTGACTGCCTACGTGGGAAAGAAGCCGGAATACAAGGGTATGGGATATTTTGTGGTTGAGTCAATGGAGAAGAAGCATCTGGAGGCGTTTTGTTCTTTGCTTTTGTGTGCGGTGGTGGGTTTAGTTTTGGTGGGTTTCGCTTTTGTTTGGGTTCTTGTTGTGATGGGTGTTGCTGTGGCGGTTTTGGGTTCTTACGCTAATAAGACTTTGAAGTGTGTAACCGGAGACGTTATGGGAGCCACAAACGAAATCAACAGGGCAATCGCTCTTATTGTGATGGTTGCCGTTATGGCTTAGAAACAGACGCTAAGCACATTGAAGATGCAGTATCTGCTGATTTCCTGAAAAAGTGCATGTTTTCAACAATCTTCTGCTATTAGGCTCCTAATAATACTTCATGTTGAAAAACAGTTTTTTTCTGTCTTCCAGAACATAAAATCATCTACTACAGTTGGATAACGAAAGAAGTATGGGTTAAAAGAGGGGTGTGTTATTGGATTATGCTTTCCCATCTGTCTATGAGGTCTAGGACAGGTTTGCCTCCGTAGCCTTCCAGCTCTTCGCGGAGTTTCACGTTTTCCACGGCAGCTTTCTGGAAATCCTTCATTATTGCGGCAGTTCCCGCCAAGAAAATAAGCCCGTCTACTCCCGTTCTTGCTATGCGGCACGCTGTCTTGATTATCTGCGCAGGCTTCTCAACCTCGTTCGGGTCATCTCCAGGTCCACGAATATACAGCCCCGGATACACAGGCTTCTTCAGCACCTTCTTGAACGCCCGAGACATAGTCTCAAAATGCCAAGGGGTTGCGTAGCTTCGGGACCAGTGCGGAACAATAAAGGCATCTGCATACTCGGCTAGAGCATCAAAGTCAAAACCGAACCTTTCATAAGAGTTGACCGCGTCGGGAAGCAACCCAACATAGAACGGTTTATTCTTCACCCGTTCTTTTGCGCTTTTTATGAAGTCGGTGACTGTTTGTGCTCTCCACTCCAGCCAATCCAACCCGCTTTTCTCGTATGCCTCTTTGCATCTGGGGCAGGTGCAGAATCCGTGGTCTGCGTAGTGCATGCTGCTCAAGGTTATTCCTTTGGTTTTTTCTGCCGTGTCTTCGATCATGTCAAGCATGCGGTCGACCATCTGTTTTTCGTGGTTGCATACGATGTCCCATCTGAAATTGTACTTCTTGTTTGTCCGCAGTGCAGGTCCATCTTTGGACATTTGAACCCAGTCTGGATGCTTGGCTGCCATGTTGTTGTCGCCGAAGCAGGCGATGTTGGTGGTCATTTCAGGGTTTGGGGTTCCAACTATTCCTCTTTCTGATTTAAGGCGATAAACCTGAAGGTCGAACCCTTCAACAGGTGTAGGCTCATAAATGAACATTCCGAACTTCAAAGTTGATTCCTCTTTCGGAGCGTGGAACTACCTTAAGTTGGATATTTAAGCATTGCTACCGACATCGAAAAACAAGACAGCATGCAAGAGAATGGTTTGTGCTTATTCTTTCTGCTTTTCTGATTTGTTCCCGAGAACATTCGAATAAACAGAATACATAACAGCGGAGAGGATGCTTCGGGTAAACCAACCCATTTTCTCCGCGAAGACCGAGCTGAGATAGTCGGGTCTAACGTATTTGTATGACGTTTGCTCCTTCGACAGATAGTCTGTCACAGCTTTCTGAAGAATTTTGCTGAGCACAAAATTTCGACCATACTCATTGGCTGGATTCTCAGGAATCAAACCCGTCTTCGCATCTTCATCAAGCCTGAGCCCTGCAATAACCAGCGCCGCGATGTTCTGGTCACACAAAACCTGCTCAACCTCCTCCATAAACTGCCTCCGCTTCTCAGGGTTCGAATCGAGGATAGAGCTAATCTGCGAAAAAAGAGTGGTCATGTTTTCAACCGTTATACCTCTCTCCTTCAGCCTCCGCGTAAGAGACCTATCAGAAACTATGTTCTCCTGATTGCGAAGAGCCTTCTTCACTGCTTCCCGCACAGACTTTCCAATCAGCTCTCCCAACGGTGTGGCAGTTCCAGCATACGCTATCTTCCGTCCCCTCTTTGTGCAAGCTAACACAATGCTGTCCGTAACCGTTCCAGTTGCAACCTCGCCAGAAAAACGGCTCCTAACATCCAACTCCCTCAACGCAACCGTTTTAGCTTCCGCAACTGTGCTTATTGCGTTGACCATGCAGCTATCTGTCAAATCGCCGTCAACCAACACAACAATGTTGATGGTGCCCCATTTCATAGGAGGAAAAGCACTCTGTTTTGAGGCGATGTCGTCGCCAGCAGTGGCTGCAAAATGGACCCCAGCAGTGACAATCGCAGTTAAGGTGATGTCCTCAAACTTGTTGGTTACTATGTCCACGTTTTTCATCTTCGCGGCAGTCATTATTCCCACAAGCTGGTCTTGAGGAATGCCCAGTTTCGATGTTTCTTCCATCAAGAAGTCTCCGGCATCCCTGTGAACGTCGTCGTCTATGTCGAGACCAGTTTCTTCGGGCACATGCACGCTCACTATACACGTCGCTTCCTGCAGGCCGCCATTTAGAACAGCAGAGCTTAAAACTTTCAGCGGGGTCTTTGACCGCAAAATCAGTTTGTTTTCTTGTATTTTAGCTTGGACAGACTTGATTCCGGTTTCCAGTTTCATTTTGCCACTTTCCTTCTCTTGTCAGAAATGAAGAGTCAATTATATGATTTTGGGTCACCATTTCCGAGGTCGGGGAGATTTCTAAGGTCAAACTCCCTTTTGTCATTTATGCCTAAAAAGAAACAAGCACCGTTTCAGTGTTCATTAGAAAAAACATTCCCTGAAAGCCTGAACTTGCAGCTATCTTTCTATGGTTATCGCCTTTTTGGGGCACAGGTCTTCGCAGATTCCGCATAGCGTGCATGAATCCAAATCAACTATCACCGGCTTGTTGTCTTTGAGGCTGAAAACCGCCATGGCACAGCAGTCCACACAAGTATATGTGCGGCAGTCTCTGCATTTGACGTAATCGATTTTGATGTTCACCGAAGCCCACCAGCAACACTTGACATCAACACTAATTAACGTCATCAGATTTAAAGTTAAAGAAGAACCCGGTCAGAGGTCAACTGCGTTGAAGATTGGAACAGTAATCTACGAGCCCACAATCGTTGACGGCTTCGACATTTCCGTCTACTACTCAAAGCGCGTCGACGGCGTGTTAGGAAAGCCTGCAAAAGGCATGTACAATGACATCACCTGCTTTGTCGACGCAAAAAGCATACGAAAGAAACCAGAATTGGTGGCGCTCTCAGAGAACGGCCCAGCCACAAGAACAAACAAAGCGTACACTCTCCCCTGGGACTTTGTGTGCCCCACCAACCAAGAATACCAATCCGAAGTTCTCAGCTTCATAGAAGACACAGCAAAGGAAGAAGTGGAGGGGGTGATTCTGAACCTCTACCACTTTCCGGAAGAAGGCTTCTGCACCTGCGACCGATGCAACAAACAGCAGAGAGAAAGTGGCTTGGATTGGCTGGAGTGGAGAGCACAAACAGTCACCGACTTCATTAGAAGAGCCAAGAAGCTGGTTAAGCAGCCTTTCGGCATCGAAATATGGCCTGACCCAGTCTTGGCTAAGGAAAGGTTCGGTTTAGACTTTGAAGCCCTCGCAGAGTACGTGAATTTCTTCCATGTTCCTCTTTCCTCCCACAATTACGTGACCATGTATTGGGTGGACACTTTAACGCGGGACTTCAAGAAACTGCTCAAAAAGCCGATGTTCATAGAGTTGAGCGCTGAGATTCCCAGAGAAGTCGAAACCAGAGCTCTTCTCAGAACCGTTGCCTACGTCTCCAGCCACGACGTGGAAGCAGTCCTCCTTTTGGTGCATGATGCAGAACGCGCCAAGGAGATATGCAGAACAGCGGTGAATGACAGCAATTACAGGGGCTGGCTGGACAAGTTCGGGTTTGAGAACATGAACAGAATCATTGAAAGATGGGAGAAAATCTACGGAAAATAGTTAACTTCGGTTTAGATTCATTCCGTAACTGTTGCTCGTCTGAGTTTTCTCAGTTTGGTTATATCCAAGTCTGCGGAGATAATTTTTGTTTCCATTTCGTCTTTTGCTTGGTTCAGGATTCCCCATGGAGAGATTATGGCGCTGTTGCCGCCTCTGGAGTTGGATCGGGTGTTGCCGTTTTTGAGGATGAAAACCCTGTTGTCTTTTGCTCTTTTTGTTGTGAGAGGGTGCCCCTTCACGTGTGGATGAGTTCTCGACGCCGATACAGGTAGAAAGAGGGCTTCAGCGCCTAAAGACGCCAACTTTCTGACAGTTCTTGGATAAAACACATCAGCGCATATCAGAAGCCCAACATTACAGAACTCAGTTTCGAAAACCCTGAAGGTTCTTCCCACATTCAATCCCACATTTTTCTCCCACGCAGTGAGGTGCATCTTCCTGAATTTTCCCAGTATTTCTCCGTGCCTGAGAAAGAGGCAGGTGTTGTAATATTTTCCCCTGAACTTCTCGAAGACGGTGCCGCCGACGATGTAGGCGTCAACTTGCTTTGAAACCCGTTTCAGAAGCTGAACTGCAGGCTCATAAACTTCATCAGCTATCTTCTCGACGTGCTTGTTGTCTTCTAGGCTGGCTGGAAACGCAAAATACTCGGGGAGACAAATGAACTTGGAATCGGCGTCAGCCGCCCTATACAGCATCTGCTCTGCAGTCTCCAAGTTCTTCTCCGGAGATTCGCTGATTTGCATGTGAACCAAACTGACCAGCATCTGTTTCCCCTACTGTCCTTTTGTGATATTGCCCTGTCAAAGTTGCTAATAAACCTTAAATCTATACAATCGTCCTGTAAACTACGTTCTGAGGTAGACCAAACGTGGATTCAGTAGATGAAATCTGTTCACAAATTCGCAGCCTCACAGACAAGGTTGTACAAAAAAATCTAACCGACGGAATGCTCTTCTCCGGAGGATTAGACACCAGCATAGTCGCATTTGTGGCATCAAAATATACTAAACTGGAGGGGTTCACCGTTGCCTTCGAGAACTCGCCGGCGCTGGACCTCAAATATGCAAAGTTGATGGCGAACCAGCTGAACATGAAACACACGATTAAGTTCTTTGGTGAGGAGGAGATGCACTCAGCCATCCAGGACGTCATTAAAGTCCTGAAGGTTTTCGACCCGATGGACATCAGGAACAGCGTAGCAGCCTACGTGGGTTTGAAAGCCGCAAAAGAACAGGGAATCAAAGGCGTGATGACTGGCGACGGCTTGGATGAACTTTTGGGCGGTTATAGCTGGCTCTTCAAATTTAACCAAAAAGAGCTGAGGGATTACCTGTCTAACATGTGGCAGGTGATGCAGTTCACTTCGATTCCCATGGCAGAATCGCTTGGAATGGTTTCTAATCCGCCCTTTCTTGATCCCGAGTTCAAATCTTTCGCTTATGGCGTGGACACGAAACTGATGATTAGACGTGAACGGGACGAAATCTGGGGAAAATGGATAATGCGCAAAGCCTACGAGAGTCTGTTGCCCGATGAGATTGTGTGGAGAAAAAAGATTCCCCTAGAGTTTGGCTCCGGAACCACCATTTTTCCACAGGTTTTCAGCGAAAAACTTTCCGACAAATACTTCCAAGAGAAAGCCAAGAAGTATGGGGAAAGTGATCAGGTTACGATAAGAGACAAGGAGCATCTGTTCTACTACGAGATTTTCAGGTCCCATTTTGGTGTACCCTCTGATGTCTTCAAGGATAGGGAAGGCAAACAGTGCCCATACTGCAAGGCTAAAGGCGGCAACCCGAAAAGCAAGTTCTGCAAAGTATGCGGGGCGTATCCCATCTAGTTCCATTTTAATAGTTAGTGCTGACAAAGAATGTCATGGAACCGCTTCAAACCTATAGAGGCACACATCCATGAAACAGAAGCTGAAGGTAGCCGTCTTCAACACGCAGCCGCCTCACCTTTACTTCGGAGGCGTTGAACGCCGCATAGTCGAAACCGCCAAACGACTGGTAAACGAAGTGGACACCACGGTTTACAGCGGAACAAAAAGGGGTTTCAACAAAACCACAGTGATAGACGGAATAACCTTCGTTCCCTGCTCCTCCACCGATAAGCTCTATCCGCTGGACAACTGGGCTTTCAACCGAACTATATCCGGAATGTTTGACAAAATAGAAGCCGACGTTTATGAAGCGCACACTGTTAGCGGCTACGGATTCCTGAAAACCCTCAAAAAACGGAAAATCAACAAGCCATTCATACAGACAGTTCACGGAGTTCTAGCGGACGAGCATATTCAATCGTCCAAAAGTGTGTCCCCGTCCCTCAGAATGAAGCTCTCCAACGTTTTCATGAAGCATCTCGCAAGAATCGAAAAAGAGGCAGCCAAACAGGCAACCCTGATTGTCACAGTCAGCCGTTACTCAGCCCAAAAACTGGTTCAACTGTACGAGGTTGATGAAGAGAAAATAAGGGTAGTTCCGAACGGCGTGGATGTCCAACGGTTCAAGCCCACCGAAGATTGCGAAAAAATCAGGGATGTTATCGGCGGAAACAGTGAGCAGGTCGTACTCTTTGTTGGCAACCTGATACCCAGAAAAGGGCTACATTATCTGATTGAAGCAGCCAAGCAAGTCGTCAAAGAAAATAAGGAAACAAAGTTTGTGGTGGTCGGAGACGGTCCACTGAAAAGCCATCTGATTTCATACTCAAAAGAGCAGGGCGTCTCGGACAAGGTTGTCTTTCTGGGTTACGTCCCCGAAGAGACGCTTCACCGATTATACAATTGTGCTGATGTTTTTGCTTCCCCCTCAATTCAGGAAGGGCAAGGCATCACCCTGTTGGAGGCTCAAGCCACAGCTAAGCCAGTGGTCGCCTTCAACGTCACCGCCATAAAAGAAGTCGTGAAAAACAAGGAAACTGGGCTGCTGGTTAAACCGAACAGTCACAAACTAGCCGAAGCCCTCTTAACCCTTCTTTCAGACAAGCCGCTGCGGGAGAAGATGGGGCGTTCTGGCCGAGAATTTGTTAGCGAAACTTTCTCTTGGGATGTTTGCGCCCAAAAAATGTTCAAAGTCTACTCTGAGGCAGAGGAACACTTAGCCTAAAAACTCTTCTTTTGTGGTCAGTCGCTGATAACAACAGGCGAACTGCTGTTCCTTCTCTTAACGACCACATAGGCAACTACGGCAATCAACGCCGCGATTAAGGCGACAACTGCAGCAGCGACATACTCTGTGGGTATATCCAAATCCAGCAAATCTGTTTGTTGATTTCCAACCACATTGAATGTCAGCTCCGCGCTTTGCATGATGTATGTTGCTCCTGAACAACCGATGGAAGCAGTCCATTCGCCAGCCATGTCAGGTGTATAGTTGAAGCTGAAGGCTCCGTCAGTTTGGGCTGCAACTTGTATGCTGTCTACGGTGCCGTTGGACTTCACGAAAGTCACACTTACTGGTGCATAAGGAATTCCGGGCGTAAGTTGACCACAACCCGTGATAGTTTCGCCAGTTTTAACTTCATTCTTGTCTAATTCGGCGAGAATCTGACCGTGTGTCACTGGTTTGTCGTCTAGGCAGTAAACGTCGCCGTCGTTGCTTCCAAAGTATACTCTTCCCTCATAAAGGGAGGGGGCTGACCAGCTGTTAGAGTCCATCTCGAAAAAGGAGAGTCTATCTCCGTTTGTGGCGTTAAGAACATAAAAGAAGCGCCTGTCTGTGGTGACATACACTTTGCCGTCAGCATAGGCAGGTGAGGTGTACAGCTCGGTTCCTATCCAGCTCTTCCAAACCACTTCTCCAGATTTAGCGTCAAGGGCTGTTATGAAGAACATGTCAACAACGTAGAGTTCGCCATCATTGTACCCCGTAGAGGCAACCAAATATCCTCCTATGCCTTCTGTGCCCTCAGTAGTAACATACGTCCACTCAATATCGCCCGTCTCCGCATTTACTCCATAGTAATTCTGCTTGTTCGCCGCCACAAACACCATGCCATCCGCAACTGTCGGCGACACATGCAAGTCAATTCCTCTATCCGCCACAATCACATACGGAATCTCACATTTCCAAACACGCGAACCTTCGGCAGCGTCTATCTTGTAGAGTGCACCGCTGTTAGGCTCCTGCGAAGTGAGGTAAACCGCGCCATCTGACACCGCAGGAGAAGAAGTAATGTACCCACCCGTTTTGTAAGTCCAAATGATGTCTCCTGAGTTGGCGTCAAGACAGTATAGATTGGTGTCCAGCGACCCCACATACACACTGTCCCCAACCACTACGGGAGAAGAACGTATTCCCGTTACAGCCTTGAAGCTAGCTTCTATGTAACCGCCAGCCTCTGTACTCCATAGGCGGCTGCCGTTTTTTGCATCCAAACAATAAACATATCCATCATCAGGTCCAACATACACCCTTCCGCTAGCTACAGCCACCGACGATTTAATTCTGGCGCCAGTAGTGAAACTCCATAAACGTCTGCCGTCTCTCGCGTCTATGCAGTAGATGTTTTTGTCTTGCGAACCCACATAGACCCTGCCCTCGGCAACGATTGGCGTGGATGCGACGCCTCCACCTGTCTTGAACTTCCACCTGAGATTCAGTTCTGTGGGTCCTGACTGTCCAACGCCACTGTTCTCCGAGTCGTTACGCCACATTGACCATGAATCGCTGCCGATAGCCCAAACCTCGTCGAGAGTTATGTAGCTGTCCATCTTCATTTCTTCAATGTAGCCGGGGATGATGTACAAGTTACCGTAGGCAACTGCAATCGAATCTCTTGGAGAATGAGTCTCTATAGGTAACTCCCACACAAGCTCCCCCGTGAAAGCGTCGAGACACACAAACTCGGATTCGCTATACTTCAAAGTGTAAGGGTGATAAGATGCCCTTTGACCAGTCGTGGCATAGACTTTACCGTCCGCAACCACTGGCCATCCTGGCCAAAACAGGTAACCTGGGCCTTCATACTTCCACGCCAGTTGTCCACTGTTCACATCCAAAGCGTAAAGATTCCCATCCTTGTTAAGCTCATAAACCAAACCATACGCTGCAGCACAGCCGCTGACCCAGTATCCAAGCTCAGTTCCCGGGCTGTATCTCCACAAAATTTTGCCCGACTCAGCATCGAAACAGTAGAAAGTGTTATCGTGTTCGCTTGCCTTAAGCAACTTGCCCTCATAATAGGCGCCGGAGAAGCTCATTGCCCCTGTTGTCGCCGTATCCCAGAGAACATCGCCTGTAGTGGCGTTAAGAGCCACCTGATGAGTCTCAAATGAGCCGGGGAAAACTCTTCCGTCACCATATTGTATACCCGTTCCTGATGACGTGCTGCCAGACACGTAGGTTCCCCATTCCAGTATAGGTGGCTCTGCGGGATTAGAGAAGTTCCAAGCTTGAACCACTGCGTCGCCTTGAACATAAAAAATTTCTTCTTCTGGGCTGTAAACACTCTCTGCCCAATAGGACACTTTCGCCGAAAACTCGTCACTAGTCCATAAAATTTCTCCAGTTTCGGTTTCAAGACAGTATTCTGCCACCACAAGGCGGGTTTCATCGATTTTGAATACTGCTGGCCACCGCTGCCTGCTGGGAAAGAGGGTGTTCCAGATGATGGCTCCTGTGTCCTTGTCTAGAGCGATAACATTGGTTGCTGTTGTGACCAAGACTTTGCCGTTGAAGGCTGTGACGTAACTTTGTATGCCTTCTATGGTTGTTTTCCATAGGATGTCCGGTGATTCCGGGGCTGGTCCCTCTGAGAACCGTGTGAAACCTGGGTCGCCGTGAATCTGCGACCACTCATACTGAAGTAAATCCGCGTCGTCAACCATGCCGTTCACAGAATCGGAGAGCACCATAAAAGACGAAAAAATTAGTAACGAAACCAATGCGAATGCAACTATGCCATGGGTGTGCCTTGGAATCTTCACGTTTTTTCACTTCAAGTAGTCAGGTTGTGTTAGGGCAAAACCGAGGTTTCTTTTATTCATTGTAGGCGACTTCCCAATTTGGTTTTACCATACACGGTTTTTACTGTATATCCTGAATTAAATGTTTCTAAAACAATGCTTGCATATACATAAATTCCTCCGAGTGGGAAAAAGCGTCGATTACTCAGTTTTTGTTCAACCTATTTTCAGTTTGCACCCCTAGATATGGTGTCCTGTATGGTGTGCTTTTGTTGTTTCATTGATTTTTACTGTCTCTTTAAGTCCACAGGTGCCTAGTTTTTAGCTAAAAACTAAGAATTTGGTACAGAACTTACTTCGAGAAGCCTTATTAACGGAAAAGTTAAATATAATTTCTCGGCTTCCTACCTAACCCGGATGGTTAATCTTTATGGCACGAACCATGGGCGAGAGACCCCTCTTATACATGATGACTTGGAGATGTACGAGGGCCTGTAACTATAATTGTTTGCACTGCAGTTTTGGTTCAAGTCCTGCCGCCATTAACGAGATTGACACTAAAGGCGGAATGCGCATAGTTGACGAGCTTTATGAGATGGGGGCAAAGTGGTTTGGGCTGAGCGGCGGAGAACCGCTGGTACGGAAGGATATTTTTAA
>CBFCZR010000016.1:0-18652 GCA_965602795.1 Candidatus Bathyarchaeota archaeon | reverse complement strand
CTGCTTCCTTGAAGATTTCCATGAAGGGCTTCCCATAGCTCTTAGACGCTGAAGCCGGAGCCTTCCCCAACAATCTCTTCAACTCCTCGTCATCATCGCAACTTACCGTATAGTACGCAGTGCCACCGTAAATTACCGCATCATTGGTTCTCCCCATAGCCTGAGCCAGCTTAGGATGCACCGGAGCTAAAGGCGCATATCCACAAGCAGTAGTAACCAGTTTCGGGTCAAACCCTAACTCCGTCAACTTATGCAAACCCGTCTCCACAATTCTCCCCGAAATCTGAACAGAGCCAGCAACAGAAGAAGTGGGAACCAAAACCAAAAACAGGTTCTCGGAATCAACGTTACATTCCTCAGAAATCGTTGCAACCGCCTCTTCTGGAGGCTCCTTGGAAGTCTCAAGAACCAGCACAGCCACATCTGAAACGTCTTCATAATCAATCTTTTCGTAGAGTTCCTTGGGCTTCATGGATAAGGCGCGAGCTGGGCCAGAACCCATAGCAACATATTTTCCGGATTTGATTCGCCAACCCGCAAACTGGGACCCTAATGTAGAGATAACCGGGTAATCAGTATAAACGAAGATGGAGGGAAGCTCAAGGTCACTGTAGCGCTTGTAGGTTATGTCTGCTTTGCCTAGACCTCCAAGACAAATTTCGGTTATGATCTGACCTGCAAGGTAACCGCCCTCCGCTTTGATTCCGGCGTCGATCACAGTAGCTCCTGAAGGCATCTTTTTGATGTGGACTCCGAATTCGTCAGCTTGGTCACGGAGTCTGTTAACAAGATTAAGGGCTAATTGGTTGACACTCAGTTTTGGTGTTGTCATTTCGTTTTCCTCTCTAGATTAACTCTGAAAGAGCTTATTCTAGGTATTTTTCGTATGAGCTTAGATACGGGTTTTTCGGCTTGGAAACGTACAGTTTTCCTTTGCCATTGTCCGCTAGATCGCCGGTGAATCTGTAAAATGGTCCCTTGATCTTTTCGTCGTCAACCTTGACTTTGGCTTTGACGTCTTCGATGGTGAAACTTGGCATCACATCTTCTGAATGGCCAGCTAAAACTATTTTTCCGTTAGTCATCTGCGCGCCAGCCCTTCCCTGCGAATTGCCTTGAACAAATATTGTTCCCTTCCTCATGTGGATGCCAGCGAATATTCCTACATCACCCAATATTTTGATGACACCGTTTCTCATGAAGCATCCGACTTCGTGACCCGCATTTCCGTGAATGATGACCTTTCCTCCGCTCATCCCCTTGGTGCTTCCACGATATGCTGCACCGATATAATTGCCTGCGTTGCCTTTGATTTCTATGGTTCCGTCTTTCATTTGTGACCCAGCCCACGAACCCGCATTACCTGAAACAATTATGTTGCCTCCTTTCATTTGTTCGCCAAGATGCATGCCTACATCGCCGTCGACAATTACTTTGCCCATGGACATTCGAAAACCAATGTTCCGCACCGTTCCTACATTGCCCTCAATCTTTATTGTTGCCTCTTCTGGGGACGAGCGGTCCACTTTTATGTCAAAAAGGTCTCCGATAGTGACTTTCCTGTTGCCTTCCCACATTTCCAATGCCGCTATATCTTTCGCTGATTTCTTGGCGAAGACGTCAGGGGATATATTTTTTCCTTCTATTGGAAATTTGAACGCACGTTTTGGGATAAGGGTTATTGCCATTTTAGATCTCCGCCTTGACAGCTACAGGAGCAGAAGAATGTAAGAATCCTTCGCGAATAGGATAATTCTCGTATTCCACAGTCCAGTAATCCTTGAATTTCTTTTTGAGCTTAGCATCTGCTTGCGCCCGAGTTGTGCGGCAGTGATTGCGTGCGCATTCAACATCAACCCAATATGTCTTTCCGAATACCTGTTTTACAATCTCTCCATCCTTTACCACTACTTCTCCGTCTTTAATCGTGTAAGCCGCCCGGTCGAAGGCTTTCCTTGCAGACACAAATTTCTTGGATGGATCAGTTCGTTCCGGGTTTATGTTGTAAATTGCGATGTCAGCGTCAGCGCCAACTCCCAGATGCCCCTTATCTTTTAATCCTAGAGCCTTAGCTTGACCTGCCCTAGTGACAATCGCCAGTTCGTAGAGACTAAGTTCCCTGTCGATGCTGGGCAGCAAACTTCTCTTTCTTGCCCGTTTGTTGATTTTTTTCAGCATGCTCTCTCTTGCCCTTTTGCTTATGTACCATGCCATAATCTTGGGGTAATAAAAGAAGGGACCAGCATTAGGATGGTCTGTTGTCATGAAGACTTTCCACGGGTCCTTAATTAGAAGCATAATTTCCAGTGCGATTGACCATTGTGTGGCGTGGACAGAGCTTGACCGCTTATATCTGAAGGGCACTATCCCTCCGCTTGTCTCCGTTTCCACATCGTGGTTAACCCACTTGTTTCCGGTAATGTGATAGAGACCAAACTGGAAGGGTCCATCAGCTGTCATGGTGGTTGTGTCCGAGAACACCACCTGTCCAACATCCATGGTCACGTGACTGTGATTGTTAACGTAATTGGCGATGTCTTCTGCTCCCGACTTTAATCTTGCCCAATCGTCACCTTTGAAGGCGCAGAATTGAATATGTGTAATATGCAGCACTGGCTTGTCTTTTCTCGCCAAATCCTCCACACATTTCATGGTCTCCAAAGCCGTAACATAGTTTCCGGGCTGACCAAGATTGTTTGTGTGCACATGAATTGTGTGAGGAAGATTAAGCATAGTATTGACTTTGCATAATCCTCTAATGATCTCGCGGGGAGTTATTCCGAAGTTCGGCACCACATCATCGAGGCTGTGAACGTTCCGTCCGAAGCCCCATGCTTCTAAGCCGCCGGGATTAACAATTTTTATGGCGTATCCTCTTGCAGCTTTAAGCATCCATGCGATGTGTGCGGCGTTCTCTTCCAGTAAACCGTCTCTTATGTGCTCGAGGCTAATCCACCAGTCTCCCAGTAGTGGATATGTTCCTTTGTCTATCATTGGAGTGTCAGCCAGTTCCTCGTGAGTGTGGCGTGCCTGAAGGGGCGGCGTAGATGGATTCATGACTGTTGTGTAACCCATCTTGGAGTAACGGTAACCAGTAGTAAATGTGGAAGGAATTGAAAAGCCAACCCCAGACCGAGTTACAGCTGTTTTAACTTCAACATCCTTAAAATGATCTTCAGGTCGTAGCATACGACCAGTATCCACTTCACCGCCAGCTATGTGACTGTGGATGTCAACTCCTCCAGGCATAACAACCATACCTGAAGCGTCGACGACTTTCGCTGAGTTTTTGACTGTTTTTACGATCTTTCCATCCCTGATGCAGATGTCCATTTTTTCGCCGTCGATGCGATTCAGGGGGTCGTAAACGAAACCGTTCTTTACGATTAGTTCACTCAATTAGTATCCCTCTTTTTTAGTTCGCGAACTTTTTGAAGCAGTTTCCTTAAAATTTCTTTGTCGGAAAGGAAGCCTTCTGGAGGTTCTACAAGCTTCTTCAGAGGCAACGGAACATGATCCATACGGTAGGCCGTTCCCTCAGTTTCGATTCCCACGAAAGCGGGAGGCAAAATCACATCCGCCAACATTGTAGTGGGAGTGACCTCGGGGTCTATAGATATGAGCGGATGCTTTGCTATGTTCTTGGAGGAGGCTCTTGGAAAGTGTGCAATCGGATCTGAAGCAATCACGAGCATCGCGTCGGCTTCGTCGCGGCGAAGAATGTCAGTTGACGAGGTTTCGCCAGGGTTGTACCTAGGATACCCGTTAGACAGGTCAACAGCGAAAGGGTATCCTGTTTGCCATGTGAAGACTACATTTGCTCCAGTTACGTTGTAGTGTCCCCGCATGGGCATGATGAGGAACTTTGTTCTGTTGTTCAAGTCTCGGGTGAGGCTGATTGCCGTGTCTATGTTCCGGTGTTTTCCTTTGCTCATGGTTAATCCTAATCCGAAGAAGATTATGCCCAGTTTGCAGCTTATCATTACATCAACAAGGTCCTCAAGAGTTTCAACAGGGATTCCCGCAACCTCATCGACATCAAGTTCTCCGTCATTCACAAGGACACGTAATGCCTGCATAAGCTCATAATCCTTGCCAGGCTCCACCTGAAGGAAACAGTCGGCTGCATCTGCTGTGCGGGTCTTGCGAACATCAATAACAATGGTTCTCCGCTTGTTCTGATACATATTACAGGGCAAGCCTTCCGATTCGCACTCGGTGAAACAGAAGTCCTTCTTCAAAACCAGATTAGATGCTCTTTGAATCTTCTTTTTTGACATTTCGCCTCTCAATTTGGAAAGATATTGTGACCATGCGCTCTTTTCGAATCTGCCATCCGAGAACATGGTGTATCGTTCTGGGTGACGTGGATGAGCGTCCCATGGGTTGCTGGCCCAATAGATGATTAGGTCTGCACGGTGCCTCATCTGTCCTAGAGTGGCAGACGGTATGCCAACAGATTGAACACCCAAAATAGAGGGGCCATGACAAACAGTTGCAGTATTATCTAGGACTCCTCCAACTTCTTCCGCCAATTCTACGCCTACTCGTTGTGCTTCACAGCAAGTGTTGCTCCAGCCATACAGTATGGGGTAATGGGCGTCAACTAGAATCTGGGCTGCTTTTTCGATAGCCTCGTCCATGGTGGCTTCGACTAATTCACCGTTTTTTCTGATGAGGGGGGTCTTCGTACGGTGAGTAGAATAGTTCAGAAATTTTGCTGCACCCATAGCACAGGCATTTCGGGCTTCGATAATCTTGTTGTTGTCATCCAAAACTATTTCGATGTCGTCACAAAAAGTTCCGCAGACCGGACAGGTTACACCAGTAATAACTTCCATCTTTTATGCCTCCTTAAGTTGATTAACTAGCTCCTGTAAAGTTAATACTTTTTCTTTAGGTGCAGGCTCAAGTTCTCCAGACATCCCTTTTAACGAAGGCATACCTGACCCATGAGTCTCTGGGTCCGAGATTACACTTGCCCAAGGACCGTAGCTAATAAAAACCATGTTTGGGTGAGGACCTCTAAGAGATTTGACAGCTCTCAGGACAACGCTACCAAAGTTTGTGGTGACTTTAACGTTGGCGTTCTGTCTCAGTTTGAGAGCCTTCATGTCTTTTGGGTCAATTTGGCATTGTGTCACATCTTTCAAGTAGACATCTGAAAGTTTCCCCATCTCTTTTCCTCTGCCCTGGTCAATAGTGCGACCAGTTAAAACTAGGACATTCAACTTTGGCATAGTCCTCACTTTGAAAAAGTTACTAACAACAGCATCCTATTAACGTTACTGGTTTTTCCCGTTATTACCAAAAAATCATAACGACGGCATCAAAAGCATGTGTTTCCTTCGTTTTACACATAAAATCGTTCAGTTCGCTCTTCCTTCTTTTTCTTCGCGACTTTTTTCGGGGTCTTCAGTCCCTTTTTGACGCCTAAGCTGGTCATCTCTAAGTCATATTTCACGAAGGAACGAGTGAACTCCGCTAATTTTTTTGTCATCTTCTCCAAGTCCGTTTGCGAGAAAATAGTCATAATGTCCGGGTTGTTCACCCACTGCGTCCAGCCGAGCAAACTTCTCTGTAATACGCCCAATACAAAACGTAGGGACCTAACCAGCTCCAAGCGGTCTTTGTCTTTAACATCCTCAAGACGGTTTAACTGTTCAATGATCCTCTCAGAAACTTGAATCCATCTTTCACTCAAAACTTCTTCTCTCCCTGTTAATCATCCAATAGGAAGGTTATATGATATAAAACTTGAGAAAAAAATTGTTAATCAGTCAGTCTCATCTGCTTCTCTGTTGAGAGCAGGTTCGAGAGTTTAATGCCTATCAAACGTATTTTTCGGTCAGGACGCAAATAATCTTGCGCAAGGTCTCTGGCGCTCTTCTTTATGTCTTTCAGTCGGTCTGTGAAGAAGGGCAGGGTCTTGCCGTGGGTGTGGGTTTCAAAGTTTTCGTATCTTATCTTCACTGTGGTTGTCTTGAAAGTGAAATTGGAAGCCGTAAGTTCTTGATGCAAATCTTCTGAGATGGCATCCAAAGTATCAAAAATAAGGGCATGGTCGGATGTGTCCTCTTCAAAAGTTGTCTCTCGACTCATAGACTTGCGTTCCCACCCTTCCTGAACCTCGCTGTTGTCGATTCCCTGTGCTGAAAGATACAGCTGAGTGCCCGCAGCACCAAACTTTTCCGCCAGAACAGACGCATCATATTTTGCCAAATCACCGATAGTCTTGATTCCCATCTTGTTGAGCCTGCTTTCGGTTTTTCTGCCAACCCACAACAGCCTACGCACCCGTAGAGGCGCCAGAAACGCTTTTGCCTCCTCTTTTCTGACGACAGTTAAGCCGTCCGGTTTCTCGAAATCGCTGCCGATCTTAGCCACAAGCTTGTTCGGTCCAACACCTACAGAACAGATCAGCCTTTGCTTTTCGTAAATCTCTTTTTTGATTTTCTGCGCCAGTTTCTCTGCTTCCTCAAAGTTTTCGACACGAGAGGTAACATCCAAGAAGGCTTCATCTAGTCCCCATCGCTCAAACTTGTCCGCGTATTTCCTCAGAATCGCCATTATTCGGGCAGAAACTTTCTGGTAAAGGCGGTAGTTAACGGGGAGGTAAACGGCGTGTGGACATAACCGCCATGCTCTTGCTATGGGCATACCTGATTTGACACCGTAGTTTCGTGCCTCATAATTGCAGGTGCTGACCACGCCTCTTCCTGTGCCTTCTTTGGGGTCGGCGCCTACAATAACTGGTTTGCCTCTGATTTCTGGGCGTTCTCGCTCTTCTACGGCAGCGAAAAATTGGTCCATGTCAACGTGAAAGATTATTCGTTTTCTCTTTTTCGCCACCTTCAAGGACACTCTCCGTTTTTAGAAAATGGCTTGCAGAACATAATCAATGTCTTTGAGTTTCGCTAATGCATCCTTCGAGTTCTTGGCGCTTAACATTTTCTTTTCTTTGAGTTTAACAAGTCTTGAAACTGTCGTATACAATGAATCGAATGCAGCCTTAACCTGAAGATTATTGTTCATGTTCTTCTCAAAGTCGGTCTTTATCTGTTTAACCAGTTTCTTTGCTTTGGCGCTAGATTTTTGTTCACCGCCTTCAGCAACACCGAGATTCTTTACCACATCCCGAAAGCTCTCGAGTACACGGCAGACTTGGCAGTATTTTTTGAATGTGAAGTTCAGTTTTTGTTTATAGTGCCTGTAGATAAAGAAGAACCGAATGTGGTTCCATGTGCATTCTTCTTCCAATAGGTCCTTTGGATATTTTATGTTGCCTTTACGTTTAGACATTTTTTCTCCATCTAGCAAGAGGTGGGCTGCATGGAGCCAGCAGCAAACAAACGGTTCACCTGTTACGGCTTCAACTACGGCTATTATGTAGTCGTGATGACGGTAAGTGCTGTCGATTCCGCTGCACCAGATGTCTGCCTTGAAGTCGAAACTTTTTGGTATCATGGCGGGGTCTTGAACGTTCCATGAGGGTCTGCCTTTGCCTATTCTTGTGTTCCAGTAAACTTTGTCCCCATCTCTGTAGCCGTGCCACAAAATAAAATCTCCTCGGTTCCACTTGTTGCCAGTGTAGGTGTCTCTGTGGAAGCGGCGTTTTTTCTTAGGCCACTTGGTCATGTCTAATCCGAAGAGTTTGCCGAAGCCATCAAACTTTAGGGGGTCATAGTAGATGTTTTTGCGTCCCTTGTGGGTGTAACGGTAAGCGTAACCCTTCTCCAGCAGAATCTCGATAAGATGGACAGCTTGGTCAACGCTGGTTGAAGACCTAGGCAAATAATCGGGAATCTTGACTTTCAGGTGCTTCAGTTCACTGACTAATGTTCCAATGCTTCTATCCGTCAAATCCTTTAGGTTTATGTTCTCTTTCTCAGCCTCAGCTAAGGCTTTGTCCTCCACATCAGTGATGTTCAAAACACGCTCCACTTTGTAGCCGAGATACTCAAGGTAACGTTGAAGGACGTCCTCAAAGACAAAGGTGCGATAGTTGCCGATGTGGGGCAACTTGTAAATGGATGGTCCACAAGTGATCATCTTCACTTTTCCTTCTTCTAGAGGTTTGAACGCCTCAAGTTTTCGGGTTAAAGTGTTGTAGAGCTTGAGCAAAGAAGCCACCGTTTTCAGAAGTACAGGGTTTAATTCTGTTATATTTCGTTTGGTTTGCTATTTCAGATTCTTCTTCGCTTGAATCTAAATAAACATGATTTGTTTTACCAAAAAATTGAAAATATATATTTGAGATTCTCCACATGTACAGACTGTTATTTGTTAACTGTGAGGGATATGTATGGATCGACGCAAAATTATGTCTCTTGGGCGTTCGTCGCTAGTTATTTCCTTGCCTAAGCACTGGATAAAACTAACCGAGTTGGAACGCGGCGATTATGTGACCTTGAACATCCAGAAGGACAATTCCCTAATAGTTTTTCCGGGAGTAAGAAAAGAAAGAGAGGACCGGGAGGTCACTCTTAATGTTGACCCTTCCGAAAACAAAGACCTTCTAACTAGAAAAATAATCGCTTGCTACTTGAACGGTTACTTTGGAATCACTTTGCTTTCCACAGATATATTCACGGTTGCTCAACAGAAAGCAGTTCGCAACATTGTTGGAATGTTGTATATGCGAATCTTGGAGTCTGATTCTAGAAGAATCTATGCCCGAATCTTTATTGACGAATCCAAAGCGCCAATCGATACGGCTATCCGCAGAATGCATGTAATAACAAGTTCTATGTTTCAAGATGCCCTAAAATCTCTACTAAATCAAGACGTGGAATTGGCGAGGGTAGTGCATGGGCTTGACGACGATGTTGACAATCTGAATTTTTTCCTCTTAAGGTTACTTCGTGGAGCAATTCTCCACCCAAATCTGGCAATTAAGTTAGGTCTTGAGCCTATTGATTGCCTGGATTTCCAAACGCTGGTTCAGAGAATCGAATATGTTGCCGACCATGCCGTAACTATTGCAAAAAATGTGATAATTTCGTCTGGGAGAGGGCTTTGGTTATCGCAATCTGTGGTGGAGTCCCTTCTGAATTTTGGCAATCAAGCCTTTGATATGTACAACGAAGCCATCCGAGCGTTCTTTGCAAGGGACATAAATGCTTCGAATGATGTAATAGAACGGCTAGACGAGATGGAAATGATTAATCAGAAACTTGCCCTCAGCACCATCAGCGTCACTGAGCCTTTGGCAGTGTGTATGTTGTGCATAATACGAGACAGCATAAAAAGAATCGCTGAATATGCAGCAGACATTGCCGAGATTACGATTGATCATGCTTACAAACCAAAACCAATGTTCCCTACCTAAAAAATAGTGGATTCAAAAGATAAAAAAGAGATAGAAAATGTGCCCAGTTGAGCACACTATTTCTGTATGGCTTATTGCCTACTTTTGTTTCTGAACTATTTTTGGCGCAGCAGTTTCTTTAAGCATGTCCCTAGCTTTGAATAGAGCGTATTTGTAGTCGTACACCTTTTTGGTTTGGGTTTCATAGGCTTCTTTGAGGAGCGCTTTCTGCAGTTTGTATTTTAGATCGCCGATTACGAGGGCTCCAATTCCGTATATGCCAGATGCTAGTTCTTTCATGTAGTCGTTGAGTTCCAGTCCCTCTATGCCCAGTGGTGCTACAGCGTTTGTGTCTACTAGTACTTTGGTTGGCTTCAATTTGTCGATTATGTCTTTCTCGATTATTCTTACTCCTCGAGCTGCAACAGTGAATACTACGTCGGCTTCCTTCAAGATTTTTGTTTTTTCAGCTTGTGTCGGTGCAGAAACACCGTGCAAGTAAGCGCCGTGTCTCTCTAGTACTCCTCTGAAAGCTTCGTGTTGTAGCAGATAGTCTGAATTTAGCATGGGGTTTGGTTCTGCAACGGTTACAACGCAGTCTAGGCTGGTCAGGATTTCTGCCACTGTGATTCCTACAGGTCCAGTTCCGAATACAGCGTACTTTTTGCCAGTTAAGCCTCCGAGTCCCTGTGTGTTCAGTGCGTCTTCAACTTTGGCTACTAATGCAACGGCTGTGGTGTAGGCTCCGCTTGGATCGATGACTATATTGGTTTGGAAAGGCGGAAACATTGCTTTTTTTACAGCTTTCAAGGTGTCTTCGGCTTTTTTGACGTCTCTGCCGTTGATGAAAATGCAGGTGTGCTTGAAGGCTTTAGGACTCCTAGAGAACATTGCATCTTGCGTGAGACTTGCAGCGTCTCGTGGGGTTACGTTGTCGTAGGGTATTACTGCGTCGAAGCCTGCGTCGTGTGCCATTGTTAGGTCAAAGGGGCTTGCTCTTCTGCTGGTGTCAAACATGAATAGTAGTTCTTTCAATCTTCTCACCTGAGAAATCATTAACTGGCGGTCAGTATATACTTTTACGTTATATCATATATCGTTGTAATAGTGTATATTTACTCATAAATACATATTTATCTAATTCATACCAGTAAATACAAAAGACATAAATGCGGTCCACAGCTTATGAATTACAAAACTTGTGAGGTACTGAACATGTCAAATAACTCTCCGTCAAAAGCGAATCAAAAAAAAGTAATAATCTTTTTGGATACCGACAAACATGCAAGCCCCTTCGATATTCTGATAGCCATTGACCTGTTTCCAGACGCACAAATACTTCACTACAGCGACGTTACAATCCGCGACGCGAAACGAATAATCCAAGACGCCATGTTCCCACGAGGACCCGGAGGAGCTAAACACACTAAAATTTTCATAGGCGGTCAAGATGTTGAAAAAGCGCTTGGAATCTTAGATGTCGCTAAGAAATCGCTGTTCCCACCCTTCGAACTGTCAGTAATAATAGACCCTAGAGGAGCATACACAACTGCGTCAGCTGCAGTAGCAAAAATGCTAAAACTGTTCAAAGAAAAAGGGTTCGGCAATTTCGAAGGAAAAAACGCAACGGTTCTGGCAGGCACTGGACCAGTTGGGCAAGTTGCCGCGCGTTTGTTTGCTATGGAAGGAGGCAATGTTACGCTCACATCACGGAAATTGCAGAAGGCAAGGTCTGTCGCCAGTAAAATCAACGCGGAGTTGGGTACAAAAAGTGTTTGCGGTGCGCAGGCAGCTGCTCCCGATGAGATAGGTGAAGCCATAAGAAAGGCTGATGTAATTTTGGCTGCTGGTGCTGCGGGGATCCAGCTTTTGCCTCTGAATGTACTCCAAGATTATGGAAAGAAGTGTAAGGTGCTTGGAGACATCAACGCGGTGCCGCCTTTAGGTATTGAAGGATTGAAATCCACAGACAAAGATAAAGAGTTTCTGCCCGGCAAATTTGGAATAGGCGCCCTAGCGATAGGCCCGCTTAAAATTCAGATTGAAGGCGATATGTTCAAGCAGGCAGTGGAGTCGAAGAAAGGCATAGTGGATTACAAGGTCGCATATGAGATAGCAAAAAAGCTAGCATAATAAAACAGAATTACGGTGGAAACCTGCTTTTTTTGGTTTCCGTAAAAGCCCTTTTCCATTTTTTTGCAATCAATATTCAGAGTCAGTATTCTCTGTTCACAGTCTTTTTGTACTCAACGAAGACAAGGTGACAACAGATGAATAATGAGGCTTTCAAACAAAATTTTGCTTATGTGGCTCGCAATCATGTGGACAGTGTTTTCCATCTGGGTGTTTGCCATAACCCAATTTCCGCTTAACTTCGGTTTTGCGGGATTACAATCATTAGCAGGCATAGTCCTGATGTGGACGATGCTCGTGTACAGAGAGAACTGAAGAGAAGCAGAAGTGCCGTCAGAGTAACTCTGAACTTTCATCCTGAAACGTCAAGCTAATGCCTTTTCGTCATCCGGCACATAATTAATGTTCAAACAAAAATAAAAATATGTTATCGGTAGCTTTCGTAGCTTAGCCCATATTAACCTCAGAAAGTGAAAGGGGTTAAATGTTAACCAAAATATCGCCTGTTTCTGTGTGTGCTTGCCATAAATATTTATTTTTTATAAAGAGTGGTTTTATTACTAGGTCAGTAATACTCATTTGTAGCATTTTGAATGTGTTAGGTAGACGGTTTCAATGAATGACTCTAATCGAACAAAAAAGGCGCCAAATGCTTTTGAGAAACTTGTGGCTCGACTCCACTCGTTTTTTTGTTTATTGAAAGCTTCATACAAAACACTGCTTTTAGTGGTAATCGTTGCCGCAATATCTGTCGCTGGCACCTCTTTGGTCGCTATTATGCTGAGTCATTCTGATAATGAGATTTACTTGCCGAGTGTTGGAACCATAAAGACGATTGAGGTTGAAACATATTGGGACCCAAATGGCGAAAACAGAAGGGAAAACCTGACTTGGAACGAAATTAGGATAGAACAACTGGGAGGGGATGGAGCTAAGGTGAATCCAGTTAATACTACTTTGTACGTCAAAAGCGTGAGTAACTTCAGAGTAACACTGAACATGTTCCTAACGGATTGGGATCCCGTGGAAATTTCGGATTATCTAACAATATCGTGGGACTATAATGGGGCAATTCTTGACCCTGGCGAAATCATCCCTGTCACAGTTACCTTATCAGCTTCTTCTTCAGACGCATTCATCGATTATCTTGTTGAGAACGAAATTACAAGATTTGACGTAGCTATCCACATTGTTGCTTCTGATTAAAACAGTTTCAAGGAGGTGAATGTCATCAAATCAAAAGTAACCAAAACAGAAGAGGAGTGGAAGAAAATTCTTTCCTCAGAGGAGTATAATGTGCTGAGAGAAAAGGGAACCGAACCCGCATTCTCCGGAAAATATCTGGAAAACAAGAAAAAGGGCACTTACGTGTGCGCTGGCTGCGGAAATCCACTGTTTAGGTCAGAAACCAAATTTGATTCTGGCACAGGCTGGCCAAGTTTCTGGTCTCCCGTCTCCAAGGATAGCGTCGAAGAAGAGGTTGATAACCGCTTCGGGATGTGCAGAACCGAGGTGAGGTGTAAAAAGTGTGGTGGGCACCTTGGACATGTCTTTGATGACAGCCCAATGCCTACGGGTCAACGTTATTGCATAAACTCTGTAGCCCTCAAGTTTAAGGAAAAGAAAGAATAGTTTCGGCGCCCAAAAGGAGCAAATGTTTATTCTGCTTGGAAAAACCGAAAAAAGCTGTTTTTCAACAATCTTCTGCTATTAGGCTCCTAATATGCTCAGGAGAATTTTGAACAATAAATAATGTTTTTTACTGCGAATAGGATAAGGATATCCTCTACTTCAAGTAACTGTATTAATGTTCGGTAAGGAGCAATCCCAATGATAATTCCCTCAAAAGAGCAGCTAAAGAAGCTTCTCTCCGAAATTGACCGTCACCTTCTTTTGAAGACAGTTCTAGTTTTCGCAGCTTTCATTGTGCCGCTGATTATCCTTTATGTAATGGACTCTGGGTCCTTCAATTATCTGTGGAAGGGGAGAGCACCGTACCTTCTGTTTCTCTGGCTATTTGGATTAGAGGTAGCCCTTGGGTGGAAAAAACTCACAGAGGAACACAGCACATTTTGGACCAAAAAAACAGTGTTAACTGCAGTAATTTTGGTTCTGCCAACAGTCTATGCTGTGGGATTAAACTTCGGTTTACAGTCGGGCATAGTGGAGCTGGGAAAAGCCGTTGGCGTGCCATTTGAACAATTTGGCGAATGGTACGTGACGCATTCTTGGCCTTTCTCTCTCGAGTACGTGCTCTTTGCAGTGTTTTTTGTGGCGTCAATTTGGCTTCTGTATGGAGTTCGGGGACTGAAAGCATTCTCTGTATCAGCCTTTTTTGTCGGAGGCGTAGGCGTTTTCTATATGATTGACACCTTCTATCCCAACGGAACATTCACTGTTCTGCAGTCCCTTGTTCCCATAACCACCTCCGGAGTGGCTGCAATCCTGAATCTCTTGGGGTACACCACAGAAATCTTGCCAGCAGGCGAAGAGGGGTTATATCTCAAGGTCAGCATGGGCGGTGGGAACCCCTATGAGGCCATTATTGCCTGGTCTTGTGCGGGAAGCCACAGCCTCTTCTTGTATTCATTTATGATCATGCTGTTCCTTAGGGGCACTAGCATATCCCGAATGCGAAAAATAATCTACGTTGTAGTAGGTGCGGCTGGAACATTTTTTGTCAACATACTGCGGATAGTAACGATTTATGTAATAGGAAGCAACAGCGGAGCCTCGCCAGCTAAACTGTTCCACGAGTTCTATGGAGAATTCTTTTTCATTGCTTGGATGTTCATCTACCTTACCATTGTCTTTCTGTTCGAAACTCGGTTTATCGGCAAGAATAGAGGCACACAAAAGCTTGACCAATCACCTATGGATACAGCACAACCAGAGCTACCGCAGCGGCTAAAAGGAGACGACAATTCCTAGCAAATCAGCGTCCTATAGAACGGGTAGGTTTTACTTTTGACTTTGTTTCTGTCGTTCCCACTCTCTTTAGTGTGCCCCACTTCATCTCTCTTCTTGAAAGTATGTCGAAGAGGGCTTTGATTTTGATGAAGTTCCGCAGTTCTTTGTAGCCTACCACGAACAATGGAGAAAATACTATGAGCTTAAAGTCCTCGTTATCCATCTGTATGGCCAAGAAACTGTATGTGGCTTGAATCAACATGAACACAGCCATCACAACCAGAACCTGAAAAGCATACCCAGTTAACACTGCAAGGAATATGACAATGAGCGACACCACTGAGACGAAGGGAACAAATATCATCGACAGAATGATATATTGGAACGTTAAGTTCCGTAAGTAACCGAACCTTGGATTCCCAAACACGTTCCTGTGCTTTATCACCGTTTGGAAGGTTCCCCTATTCCATCTTGTTCTCTGCTTGATAAAGTCCTTCCAGCTACTAGGAGCCTCTGTATAGACGTCAGCGTCGCTCAAGGCTTGTACAACTTTTTGTGTCTTCAAAAGTTTAACTGTGATATCGAAATCCTCAGTTAGTGTGTCCCGGTCATAGAAACCTATCTCTTTTAAGGTTCTTTTCCGGAAACTAGCCAACGGACCCGGAACCACGGGCACCACCCCAAAGATGTCAAACACTCTCCGGTATATGTTCTCGTTCACTATGTATTCAAGCGCCTGACAGTTTGTAACTAGGCTCGTCCTGTTCAGAACCTTCACGTTTCCTGCCACAGCACTGACCGACGGATCTTGGAATCGGCTGGCGATCCTTCTAAGGGCAGCTCTACCTATCATGCTGTCGGCGTCGCAGGTGATAATGATTTCACCTTTAGCGCCCAGTATGCCAGTGTTCAGGGCAGCAGATTTTCCGCCCGCCTTTTTTCTGCGGAGCACCTTCACGCCTTTCGGTCTGTACTTTGTGGCCAGCTGGTAAGTTTTGTCTGTTGACCCGTCATCTACAACAATAACTTCCTTTTTGGGGTAATCTATTTCCAGGATTGCTTCGATGCATCTCTCTATCACTTTTTCTTCGTTGTGGGCTGGAACTACTATGGTGATACTTGGCCAGCGGTAAACCGGAGTTTCTTTTATCTTCAACTCCAGATACCTGTGGTATACGCTCAGTGGAAGTGCTAACAAATTCGAGAAAAATTCGACAGTTAACGCTGTTGCTAGAAGCGCCGTTAAAATTGAAAGGTACCCCAAGTATAATGTGAGCCAACCGATAATTACAGGAATTATGAGCATGGAGAGAAGGGCAAACACGGTTATCTGTCTTGAGGGTTCCCTGGTTTCGCTGTTGTAGGCTTTCCTAGCGGCATACAGAAAATATGAAGCAGCTGCAGCTCCTATTCCTAAACTTATCCATGCGATGTAACCTGGGATAATAAAGGCTACTAAAAGGAGCTCGCATCCTAACACAACTGCGGTTGCGATTAACTTTTTGGTGTCCATTCATAAACAACCAAATTTTTCAGGTTTTTGGCTGGATTTTTTCTGTTAATTCTGCGGCTTTGATGCCGAGTTTCAGCATCTGGCGTCCACTTTTTGTTAACTTGTATCGATGCAGCATCTCCAACTTTGCTTCTTCTAAACTGAATCTTCTGTTGCATTTGAAGCATCCAAACGTGATGTTGGGTTGACCGAAGAAGTGATTGTTTGAGCATCTGTACCAGTTTTCGATTTTTCTGTAGTCGACTCCTATTACCTTCAGCTTTTTTCCGCACTTCGGGCAGACTAGGACGCCTTCGCCTTTGTCAAATTTGCTTCTGAAATCTATGTTGCCGCAGTCAAAATGTTCTAAGGCTTCTTCTTTTTTCATTTGGGGGCTTTCGCATTCGGGGCATTCCAAATAGAAGGTAGCAGTGATGGACCCGCAGTCTGGGCATGCAATTGCTGAGCGGGTGGGTTCTTCTTCTACAATATCTATGTCTGTAAGGTTTCTTAATGTTGGAACCAGTTTTTCTGAAGGAATTTCGCTTTTCGGATTGGATGTTAAAGTGCTGGTTGATTCGATGTGTATTGTTGGGTTTTTGTCGAAAAGGTTAGCGATGGATTTTGCTGTTTCAATGTCTACTGTCTCAGGTAGAGCCGATTTTAGGAGTGTTTCTTTGATGCTCTCTATGCAGCGTTCTGAGCCGATGTCTTCTTTGACTATGTAGTCTTGGACGCCAAGTTTCATGGCTTCCACTGCAATTTTTTCGCTTCCCTTGCTGGTGAGCAAAATCATTGGGGTTTTGACTTGCTTTTTCTTCAGCTCTTGAATTAATTCGATGCCTGTCATGTCCGGTAGCCTGTAATCCAAAAGGAGTAGGTCAAAGCTTTCTTTTTCAATCTTGGTTAAGCCTTTTGCCGCCGTGTCCACAGTTACTAAATCGTAATCGAGGGGCATCTTTTCTTTCAGTGACCGCTTCAGAATCAGCTGGTCGTCAGGGTTGTCTTCAACATATAATATTCGTAGTTTCAATTTAGCCATTATTCAATCATCTCCATTTTTCTTTTCATAATTATACGGTAATTTTGAGAGGCTGAGCCAGTACCGTTTTATTTCTATCACAGCCTCAATGAAATCTTCAAAGCTGATGGGTTTTACAATAAAGCTGTTACACCCTAGTTTGTAGGCGCGTTCGATGTCTTCAGGTCTACTCGAAGAAGTCAACACTATTATCGGAATACTCTTCAGCTTGGCATCGCCTTTTATCGTCTCCAACACTCCAAAGCCGTCAATTTTGGGCATATTAAGATCTAGTATGACCAAGCCAGCTGTCGGCATGTCTTTGTACTTTCCTTCTTTTCGCAAGAACTGTATGGCTTCTTCGCCATCATGAGTCACGTAGATTTTGTTGTGAATCTGAGATTTTGAAAATGCTCTCTTGGCTATCATTATATCATCTGGGCTATCGTCAACCAGAAGAATAGGGCGTTCTGTTATCGAATATTTTTGTGGCATTTTACGTCTCCTTTTTCTGTTTAACCGTCTCTTTGGGTATTGTGAAACTGAATGTGCTGCCTTTGCCGGGTGTGCTTTCAACCCAGATTTTTCCTCCAAAATGCTCAACAATCTTTTTGCAGATAGCTAATCCAGCTCCTGTTCCCTCGTACTTCTTTTCGGTAGGTGCTCTATCAAAAAGATTGAAGATACGTTCCAGATATTTCTCTTCGATGCCTATTCCATTATCCCGAACCTTGAACAGGTGATCGGTTTCTCTTTCTTCATACAACACTTCTATTTTCGGGGTTTTGGATTCGTTGAACTTTAAGGCATTGCTGATTAGGTTCATGAACAGTTGCCTTTTCCATACTCTGTGAACATATAGTGTTGGAAGTTTGTCGACAACAACCTTTGCGTTGCGTTCCTTGATTGTTGCTTCAAGGTCTGTTAGGATTTCCTTTAACAGCTTGTTTAGGTCCACTTTTTCGCGTTCAGTGAATTTTCGTCCAACACGCGAAAGAACGAGGAGGTCTTCAATCATGGTGTCCAGATGGGAAGATGCGTTAACCATCCTGTTTAGGTAATCTTTGCCTGTCTCATCCAGCTTGTCTCCATAGTCTTCCAAGATGAAGGAGCCGAAGGACTTTATGGTTCGGAGGGGTGCCTTCAAGTCATGAGAAACCACATACGTGTAATTCTCCAGCTCCTTATTCGACTGCTTCAATAGAGACAAAGCATTATCTATTGCCTGCCGAGCCTTCTCCCTTTCTGTTACGTCAATCCCGATGGAAAGGCTACCTGCTGGTTCTCCTTTTTCATCCGCTATGTTAGTGGCATACCACGAAATAGTCTTCAAGGATCCATCTTTACATCTAATTGTCGAATGGAAGTCTTCTATTCGTTTTCCTTCTTTAGTGATTTCTTTTCCGATAGCAAAAATCTTGGCACGGTAGTCAGGATCAGGATAGAGCAATTCCCACATCTTGTTATTTCCAACAATCTCTTTACGAGAATAGCCAGAAACAAGCTCTGCTGCACGATTCCATAAGATCACATTTCCCTTTGGATCAATCAGATTAACCCACACAGTAGCGGTGTCAATAATTTTGTTCTGAAACTCTAACAGACGCCTTGCCGCCTCTTCTGAGCTACGCAAAGCTTCTTCTGCTTTCTTTCGTTCAGTGATGTCCCTGCTTATGGTCACAAATCCTATTGGTTCACCATTTGCGTCTTTCATGATGGCTGTGCTCATCTCCACAGGGATTTCGCTGCCATCCTTGGCGGTAACAGTATACTCTTGATTTTGGAC
>CBFCZR010000015.1:0-19065 GCA_965602795.1 Candidatus Bathyarchaeota archaeon | reverse complement strand
TCTCCCCAAAACATCTTTTACAATATCCAGATTTAGTGGCGCATTCACTAATATGCCTTACCATGACGGTACACTTTCCATAAAACTTATGTGGTGTCGAAGGTCGGACTTTTTTGCAGGGGTATTGGAAACGATTAAGCACTCAAAATTTTGGATGTGCATAATGGCAAAGTTTGAAGGGTTAGTTGGAGAAGCACATGCCTCAAATTAGGCGAAAATACACTATCAAACATAAGTGGATGAACAAGAAAATCGGGACCAGAAGAAACTTGACCTTACGAGTCTTATGATGGAAGAGCAGCATACCTGCGTATGCCCCGAACGGCCCAAAAAGCGCAACCAACAGAAGCCTCAACTCCGAAATCCTCCATCCTCCCATCTTACTTTTCAGCTTATCCACTCCAAAGAACATCAGTGAGACAATGTTCACAATCACGAGGAAAACGAACAGAGTTGAAGCGTGGATCATAGTGATGCGCGAGTTTTCTTGTGTAAACAACCAAAATTAAGGTTAATGGTCGCTTAGCTCAGTTGACCAGCTGCGATTTCAAAAGGGTAAAAGTGAAAACTTTCGGCTCTTGCCAATTTAAAATGGTGGTGCCGAGGGCCGGACTTGGACCGGCGACAGCTCGGTCTTCAGCTTCACCCCCAACAATGCTGTTGTTGGGTCGAGTGCTCTCCCAGTCTGAGCTACCTCGGCGCCACTCAACATGAACCATAACTTGTTTTTTAAGCTTTTTGAAAAACATGGTCCAGCTGACCTTGAAGCTGAACCGTAAAATATTAACCTCTGCAAGAATAAGGCTGAATTGTTGGAGTGAAAAAGAAAATGAGTGGGGGTTGTCCTTTCTGCGGCATAGCCTCAGGCAAAGCACCTGCAAGCATAATCTACGAGGATGCTGCTGTAATGGCTTTTATGGATTTGAATCCCGCCAGCATCGGTCACACTTTGGTTGTTCCCCGTGAACATTTTGAAAACATCTATGAGATTCCCGAAAATGTGTTAGCAGACATATTCGCAGTGGTTAAGCGAGTTAGTGCTGCCGTGAAGAAAACCGTTGGCGCCGAGGGCATCAGTATTCTTCAGCTTAACGGTAGAGCTGCTGGCCAGATGGTGATGCACTTTCACGTTCATGTCATACCACGATTCAGAGGAGACCTGCTGTCAAAAGCAATAGGAGCCATGGGTGGACATCAGGGCTTCGAAAAGCCGGAAAGAAGAGACCTAGACGAGACTGCGCAGAAAATACGGGAAAACCTCCAAGGTTAAGAGTACAGACAAATGATTGTGGTGGGCCCGTCCGGATTTGAACCGGAGATCTCTTCCGCGTGAGGGAAGCGTCTTTTGGCCTCAAATGGAGTTAACCAACTGGACCACGGGCCCATCTTCTCCGAATCTAAACGGTTGCAGGATTCGTTTATATCTTTTGTAAAAAATTTCTTGCGCTCTGCTTGGTTCCCCCAGAAAAAGCACTAACTTCAACAAACATATTAGGCTCCTAATAACAGCGTATTGTTGAAAACAAACTTTTTTCAGAAATCCGCACTACCAGCTGCCTGTTAATTCGTTGAAAAACTTGAGCGCTTCATCTTTTCTTTTGACGCCTTCGAGGGTAACAACTCCGCTTTTTAGAGCGCTCACCTTAACATCGCCTAGACTAAAGGTTAACCCAAGTTTGCCTTCAGCTTTGATGCTGAACCCTTTCCTCTCCAAATAGTTCCTCAACTCTCTGAGGTTAACATTCAAGCGTTCTTTTGGAACAACAACAAACACTTTCCTGCCTCTTTGTCCACAGATTTCTTCAACCGTTTCCCGTTGGAGATGCTTTGAAGAAGAGACTGGATGTAATCCGCAGACGGGACAGGACTCAACCTTTGAGAGGCTAATCTCAGTGAATTCCATCTCATCCAAGTCAAAATGAAGAAGCTTGTTAACTAGAAGAGGCTGCTTTCCAGTAAGTATCCTAACCGCCTCACTGACTTCCAAGCTAGCAACCACATTAACCAAGGAAGGGTGAATCCCCACCTCCCCACATTTAGGCAACTTTTTGTCATCCAGACCTCCATAGAAACATCCAAGGCACGCTGTTTCCCCCGGAACTATCGTGGACAAGTTTCCAGCGGTGGCTACGGCAGCTCCAAAAACGTAAGGTACACCTAGTTTTATGCAGGCTCTGTTAATGGCGTAGCGGGCAGCCATGCTGTCCAAGCCGTCGACCACAACATCCATGCCCGCCACAATGTCTTCTGCGTTGGCTTCATTTATTGAGAGGGGAAGAGGCTCTACTGTGATGTAAGGATTCAGATTACGTAATCGCTTGGCGGCAACCTCAACCTTCGGGTACCCCACAACGTCAACGCCGTAGAGATGCTGCCGATGCAAGTTAATTAACTCCACAACATCCCGATCAACGATGCGCAGATATCCAACGCCCATAGCCGCCAGCTGCATAGACGCAACCGAGCCCAACCCGCCTACACCCAGCAAGCAAGCCTTAGAGTTTTTCAGTTTAAGCTGGGCAGTGTAGCCCATTCCAGCCAGAACAATCTGCCTTGAATAGTATTCACGCTCTTCGTCTGAGAGCTCCCTACATTCCGAGTGTTCAGGCTTAACTATTTCACTCACCCCAAAGATGAACATGAAAGGGCAACATAGCCTCACGCCCATCTACAACATCAAACATCTAAAAGAAGCGTTCATTCCAGCTTTTAAATAGCTTACTGCACAAACGCGTATCAACCAAACTAACGCTGACTATTTGATGCAGAAGCTAGGATTCTGTTAACTTCCTCTGCTTTAATTCCCCTGATTAGAATTTTCTTTTTTCTTGTACTAACCCCTGCAACAAGCTCCACGTGTACATTAAAAAGCCGCGAAAGCTTTTTCACCAATTCTCGGTTAACTTTGCCCTTCACCGGAGCTTCACGGCATGACACTATAACTTCGTCTACATCTACTTCCACCCTAAACTTGCTTGATTTTGGTTTAACATACACATCCAGAATCACTCCCTGAGCAGTCTCTTGTAACTTCATTTCTCACACCAACACGCGAATATCAAACCTTCAGACAAGGCTCGTACTTGCCTAATGGTTATCAAGCCTTTAATAGGCGTCTACTTATGACACATTAAAGGCAAGTTAAAATGTTAAGGGAAGCTTGGACGCTCGCCATAGAAACTTTGAGCTGGATTGAACTGCAGCGATTGGGTGAGCGTTTAGCATTAAACAGGGCAACAAAGCAGCTGAGAATAAAAGACCGAAAGGCCATCGGCTTAGCCCACAGGCTAGTGTCTGAGACTCTGCGAAAAAAGAACTACATTGACTTCCTGCTGAACTCGGTTTTAGCGCCTCGGTCCCTTAACGAGTTCAAACTTGGTTCCAGAGCTTTTCTTCGCCTCTACGTCTACGAAACAAAGCTGGCTGACGGAAACCTGGAGAACGCCGCTAAGATAGCGAGGATGGGGCGCTCAATACTGGGGTGGCGGGAACTCGAAGATACGGAGGAGGTTCTCGGGGAAATACTGAGCATCAACCCCGAGTCTGCATTAAAGGGGCTAGAGGAAACAGAAAAGATTGGACTGCAGACATATCACCCCACGTGGTTTGTGAAATACTGTTTCAGGCTGCTGGGAAGAGCCGAAGCCCTAAGGTTCTTAGAAAAATCCGCGGAGATTCCGCCAGTTTACGTGCGACTGAACACTCTGAAGGCACCACAAGAAACCTTGCTCCAAAAACTTGAAGCCGAAAAGATAGTTCTGGAAAAGGTTCAGCAACTCAAGCACACCTATATGTTGGTTCAAAGAAAGAAACCGCTCATAAGAACGCAAAGCTTCAGGCAGGGGCTCTTCTATATCCAAGACAAAGCTAGTTGCCTAGCCGCGGAAATCGCAGACCCAAAACCTGACACTACAGTGCTTGATGTGTGCGCAGCCCCAGGAGCCAAAACAACCTACTTGGTGCAGCTGATGGAAAACAGGGGAACAATCATTTCTGTTGACTACTCAAAACGAAGGATACGTGTATGGAAGAGAGAAACAGAGCGCATGGGCGCAAACATAGTTCAGCCACTGGTTGCTGACGCAAGGAAAACTTTGCCCGTAAACGTTTCCGCGGACTTGGTGATTCTGGACCCCCCATGCACGAGCACAGGAACTTTTGGGAAGACGCCGGGCGCGAAGTGGAGGCTCACCAAAAGGTCGATGTTGGGTATGGCGAAGATTCAAGCTGAGATGATAGAGCAGTGCGCAGACTACGTGAAGAGGGGAGGCTTTCTGGTCTACTCCACATGCAGCATAACAGTGGAAGAAAACGAGAGGGTTATCGAAAACTTTCTGAAGCGACACCCAGAATTCAAGCCAGTAGATACAAAACCCAGAATTGGCTTACCCGGATTAAGGGGATTAACCAAGTGCCAAAGACTGTATCCTCACATTCATGAATGCAACGGCTTCTTCATAGCGAAACTAAAAAAAGAAAACAGCTGACCCCAAGACGCCCAGAACTGTGCACACTACCCTTTTCGTGCTTTCTCTAAACAGCATAAAACTTCAAAAAGGGTCTTTGCCGCCTGAGTGGCGGTTAATCCCTGGTCATAATGGGGCGCTACCTCAACCAAATCGACTCCGATTACTCGACTGTCGCATACAGTCTCTAGAAGGTCCAGAAGCGTTGTGGTGTCCAGTCCTTCAGGTTCAGGGTTTTGAACCGCAGGCGCAAAGGCAGGGTCCAGAACATCCATGTCTATTGTTATGTAGATTTTTTCGTAACTCTTGAGGATGTCACGGATGTTTTTAGCCATGTTTTTGGTGCCTTCTTCTCGTATCTGCTGGGCAGTTAAATAATCGATTCCAGAGGTTTTTGCATAGTCAAGCTCTTCCTTGCATACTGCTCGGGTGCCAATCTCCAGAATCTTGGAAGGCTTAACATCTTCTTTGATTCTACGCATGAAGGTTGTGTGGGACACAGAGAGACCGAGGTAGTCGTCGCGCAGGTCTAAGTGAGCATCGAAGCTTACCACGGCAACGCCTTCGTCGAGACTCCGCATAACACCCAACGTAATAGTGTGCTCTCCTCCGAGGAACACTGGAACTTTCTTGTCTTCGAAAAGATTCTGTGCAACCAACGCTAAACGCCCCAGAGTCAATTCAACATCTCCGGCGACATGCAGGTCTCCAAGGTCATGGATTTTCAGTTCCTCGATAGAGGTGCCGGTTCTGAAGCTGTAGCCTTCAATGTTGAGGGAGGCTTCTCTGATGGCGAGGGGCGCGAATCTTGCTCCGCTGCGGTAGGTGCTGGTTACGTCGAAGGGGACGCCTAAAATGGCGTATTCGGCTTCTTCAAGAGATGGTTTGTTGCCTGCGAAGACGGGAGACGGGGACACGAACAGTTCACGATAACTCATAGTTAGCCACTCTCAGAAAAGACGCATTATCTATTAGCCTTAACATAAGGAAAGAAGAATTTAGGATTATTGGCTCTGCACTGTCTTGGTATAGCAGTCCCAGCAGAGTATTTCGCAGTTTTCTACTGTAGGTTTCCCGCCTTTCTCGGGGCTAACAAAGTAACGGGATTCCCACCCACTTCTCTCCTTGCTATTTCCCCTATGCTCCCATATAATCTGCCTGAAGCACGTAAAATTTCCATGACCATGATTTTCTCGTTCACACTGGCATCGGCCATTTGCTCTTGCAAACGCTTTCTTCACAACCTCCTCAGAAAATTCATCCATCACAATCCCTCAGCAACAATAAGCCAACCTTTAGTATACTTTTAAAATTTGCGAAAGAGAGAGCGGAAACAGAATTAATGATATCCAGCTTTTGGTTATCGAAAGTTTGCGTTGTTGGTCTTAAAAACGGGGGTAAAAGAGGTTACAGGGTTCCATGGAACCAGTAGTTGGCGGAGAGGATTTCTTTTTCTTCTTATGAAGCTCTTCTCTCAGGCTTTCAACTTCCTTTCTTAGAGTCATCAATTCTAGGAGAAGAAATGTGTTGCCGTGCATAAAGAAGTGATCCACCATCTCAGAAACAGTTTGCTCACTGATGTGACCAACTTTGGCGGCTAGCTCCTTAGAAAGCATTTTTTTCGGGTCCATCTTAATCGGACTCAAATTAGAGTAACAGAGGATAACACTTATGAAAACAGAATTATTACAACGAATCCATCTTCCCCATTAAGAGCATTTATCTCTCATTTCCTGAAAGACACTAAAATTCGTTGGGAACAAGCTCCTAAGGTAAGCAATTTTTGGGAAACTAATTTATTATCTGTTGTATTATAGCGGTAGGCAAGGGATGCAAGATGACATCGAAATTAAGTTCCAATATCAAAAACCCAGCCGTGTTGCTGTTCTCAGTTTTCTATATCGCAGTCGGAATCTTTGAAGTAAGCTATTTTGCAATCGAAAACTTCGCTGCACCCCCACACATCCCAGTTCTGGGAATCTTAAGCCTAATCACCGCCTACACCCTCTTTAAGATGAAGAAATGGGCTCTACCTCTCGTAGTCGGACTCTTCTTTGTGGGAATAACCTTTGGAGCAACAACCCTCTCCAACTCTCTTGCATTACAAACCTTCGGAGAAGCAATGCTGTTCCACCTTGCCCTGATAGCATACATGATTATACTGCTGATAGCCTCACTCTATATAGTGTCAAAAAGAGAAAACTTCAGCTAAAAACACTCAAGCTGTATCCGTTTTTCTCCCGTTCCCAAATAGGTAGACATCTATTTCTGTTCCCACATCTATGAACTGCTGCTTCTCGGAGATTTCAACGAAACCGTCAGCCTTCGCCAAAGTGGTTATGGCTCCTGACAAGCCGGTAGGAACTGGACTGACAAGCAGCTTTCCAGCTTTGTCGTAGGTTAAATTTACCATAACGAAGGTTTGGCGTCCCCGTGCCGGAAACATTTTCTGGGCAGCAACCGCCTTAACCTTAGGCAACGTTTCTTCGGTTCTGCCAGCAATTTTGACCAGTATGGGGCGAACAAAAACGTTGAACATGAAGAGGGACGATGTTGGGTTGCCGGGCAAAGAAAAGACAGGTTTTCCGTCAACCACTGCGATGGTTAGTGGTTTTCCGGGTTTCACAGCTACCCCCGATATGATTACGCCGGGCTTTCCCAGAGTATCTACGACTTGGGGGGTGAAGTCTTTGGGTCCAACTGAAACCCCGCCCGAAGTTATCACCGCATCTGCCGAATCCAACGCCTTCTCCAGAGCCTTTTCCAGTTTATCCTTCTTGTCGGGGATGATTCCCAGGTTAATCGGCTCTCCTCCAGCTTCCAGAACCGCTGCACTCAACGTATGAGCGTTTATGTCATAGATTTTTCCGGGTGGAAGAGCTTTTCCGGGTTCCACAACCTCTGCCCCTGTAGACAACACAGCCACTTTAGGGCGCCTGTAAACATCAACTTCTGTTAAGCCGATGGCAGCCAAAACCCCAATTTCGCGGGAACCCAGAACGCGACCTTTTTTTAGAACAGTTTCATTTTTGCGGATGTCTGAGCCTGCAGCCATCATGTTCTCGCCTATCGAAACAGGACGATGAACCAAAACCTTATTTTCCCGCCTATTTGTCTGTTCCACCATAACCACGGAGTCAGCTCCATCCGGCAAGGGCGCGCCCGTGACTATCTCGGCAGCCAATCCCTTTTCCACAACTACTTTTGGAGGTTCGCCTATCGCCACATGCCCACAGAATCTGAGGCTGACAGGTTTGTCTTCGCTTGCGCCGAAGGTGTCAACCGCTTTCACGGCGTATCCATCCACTGTTGATCTGCTAAAGGGAGGAATGTTCAATGGTGCCACAATGTTCTTGGCTAGCACGCGATCATTGGCTTCTGAGATGGAAACCTCTTCAACTCCAACAGGCTGGGCAAAAACTTTCTGTTTGAGAAGTTGCTTGGCTTCATCGAAAGAAAGAAGTTTCCGGAACATGCTACTCCCCCACGATGCTAGAGAAAAGGTGCACCCTAACGGATTCGCCCTCTTCTACACCTTCACGGTCTTCAGGAATAATCACATACCCGTTTGCCTTTGTTATAGTGGTAAGCACGCCAGACCCAGTTACTCTGACAGGCTCAGCCACAAAACCGCCATCTTTTTCAAGCACACGAACCCGCAAGAATACCCTTCGCCCCAAAACCCCTGCAACTCTCCGAGTTAGCCTCGCCTCAACTACTGGTCTAGCCTCCTTTATCCCCAGCAACTCAAGAAGGGTGGGTCGAGTGAACGCCTCAAAGCCCACAGTGGCAGCCACCGGGTTTCCGGACAGCACAAAAACGGGTTTGCCTTTAAGGATTGCCAGCGCCGTTGGCATGCCCGGTCTAATGGCCACGCCGTGAATTACTACGCCGGGCTTTCCTAGTTGATTGACTACCAAAGGAACCAGGTCTGGATAGCCGACGCTTGTCCCTCCAGTGGTGATAACCGCATCTGCTTGTTCTAATCCTTCCTTGATTTTGGCGCTTATCTCCTTCTGGTCGTCCTTGGCTACGCCTAAGTCTAGGGCTTCCGCTCCTAACTCTTTGCACATGCTGGAGAAAAGCAGCCGGTTGGTCTCCACTATTTTGCCGGGCTCAAGTTTTTGACCCAGCTCCACAAGTTCACTTCCGGTGGCTAAGATGGCGACTTTAGGTTTCCGAACAACTTTAACATGAGTTTTGCCCAGCGCCGCCAGCAAGCCCAAGTGATGGGGATTCAGCCGAGTCCCAGACTCTATGGCAACATCCCCTTCAGCCACATCCTCGCCTCTTTCAGAAACATTCCTGCCGGGGGTAACCGCTTTCTCCACCTCAATTTTGTCCTCATATTTCTGGGTGTACTCAAGCATAACCACGGCGTCGGCACCCTCAGGAATGGGGTTTCCAGTCCACAGTTCTTTTGCCTCGTTTTCGCGGACTTTATCTTCAGTTAACTTGAAGGTTTTAGTGTTAAACGCGGAAACTCCGAAGGTATCCTTTGCTCTCAGGGCGTAACCGTCAACAGCTGAGCGGTCAAAGGGCGGCAAATTATACGTGGCTCGGACGTCGTCTGCTGTAACGCGCCCCAACGCCTCATTAATGGGGATTTGCTCAGAATCTAGCCTTTCGGGCTTAAGTTGCTTCAAAAAAAGTTGTAGAGCATGGTCCACGTTTGTAAGTTTTTCAAATCCTTTAAGCCGAGCCAACATAACGCCCCAGTAAAGAGCAAACAAGTAGTCGTAAAAAACTTATCGCAAAAACTAGTGAAACAAAGCCTCAGTTTTGAGCAGATAACTACCCAACCTACTGCGAATGGTTATTTCATATAATTTTTATTGAAAAAGCGATATAGATAAAGGAAAACTTAAATAAACTACAGTTCACTTCCGTAGTTAGCCTAAAGAGACGTGAAATTTCAATATGCCTAGAGAATTTCAGCACATCATAAGGTTTGCCGGAACCGACATTGAAGGAACGCAGCCGGTAACTTACGCCCTGACAAACGTAAAGGGTATAGGAATAAAGATAGCGAACGCAATAATAGAGAAAGCTGAAGTAGACCCGAAAACAAGGATGGGTTTACTTTCCAGCGCCGAAGTAGAAAAACTCGAAGATATTATCAAAAACCCCGTGAAATATGACATACCCCTGTGGCTTCTAAATCGGCGAAAAGATTTGGAAACGGGAAAAGACATTCATCTCTTAAGCTCAGACCTAGTTCTTCAAACAAAAAATGATATAGACCAAATGAAAAAGATAAGGTCATGGAAGGGATTCCGCCACAGCTACGGATTAAAGGTCCGAGGGCAAAGAACTAGAACAACGGGCAGAAAAGGAAAGGCCATGGGCGTAAAGAAGAAACAGATACAACGCAGGGCAGTGGAGTAAATTGGGAGACCCAAAGAAGCAAAGAAAAAAGTTTGATCCACCCCGGTTTCCTTGGCAAATCGATGCGTTGGATAACGAGCTTAAACTGCTCGGTCAATATGGTTTACGAAACAAAAAAGAAATATGGCGCCACAAAACTTTGCTCTCAAAGTACCGTGGCATCGGACGTTCACTTTTGGGAATGTCAACTGAAGAACGAAAAAAACAGGAAAAACAGCTTTTGGATAGGCTTCATCGGCTGGGTATCCTGCCTGAAGAATCTGCACTTGACGACGTTTTGGACCTAAGCTTAGAGGATATACTGGAACGTAGGCTTCAAACACTTGTTTTTCACAGGGGCTTAGCCCATTCTATACAGCAATCCCGTCAATTTATTACCCATGGTCACATCGCCATTGACGGAAAAAGAGTTTCCACCCCCAGCTATTTGGTGCTCAAAGATGAGGAGACAAAAATAGCTTACGCCCCAAAAAGCCCTCTAACAAACCCCGATCACCCAATAACAAAAGCTATTACTACTCCAACCGAAACAGCAACCCCAAGTGAGGAGGAAAACAGCCATGAGTAAAAAGTCTGACAAATGGGCAGTTGTTCACGTTTTCAGCTCATACAACAACACAATCATCCACTTCACAGACATCTCAGGCGCAGAAACCATTGCACGCTCCTCAGGAGGCATGCACGTCAAATCAGACAGGCTAGAATCATCCGCATATGCTACAATGCGAGCCGCAGCCCACGCCGCAACCATCGCCAAAGACAAAGGAATAACCGCCATACACATAAAAGTCCGAGCCCCAGGAGGCTCAGGAGCCAGAACACCCGGAGCAGGAGCCCAAGCTGCCATACGTGCCTTGGCAAGAGCTGGTTTCCGCGTAGGTCGCATAGAAGAAGTGACACCTATCCCTCACGATGGAACTCGAAGGAAGGGCGGACGCAGAGGACGAAGAGTCTAACATGCCAAGGGTTACAGAATCTTAGAACAATTATTGAGCCACTGGAATATTACATTATTTACGCGACCCATAAACCACAATATTGAAATAATCCCTTTCTCTCTCTTTGAAAAGCACGAGCTTTAAATGTGCCATTGCAAAGAAGAGGCTTAATTGAGGCTTAACTGTGGTAGAGATTCAAATCCTTGAAAAAACCGATGATTTCATGCGGTTTATCGTTAGAGGAGTCAATGTGCCGTTTGTAAACGCGCTACGGCGAATTATGCTCACCGAAGTCCCCGCAATGGCCATAGACGACGTTGTTATTCTCGAAAATTCTTCGATTCTTAACGATGAAATTCTTGCTCACAGGATGGGATTAATACCCATCAAAACCGACCTAGATTCCTATAATCTTCCTGAAGAGTGCAAATGCGAAAGCGAACTAGGATGCAACCTTTGTCGAGCAAATCTAACATTAGAAGCTGAAGCCACAGACAAAACAAGAACAGTTTATTCAGGAGAACTGAAGCCAGAGAATCCTGACATCACCCCGGTCAGCGACAAGGTTCCGCTAGTAAAATTGGCTCCCGAGCAAAGGCTAAAGTTTGAAGCCTATGCTCGACTTGGACAAGGAAAGAAACATGCAAAATGGCAGCCAGTCTCAATGTGCACCTACATGTACCTACCAGAAGTCAAAATTGACGCCAAACGCTGTGACGCATGCGGTGAATGTGTTAAGGTTTGTCCTGAAGAGATTTTCATAGAAACTGAGGGAGGAATAAAAACTCGGAATGAGTTAGAATGTACCCTCTGTATGGACTGCGTAGATGCTTGTGCCAAAGACCCGGCAGCGGTGGAAGTGTCTTGGGACGAAACAGCTTTTATTTTTAAAATCGAGTCCACTGGAGCACTGCCAGTAGAGCGAATCGTCGTTGAGGCTGTAGAAATTCTTGACAAAAAAATTAAGGACTTCAGAAAACAAGTGAAAAAGGGTATGAAGAAGTGAAGAAAGTAAAGGCAACAAATCCAGAGCTTATTAAGCTCATTCAAGATTTAAAGAAAAAATCGCGAGAAAACAAAACCGAATTATGGCGCAACATAGCAGAGCGTCTGTCAGCTTCCAACAGAAGTCGCATAGCAGTAAATTTGAGCCGATTGAACCGCTACACCAAAGAGGGAGAAACCGTTGCTGTCCCAGGTAAAATTCTGGGAGCCGGAAAAATAATCCATCCCATGACAGTAGCAGCATTTGCCTTTTCTGACCAGGCAAAATCAAAGATTCTGAAGGCTAAGGGAAACTGTTTATCAATCAGAGATTTGATGGAAAAGAACCCAACCGGCAAAAACGTGAAACTCATGAGGTAAACTGCGATGTCTTCAGAAAACGCCATAATTATAGACGCCAAGGGACTGATTCTTGGACGAATGGCCAGCATCATAGCTAAAAGTCTTCTCCAAGGCGAATCCGTCATCGTTTTAAACGCTGAAAAAGCAGCCATTTCAGGCAAGAGGCTGCAAATAGTCAAGGAGAGAAAAACCTTCCTTGAGGTGGGGCATCCAAGAAAGGGACCCTATCATCCTAGAAGACCTGACAGAATTGTTCGCAGAACCATCCGCGGTATGCTTCCTTGGAAGAAACCGAAAGGTCGGCAGGCTTACAAAAGACTTAGGGTTTACCTAGGTGCTCCCAAAGAATTTGAAGGTAAAGAAACGCAAACAATCATTGATGCAAGAGCGGAGAAATTAAAATCACCTTATATAACCGTTGGAGAATTGGCTAAAGAGATTGGGTGGAGCCCAGAGGTGGAATAGGTTGTCTAAATCGAAAAAAGTTTTGGTGTTAAGTGGGAAGCGAAAAACCGCGATAGCTCGAGCCACGGTTAGGCTTGGAAAGGGCAGAATCAGAATAAACAATGTGCCCTTAGAGATTTTTGAGCCTAAACTGGCTCGCGACAAAATTCTGGAACCATTATTTCTGGTAGACGAGAAAGTTTGGAAAGAAGTTGACATCAACGTTAAGGTGTCTGGAGGAGGTTTCATGGGTCAGGCTGAAGCCGCGCGTATGGCCATAGCTAAGGGTCTACTGAAGTGGACAAAGAGCACTCGGCTTCGCACGACGTTCAGAGACTATGATAGAACAATGATTGCTGGTGACCCTAGAAGAAGCGAGTCCAAGAAGTTCGGAGGTCCAGGGGCTAGGGCTAGGAATCAGAAAAGCTACAGGTGAGCATTCCCTAAAAGAAAGTGTGTTAAGAAGTCTAAACAAAATGATGCCGAAATGTATAAGTAGGAATTTAATGCTCGAAACAACCTGAAGGTCATGATTGTGTATAGGAGGTCGGATTGAAATTATTATCCCAGTTCGCTGTTTCACATGCGGCAAAGTGATAGCTGACAAATGGGAAGAGTTCACCCGAAGAGTCGAAGCGGGAGAAGACCCCAAAAAGGTTCTAGACGGCTTAGGAGTAACAAGGTATTGCTGTCGACGAATGATTCTTTCTCACATAGAGATTGCTGACAAGATTCTCAGGTTTTACGAAGAAAAAGGCAAAATAAACAACACTACATTCTAGCGGGGAACATGCATGTCATCCATAATAGAAGACGTTATGGCGCGAAAACTGTTCAACAGCAGAGGACAAGAAACGATTGAAGTTGACATCGTGACTACTTCTGGGTTCGGAAGAGCCTCTGCCCCAGCAGGAGCCAGCAAAGGCAAAGCTGAGGTGATTTCCTACCCTGAAGGAGGAGTAGACGAGGCATTAAAAAAGGTGGAAGAGCTTATTGCCCCCGAGCTTATAGGAATTGACGCTGAAGAACAACAGGAAATTGACACTCTTCTTCACGAAATCGACGAAACAGAAAACTTCAGCAACATCGGAGGAAACACAGTCTTCGCTGTTTCCCTAGCCACGGCAGAAGCAGCCGCAACCTCCTACGGCACATTCCTGTTTCAGCATCTATCCGGATACCTCGCAAACGAGCTTCCATACCCTCTTGGGAACGTGCTGGGCGGAGGAAAACATGCTCTGGGAAAGACAACCGACATACAAGAGTATCTGGTTATCCCGTTTAAGGCACGCAGCTTTGCAGAGGCGGCGAAAGCTAACATTATGGTACATCACAGGATCGGCGCTCTTCTCAGAAAGGCTGACCCAAACTTTACAGGCGGAAGAGGAGACGAAGGCGCTTGGGCGCCAAGCATAGAAAACGAGGAAGCCTTGAAGATAGTTGTGAAAGCCTGTGAAGAGGTTTCAGCTGAGCTAGGCATCGAATGCAGGACATGTCTCGATGTTGCCGCTTCCAGTTTTTATGACCCTAAAAATGGGGTTTATGTTTATTCGATGGAAGGAAAGAAGCGGGACGCTGGGGAGCAGCTGGAGTTTATGCTGCACCTTATTGAAGAGTATAATCTGGCTTATGTGGAAGACCCGTTTGATGAGGATGACTACGAAAGCTTTGCTGAACTCACAAAAAAAGTTGATAACTGTCTTATCTGTGGCGACGACTTGTTTGTCACAAATCCTGAGAGGCTAGCTAAAGGCATCAAAATGTGTGCAGGGAACTCTCTTATCATAAAAATGAATCAGGTGGGCACACTCACAGACGCTTGGGAAACTACTCGGCTGGCGAAGGGGGCTGGGTATGTTCCGGTTATGTCCCATCGCTCTGGAGAAACAACTGATACACATATAGCTCACTTAGCCGTTGCTTTCTCCTGCCCAATCCTCAAGGCTGGAGTGCTGCATGGAGAGCGAGTGGCTAAAACCAATGAGCTACTCAGGATAGAGGAAACTCTTGGGAATAGAGCCGAAATGTCAAAATTATAGTTGGAGGAAAAAAGTTTGTCTGAAAGTGAAGAAAACGTCGAAACATTTAGCGAGGAAGAGCTTCTGTTACCCCAGGATACGCTGTTGTCCGCGGGGGTTCATATAGGAACCAGAATGAGAACAAAAGACATGGAACAGTTCATATACCGTGTCAGAGCCGACGGCTTGTTCGTTTTGGATGTCAAAAAAACAGATGAACGCATACGAGTGGCTGCAAAGTTTCTAGCCCGATTTGAGCCCTCAAAGATAGCGGCTGTGGCTGGACGGCTGTATGGGCAGTCTCCTGTAGAGAAATTCTGTGAAGTAGTTGGGGCAACCCCCATAGTTGGGCGTTTCATCCCTGGAATGCTTTCAAACCCGCTTTACCCAAATCGTCTCGAGCCCAGCGTAATAATCGTGTCTGACCCTAAAGCTGATGTGCAGGCGGTGAAGGAAGCTTCGAGCATCGGAATTCCTGTGGTAGCGCTTTGCAGCACCGACAACGACTTCTCCTTTGTGGACTTGGTTATACCCACCAACAACAAGGGCAGACGGGCATTGGCGGTCATCTATTGGCTTCTGGCTAGACAGATACTGCGCGAGAGAGGCGAAATCCCACCGGACGGAGACCCAAGTCAGTCCATCGAAGACTTTGAAATAAAACTGACTAGGGAAAGACGGGAAGAAGACGAGGCTTGAAAGTCAGGTATCCATCAGTTGCAGGTTCATGGTACGCTGGCACACCCAGCAGTCTACGTAGACAGATAGAAGAACTTTTCACGCACAAGCTAGGACCCGGAAGCATTCCACAGACAGTGAAAGAGGGCCCACGAAACATTGTTGGGCTCGTTGTCCCCCACGCGGGATACATGGCTTCTGGTCCAGTAGCCGCCCACGCATACTATAGCCTAGCACAGGACGGAAAACCGGATGTCATAGTGATTTTTGGTCCCAACCATACTGGGCGGGGAAACGCGCTTTCCCTTATGAAGGAGGGAGCGTGGCGTACGCCTCTGGGCGATATGAAGATAGACACAGAAACAGCTGACCGGATTCTGCAAGCATCAAACATTGTTGATGTGGACGACAGGGCACATACTCATGAGCACTCTATTGAGCTTCAGCTACCTTTCCTCCAATACATTTACGGTTCAGACTTCAAGTTTGTCCCTGTTTGTTTCATGATGCAGGATTTGATGTCCAGCCGAGAAGTTGGGAAAGCAGTTGCAGAAGCGTTGAGGGGTAAGAATGGTTTGGTTATCGCATCTTCTGACATGACCCATTATGAGCCTCAGGAAAGAGCAGAAAAGAAGGACAAAATGGCTATAGATGCTGCTCTAGCGATGGACGAGGAACAGTATTACCAGACTGTTGAAGCTTATGGAATAACTACCTGCGGTTACGGTCCAGTCATCGCCGCCATAACAGCAGCAAAAGAGTTGGGCGCCAAAAAGGCGCAGTTGCTATGCTATAAGACGAGCGGGGACGTGCTCGGCGACCGCTCTGCAGTAGTAGGCTACGCATCCATAGCATTCACAAAAAGCTAGTTAACGGAAACAAACGCTAACCCCATGTGCTTGACTGCCTTTGAAAAAGTATTTTATTTTATCGTTTCCATTATGTTTTTGGTGTGTTCCGATGGGTAGAGGTTCTGGTTTCGGAAAAACAATCTTGTTTGGTGAACACTTTGTTGTTCATGGCGTGCCCGGAATTGCTTCAGCAGTTGATTCAGCGGCAGAAGCAGAAGTGAAGAAATCCCAGAAAGGCATCAATGTAACAGACGAGAGAAGCGGCGCAAAAGGGTACGCTGAAAAGAAGAAACTACAGCAGCTAGAGTCAATCGAAAGAATGCTAGCAGCAATGAGCATGGACCCCAAAAAGGTTGCCATAGACATCTGGTTGGGCGGAAACCTCCCCGGATTCAGCGGGCTTGGAGCTTCTGCAGCAAGCAGCGTTGCGATTGCCAGAGCCATAGCAGAAGAGTTCAACATAGATTTGCCCGATGAACGAATTAATGACATCGCCTACGAAGCGGAGAAAGCATATGCGGGGAACCCTTCAGGCATCGACAACACCGCAGCAACCTTCGGAGGCTTAATCTGGTTCAAAAAAAACATGGGCGGAGGCTCAAACACAATAGAGCAGTTGAGCATACGAGAGCCAGTTGAAATTGTCATAGGCAACACTGGAATCGTCGCTAACACCAAGGCGATGGTTGCTGGAGTGGCAGAAAGAAAGAAACAAAACCCCGAAAAATACGATGCAATCTTCGGGCAAGCAGAAAAGCTGGCACACGAAGGAAGAAAGGCGCTGGAAGAGTTTGACCTACGGAAAGTTGGCGAATTAATGAACGAGAACCACCGTTTACTGCAGGAAATCGAGGTCTCATGCAAAGAATTAGATTACCTTGTTGACTTGGCTAGGGAGCAGGGGGCGTTTGGAGCAAAAATGACTGGCGGCGGAGGCGGAGGCTGCATGTTGGCATTGACTCCCGGAAAAGACTTGCAGGAGAAAGTTGCTTCTGCCATGGAAGATGAAGGCTTCAAAGTGTTGAGAACGAAGATAGGAATCCAAAAAGGTTGAGGGAAAAGCCGGAACCTGAAAGATGGTGTTAGGCGCATCAAGCTTTTCAGAGGGGCAGGTAAAGGATTTAAAAGGAAAAATGCTGAAATGTTGAGTTAAACAGGTTCCTGTGATTGTATGTATCTGACAAAAAATGAAGAAAAGATGCTGGAGGGCGAAGAGGGCTACGCAGTAAAGAAGTCCATGGAGATACTTGTTGCCCTCGGAAACATTTACGGCGCCGAAAAACTCATAGAAGTGGGGTCAGTGCAAGTTGCGGGCGTGTCCTACCATAACCTCGGAGATGCGGGTCTAGAGTTTCTGAACGAACTCGCAAAAGACGGAAAAGTCAAAGTGCTTACCACCTTGAATCCTGCAGGAATGGATTTGGAAGATTGGAGAAATCTCGGAATTGACCCCGAGTTCGCAAGAAAACAGAATCTGGTTATTGAAGCTTTCAGGAAGATGGGGATACTCATCTCCTGCACCTGCACGCCCTACTTGATAGGCAACTTACCCCGATACGGAGAACATGTTGCTTGGTCAGAATCTTCTGCGGTTACCTTTGCCAACTCTGTTATCGGATCTAAAACAAACAGGGAAGGTGGCCCTTCGGCTCTTGCAGCAGCGTTTGTGGGAAAAACGCCCTGTTATGGTCTTCATTTGGACGAGAACAGGGTTCCAAACACTCATGTGGAAGTGAAAGCAGAATTGTCGAAGTTCTCGGATTGGGGCGCACTTGGCTATTGTGTTGGAAAGCAGGTGCAGAACAAGATTCCCTACATCACGGGCATAAAAGATGCTAATGTAGATGAGCTGAAGACTTTCTGTGCTTCTGTGGTGACTTTCGGCTCCAAGCCGCTGTTCTACATGGAGGGAATAACTCCGGCATCAGAGAAATATCAGCCTCCAGAAGAGAAGATTGTTCTTGAGGATAGGGACATACAGGAAGCGTACGAGGCCATCAACGATGAGGCGGAAGACATCGATTTCGTGTGTATAGGCTGCCCCCACGCATCTATCAAAGAGATAGCAAAAATTGCTGACATGCTGAAAGACAAAAAGATATCTCCGAACACTGAATTCTGGGTTGCAACCTCAAGGTCCATGAAGCATCTGGCGGACAAAAGAGGCTACACTGAAGCGATAGAGAAGGCGGGAGGAAAGTTTGCCTGCGACACCTGCATGGCGGTAGCGCCGTTGAAGGGAAGATTTAGGACCGTTGCCACAACCTCCGCGAAGGGATGTTATTATTCTAGACATAACAAGATGTTGACCAAGATGGGAAGCTTGGAAGAGTGTATTGATGCTGCGGTGAAAGGAAAATGGAGTTAAAAGGAAGAATAATTTCTAGGGGAGTTGCAGAGGGGGAAGCGTTAACCACCACTCAGCCGATTTCGTTCTATGGTGGAGTAGACCCTGAAACGAGTGAGATATTGGAGAAGGGGCATGAGCTGCAGGGAAAACGAATCAAAGGCAAAATTTTGGTTTTTCCGAATGGTAAAGGCTCAACCGTTGGGTCCTACACGCTCTACAGATTGAAGAAGGGCGGGGTGGCTCCGGCTGGAATGATAAACAGGGAGTGCGAAACGGTGGTTGCTGTGGGCGCAATAATCTCGGAGATACCCTGTGTTGATGAGATAGATATCTCGAAAATAAAGTCTGGAGACACTGTTCGGATAGAAAACGGGGTTGTTACCATAAAATAGTAGCCTGTTGAAATATCTCCAATTTGGTAAAAAACGAAATAATGGTGCAAAAAATGGGCAATAAGCCAACTGTTCTGAAGCTAGGCGGTTCTGTGATAACAGACAAAGAGAAACAATTGACTCCTGACTTGAAGGCAATTGAACGGTTGGCAGACGAAATTTCTCGAGCCAAAATTCCGTCCCTTATCTTGGT
>CBFCZR010000014.1:0-19080 GCA_965602795.1 Candidatus Bathyarchaeota archaeon | reverse complement strand
AATTGAAATTGAAGAAACTTCATAGTCAGTGGTTGGATTGGTTAAGAAGCTATTTAGAGCAACTTTATCATGAAGTCAAAAGTAGAAACGTTGATGAGGTTATTTTCTTAGTAGGTAGACGTTTCAGAATATCGTCACAATCGACAATTAAAGCTCTTAACTCGATCTAATTTACTTGTTTATGGTACGTAGTGATTTCCATTTTTCGCTGGTTTGACACAACGTATGTCACACACGTAAGTACAACAACTCTTAATAGCAGCACCTTAGTCTATCTGGCTTGTATATCAATACTGGCTAATTGTCAAATTTGATTATGCTTATCAGTCTTTTTGTGGAAAGCCAAGAGAGATAAATTTTGTGTTATTCGTATCTTAGTGCGTCTACCGGTTTCAGTTTTGAATCCCACCAAGCAGGATACAACACAAAAATGTATCTGAGTTACTGTTGGAATGTCGTTAATGTTACCAAAGAGTCTGAGCAGCCATTCAATGATGACTATTTGTTGCCTGATATCAGATTTTGTACAAGGCCTTTGATTTCTGCGTTTGCTCGTTCCACGGTTTCTAGGGTTTGTTTTCCTTTGTCCGTTAGGGTGTAGACTCGTTTCCGTTGGTCCATCTCGGCGTTCACGAGGCCTTTCCTTTCCAGCGAATATAGGAGGGAATAGACTGTGCCTGAGCTTACCAGGACATTGAATCTTTTGTGGATGAGGGTGATGATGTCGTAGCCGCTTAGGGCTTTCTCTTGCAGCTCAGCCAACACCAGCATATCCATGAAAGTTTTTATGGTGCGCCTTCGAAGATTTTCCACAATGTTTGATGGCATTTAATCAGACTCCAACTTAGAATTAGACTGTTTTAGAGGTCTCTCTATATAACTCTTACATACACGTCTAATTCTGAATCTGGGTTAAACGACTGACAACTTGTGAAACAATTAAATGAATACTTGTTTCATCTTAGATGGCAAATTAACAGGCAAGCCTGCACAAAAAGGTCAATCGAAGAAAGAGTTTTCTCCCCCCAACATCACTGCGTTGGTTATCAACTTTTTCGCCTCCGATTTGTCAGATACTCCTCCATTAAGGTCTTTCTAGGGGTCTACAGAGGGTTTTTGCATAAAAACAACCGAAAACTTCAGAAACCCATTCCTCAAACTTATATACAACAATAAAAAAAGGAACTTGGTTGGAGAAGGAACCCTCGTGATTTCTGAGGTCTTGCCATACGCGATTGCACTAGGAGCAGTTATAGTAGCTTTGATAACAATCTACATTATGAGACGCGAAAAACAAACCACCCGCACAGAACCGCTGAAAATTCCTGAAGCTGCCGATATATCGCCCCTGAAAGGAGAACGCACGGTCACGCCTTTCGACGCTCAGAAATCCAGAAAGGAACTCAGAACATTAGATGTGGAGAGAGAAATCCTCAGTTTCGGCATCCGACGCATCTATGAAGCTCAGGCCGAAGGAAAAATAGACGATAAGGAGAGAGACCGCCTAGCAGAGAATTACAAGCAGAGGATGCGACAAATAAAAGAATCCATCACCGAAAAAGAGTCAGTTGTAGCCCTCCACGAACTGGAATCCATGCAAGACGACCTAATCAAACTATTCAATAACCGCTTCGACGAGATAAACCAGAAAATAGGCGGCTTAAGGTTGAATCTGGGCATGAAGCCAACACCCGAGCCACCTAAGCCTTCGCCAGCTGCTCCGTCTTCTCAAGCTAAGAAAACTAAAAGAAAGCGTCGGAAGCCCTCGAAGCCGAAGAAAAGTGAGGCTGAAGAGAGAATCGACCAGATTAAATCTGAGGTGGAAAAGGTTTTGGAGCGGCTTGGGCAAATGGAAACTGAGGCCTGAAAAGGTGACTTGGAGAGAAGAAGCTAAGCGAAGGGCAGCCTTGGAAGCGGTTAAGCATGTGGAAGACGGATTTATTGTTGGGCTGGGCAGTGGAAGCACAGCCGCTTATGTAATCAAAGAGATAGGGCGGCGGATGCTGCAGGAAGGATTACAGGTTTTGGGAGTTCCAAGTTCCAGTCAAGCTATGATGCTGGCTCTGCAGTCAGGTATACCCTTAACCAGTTTAGATGAGAATCCTGTTCTGGATTTGGATATAGATGGCGCTGACCAGATTGACAAGCAACTTAACTTGATTAAGGGCGGGGGCGGAGCATTGACCAGAGAGAAGATTGTTGCCTCAGCATCTAAACAGTTTGTCGTAGTGGCGGATGAGACGAAACTGGTGGAAAAACTGGGGACAGACTACCGAGTTCCAGTGGAGGTTTTGCCCTTTTCCTTGGCAACAGCAACTGCAGCCATAAAGAAACTGGATGGAAAGCCTGTTCTGAGGGAGTCTAAAGGAAAGGTTGGCGCCGTGGTGACAGACAACGGAAACTACATCGTCGATGTGGATTTTGGACCTATAACCGATGCAGAAGAACTGAATCGGCGGATCAAGCTTATCCCCGGCGTAATCGAGACAGGTCTCTTCGTTGGAATGGCAGACCTAGTCTATTTAGGTAAAGCTGACGGCGTTACAAAACTGGAAAAGTAGTCAGCAATCATCAGCCATTATCATTAGTCTTTCTCGTGGGCAGTAGATGTTGTGTCTGTTGTTTCTGGTTCGTATCTTCTCAGAGTCTGGCTGTTGACGGCAACGATTACTGTGCTCAGGGACATGAGTAAGGCTCCGATGGCTGGGCTCAAGATTATGCCGAAATTAAACAGTATTCCCGCCGCCAATGGGATGGCAACAATGTTGTATCCTGCCGCCCACCATAAATTCTGAACCATTTTAGAATACGTCTTCTGGGAAAGACCCGCAACCTTGGAGACGTCCCTCGGATTGTTCTTCACCAGAATTATGTCCGCGCTTTCTATGGCTACATCAGTTCCTGCACCTATGGCTATTCCCACATCAGCGGTGACAAGAGCAGGAGCATCGTTTATTCCATCCCCCACCATAGCCACTTTCTTTCCCTCTTCCTTCAGAAGCTTGATCTTCTCAGCCTTCTGGTCTGGTAACACCTGAGCAAAATAGTCTGTTATTCCCAGTTCCTTCGAAACCCACTCAGCAACTTCCTCAGCATCACCAGTAAGCATGTAAACCTTGACCCCCAATTCCTTGAGTTCCTTAACTGCCTCGTAAGATTCCTCTCTGATTTTGTCAGCGAGGGCAAATGCGCCAGCAAGTTCTCCGTCAACCACAACGAAAACAACGGTTTTGCCCTGCTCTTGAAGAGACTTAATTTTTTTGTCTTCAACCTCCACGTTCAGTTCGTTCATTAGGTTGGGGCTTCCCACATGAACCTCTTTGCCGTTGACTGTTCCTTTAGCTCCTTTGCCGGGTATCGCCTTGAACTCCTCTGCCTCTGGAAGTTCTATGCCCTTTTCTTTTACGTGCTCAACAATGGCTGCGGCTATTATGTGCTCTGAGTTAAGCTCCACGCTGGCTGCAAGTTGCAAAAGTTCGTCTTCGGGAATAAAGGAAACGACGTCGCTGACTCCGAACTTTCCTTCTGTTAGTGTTCCAGTCTTGTCGAATACGATGGCGTCTATGTTTCTGACGGTTTCGAAGGCTTTTCTGTCTCTGATGAGGATTCCGCTTTTTGCGGTTATGGATGTGGAGAGGGCGACCACAAGGGGGATAGCTAAGCCAAGCGCGTGGGGACACGTGATAACCAGCACGGTGACTGAGCGGGTTAAGGCTATTTCAGGATGCCCAAGCAGAAACCATGAGGCGTAGGTTACTGCGCCTACAGTGATGGCTATGTAGAAGAGGAGGGCGGCTGCTCTGTTTGCTAAGTCCTGAGTTTTAGATTTGCTTTTCTGAGCCTGCCTCACCATACTGATTACCTGGGACAGATAGGTTTCTTCGCCTGTTTTTTCGATTTTCACTTTCAGGACGCCTTCGCCGTTTATGGCGCCTCCAATAACTTTATCCTCTGTCTCTTTACGGACAGGTTTTGACTCTCCAGTTAGCAGGGCTTCGTTTACATAGGATTCGCTTTCAACTACAACGCCGTCAGAAGGAATCTTTTCTCCTGGACGAACCAGAACAAGGTCTTCTGGTTTCAGTTGCGAAAGCGGAACATCCTCGATTTCTCCGTCTTTCACTAGATGGGCGGTGGTGGGCATCACCTTCACTAACTCTTCTAAGGCTCTGGAAGCTCCGAGCACGCTTTTCATTTCTATCCAGTGTCCCAGAAGCATTACGTCGATTAGGGTTGCTAGCTCCCAAAAGAAGTCTTTTCCGGCAATGAAGAAAGTGGTAGCGGTGGAGAAGAAAAAGGCGACGGATATTGCTGTGCCTATTAGGGTCATCATTCCAGGCTGCTTTTTCTTTACTTCCTGAACTGTTCCCCTGAGAAAGGGCAAACCGCCATAAACGTATATGACCAAGGATAAGAGAAATAGGATTTCCTTCTGGAAGGGTACTTCGAGGGTGAAACCAAACCAATTCTGAATTGTTTCTGAGAGAAGCAAAATGGGCACAGTGAGGATGAGAGACACCCAGAATTTTCTTTTGAATTCTTCAACATGCCGCTTGTGACCAGACTTGTCATGATTTTTATGGCTCATTTTTTCAGGCACTTATCTCGCCCCACCATTATTACGTTAAGATGATGAATATACCTTTTGTAAACACCGTCCACTTCGTATAAGCCAGAATATTTTTGGAGCAAAAAAGAGGAGCCGCTCGTTTTCACAATACTTTTACTAGCTTATACGGTTACTAGCCATGTTCCTGCGAACATTAGGGCTATTGCAGAAATCTTCAAAGCTATTACTCCTCGGGTCATCTCTTCTTTGAGGTGTTGGGGCACAAATAGGCTTGACAGCAGCACGTAGATGAAGACGAAAAAGTGCTGTAAGCCTGCAAATGCGGAAACTAAAGACACGTAACCCGTAGATGCGGCGATTAGCCAGCAGATTGTGCCCAAAAAGTACACTCCCTCACCCACAAACACCACAAAGAAGCCTCTCTTTCCAACACCAGAAACAGCTTCACCAACTTCTCGGCGTGGCTTAGAAAAGGCTAGCAAGATTAAGTTGCCGCAGAAAGCACCCAAAATATTCCAGAAGAACACCGACCAGTAGTCCATATAGCCTAAAAGAAATTTCTCTAGAATGCTGTGTACAGCAAGAACCAAAGTGAAGGGCATCATAAATTTAAGCGCAGAAGACAACGACTTTCCGCTTGCCGAGCCTCTATAAGAAATCAATATTGAGGCAATTATGATTATGGCGACCCCAAAATATCGTTGCGCACTTAAGATTTCGTTCAAAAATATAGCCGACAGGAAAACAACGAATATGGGTATAAACTGGAATAGAGGCGTTATCCTCGAAATCTCCTCCACCATAAGAGCCTTAGAGTAGAACCAAAACGACAGTAGCGGCATAAGACCAACCCCCATAGCAAAAAACACATACGGAAAAACAAAGCGGGCGGGCGTAACCAAACAGATGACCACGGCAAAAAAGAAATCTGCGAACCCCATAAAAGCCAGCATAGAAAAATAGCTCCGAAACTTTTTGGTCATAAGAAACTTGTAGAAAACGTTATTCAAGCCCCAGAACGCCGGGCACAGCAAAGCAAACACCAGCCAATCCATGCTATTATCAAACTCAACAAGGTAAACAGTAAACTCGCTGATAACCTTTCACAAACCAATAGACCAAATCATATCAGAATACTAATAGAGGTACATTGTTGAAAACAGCACTTTTTTCTTGGAAAACCGCAGCCTGAAACCTAAAGTTGCCTCTGTAAGAATGGTTTGGTGCGGCCGCCGGGATTTGAACCCGGGATTGCAGGCTTGGAAGGCTTACACCAGATGTCTGTGTCCTACCAGGCTAGACCACAACCGCACATCAGACTAACCGCAAATTAATGCAGTAAACCTCTTTTATGAATTTTCTCTCTATTAAATAAACTTTCAAAATTCTGTTTTATGGAATGGTGGTGCGGTCGCCGGGATTTGAACCCGGGTCGTCAGCGTTCTGCCTTTGTGGGTTGGCAGGCTGATGTCCTTCCAACCTAGACTACAACCGCTCAGGACTGTTTCAAAGTAACTTAGGGCATTTATTTCTTTTCTTTGAAATGAAGCTTTCCATCCTCTCCATCGATGAGGCAAGCATTATAGGTTGCGGCACATTGAAAAAAGGGTGTTATCTAGAAAGAGCTGAAAGTTATGTTACAAGGTCGCATGAGGCTGAAGGGCAAACGGGCTTTTGTTATGGGCGGAGGCAAATTTGGCACAAACGCTCTCCAGTATCTGAAATCTCAGGGATGCAAAGTTTTGGTGGCTGACATAAACCCTGACTGCACGGCAAAGTCAGAAGTGACTGTTCAGGCTGCAGGTTTGGATGTCGTAGATTCTCTGGCGGATGGACAAGCCGCTTTTCTTTTAGGCGATGCGGTAGAGTTCTTGCTGGCTCTTCTGAAAACCAAAGTGCCTGATTTGGTGGTTACCGCTATCCCCGGTAATGCTGCTGCCAAAGTTGTGGCTGGCTGGCTTTCGAAACGCGGTTGCAGGCTGGAGCCTTACAGAAGGGTTGTTCCCAGAGTTTTAGAGAACATTCCCAAGAGTTTGGTTTCGTTTGTTGACCAAGATTCTGCGGTTATAGTTGTCAGCTACATGCCGCCTCATATGCGGTGTAGAGAGAACTGTATGCCTCCAAAGGATTTCTGTGCCGTAACTGGCAGACCTAAACTGGCTTCCATGGACAAACTCTTGGAATTCGGTGTCTACAATCATACGGATGCCTCAGCAATACTTAGGTCAAGGCAACTGAAAGGTGGATTGGGAGCCATAGATGGAAAAGAATTGTATTCCATCCTGAAACGGTTAGAAAAGCTTAACAAACCTTTCACGCTAGCCATCGGAACAGCATGCGACTGCCATGGCATCCTCAACCTCACCAAAGCAAAAGCAACCTGATTCCCGCTCGGGACGTCTTTTTCACCTCTTTTCACGGGTTTCCTAAAATAACCATACTTCATTACTAATGTACATCTCTTGGAGGGTGAAATCAAGTATTGAACCTAAAAAAAGTGGCGACAATCGTTCTTCTAACTCTTGTTCTGTCGATAACTGTTACGGTTTTCAACCCAGCATTAGCTCTAACAAACGACAACCAGAAACAAAAGGCTGAATCACTCCTCAACATTCTAAGCAACAGCAACATAACAATAGTTGCGGCTTTCAGTAGACTCGATGTGCACAACATTGCAGTGCCGCAAACCGCAGAAACAGCCTATACCGAGGCTCTCGCACACGCTGAAGAAGCAGCTAGTCTCATGAACCAAGAGAAGTATGATGAGGCAAGCGGTGAGGCTGTTAAAGCGATGCAGAAATTTGAGGAGGCCTTAAGAATACTGGAGAGCACCTCGCCAGTTGAACCAACAGAAACAGAGGTAACCGCTGAAGAGATAATCGGTTTGAAGACCAACATAACTCGAACCATCGAATACACCGAAAGGTTAGAAAACCTGACCGAAAAAGCTGCGACATCAGGATACAACACAACGGCAATCGAGAATAGACTTTCAGAGATTAAGCAACACTTGGAAAATGCTACAAGACAACTGTCTGCCATGAACCTCGAGGGGGCTGCTGAAGAACTGTGCACAGCCAAAACATTACTTAAAAACTTGAAGGAGTCCCTCGAAGGATTAACCAATCGTGTGAAGGCATCAAACACTGAGAAATATCTGGAAGCAGCCGAGATAAGAGTATCCGCAACCAAAGCAAACATCACAGCATCTGCAAACTTAACAACGGAAGCCAAAGAAGACGCAATCACCGCACTGAACAATTCCGAAAAAAACCTTGAAAACGCCAGAGACTTGATAGAAAAAGATAATGTTGACGATGCGATTGAAGAGCTTGAAGAGGCAAAAAAATGGGAGGAAGAATCCAGCCGCGCCGCAGCGTCAGTAGCCGCAACCCCAACATCGGTTGCGCCCACAACTGAAAGCTTCACCAAAGCAGAAAACACAGAGTCTAGGTGAAGGGGGCTCCAGTCCTGAATTTAGAGTACACAAAAGTTTTAGGTATAGACTAACACCTTTTGCAAGAGAAGTGAAAGCCCATTGAATGAAAAACGGGCATCCGCCATTATACTATTCACTTTACTTCTTATGTTGACCCTAAGCGCTCATCCATGCTTTTCAGAGGAGACAACACCAGAAACGCTGCTGTTAACAGCTTATCCTGACGGTTTCGTATTCGTCGACTATACACTTCAGGTGAACCCAACATTTCCAACCCAAAACATCACAGTTTTTGGCCAAGTTCTGGAAGACCTTCTAATCGTAGACAACGAGGGCTTGCCCTTAGACTACACAATATTCAACGGCACAATCAGCGTTTACAGCCTTGGCGCAGACAAAATCAAATTCACATATCTAACCCAAGACCTCACCTCAAAAGAGGGAAGATACTGGACTCTAACGATAGATGCGCCCATAAACACACGGGTAATCCTGCCCGTAGAAACCACAATAATAAGCCTGAACAAAGTGCCAGAAACGATAGAAACCAGCGGCAACAGGATGGAACTTCTCATGAACGCAAGCCTAATCGAGGTAACCTATGTTATAGGCGTGGTTGGAACCGAAGAGCACGCACAAATAGTGCTGAATGAAGCTGAAACCATCATACTATCGATCAAGAACTTAGACATCAACGTCACAGAAGCTGAGGCTAAACATCAAGAGGCAAACGTTGCTTTCAACATCGGAAATTATGTAGACGCCGAAACTTTGGGATACGAAGCAAAAAACTTGGCGATTCAAATCAACCAAACAGCAACCCAATCCCAGTCCAAAATGAATGAAGCGACAGAAACAATAGCCAACGCCCAAAATGAAGGAAGAACCGCGGGATTAAGCGAAGCCCAAGACCTGCTTGACCAAGCATGCAGCGCCTATGACAACGGAAATTATTCGGAAGCACTGAACTTGGCGACCCAAGCAATAGCCGAGGCTGAAGAAGACGATGCTTCTCCATCTGAAGAAACTGACCCATGGCTCGTTTACGGAATTTTAGGGATTATTGTAATTGCATCCATAGTTGTCTTTGGCTTCTTTTTTGTCCGGTCGAGAAGGAAAGTTCAAGTTGTTGAGATTAAAAAGAAAAAGCGGCGAATAGATGCTGAACGAATATTTCTTGCGCACAAGGAGTTGTTGCCGGAAGAAAAACAGGCGATCCAATTTCTGGCGGAAAACAATGGTGAGGCTTTTGAGGCGGACCTCTATGATTATCTTAAGCTTCCGAGAACAACCACTTGGAGATTGGTTAAAAGGCTGGAAGGAATGGGCATCATAAAAAGAACCAAGTTCAGAAGACAGAACCTAATACGCGTAAAAAGAAAATATACACTCAAAGAATAATTCTCTCCTGGAAACCGTCCAGATTGATCTGAAATTGCTTTTCCACGCCTTTCCATGGGTTTCTTAAAGTTGCGCCCTGTCCACAGTTGCAGACTTGGTGTGAAAGATGAAAAAGAAAATCGTTGTCTCTATGGTTGTGGTGGCGCTGCTGCTCGTCGGAATAATGGCAACTTCAGTGTTAGCATCAAATACAACGTTAGCAAAGAATACGGATGCTTCAAAAGAGTTACGTGCAAATGCGGTCTCAGTGAAACCTAATGTTGTTTCTGCACAAGAAGTGTCTCCAGCCGCCGTAATTCCTGAAGATGGAGAACTGCCAGAAAATGGTGTGACTGACGAAACTGACGATGGCGATCTGGAAGGAATTGACGTTGACGCCCTAAGAGAAAGGGTGCCTGGAACTTACGAAGAAGCTGACTCCTTAATATGCAATAGAGTTAGGTTCCTGCTGTATACTCACGATGGCAAGCATATCATGTGGGGCTTTGTTGGAGACGGCTATTTTGTGGGACAAGACAACCTAGGCAAGCGTTGCTGGGGAATATACGGTGAAGGCGTCTTTGCAGGATTCTACGACGGAGAATTCTTCTGGGGCAAGTATCGGTGCGGCAACTGGAAAGCTACGGGTCTCTTTGGAGAAAACTACGCGCACGGCAAATACGTACTGTTTCCAGCAATAACAGCGACTAGCAGATAAAACCCACCACCCACCCCCTCTCTTTTTTTCTAAAACGCATTTAAATCAAGTTATAAGCAAAAACGAACATTCTTACCCAAAACGGGAAGTGCTTAGATTTGCCTCTGACTCCTCTTCATCATCCTATCGCCTACTTCATCTACAAGCTTGACAAACGCTTCAGTCTGCCCGGGCTGGTTGTAGGCTGCATGTTCCCCGACATTGAGGTACCCTTCATGGTTCTGTTGTTTGGAACCCAAGTTCCCACCCACATGGTTCTGCACAGCCTTCTGGGTTCAGCCACCATCGGAACATTTCTTGCCCTAATAGTCACAGTTCAAGTTTACCCGTCTCTGGTAAGCCGTCTCTTTCATGTTGACAAGAAAAGAGTCAAAAGCAAATGTAAATTCTCCTTTGCCGTGTTTTTCTCAGTTCTTATTGGCAACCTCTCCCATGTTCTATTAGATGTGACAAACCACCCGTATAACCCGCTTTTATGGCCTTTCCTCCCCGCAACCGCTACACCCAGCCCCATCTACTTCGCTCTCGGAAACCCCCTTGGGTCCTTGTATATGCAGGTTATCATGGCGGCTCTTGTTGCGGTGTTGATTGTTGCTAAACGGAGGAACCTTTTTGAAGAGCTGCTTGTCGGCTAGAACCGTTTGATGTTCTTCCAGGGTCGGAGCTTAAATATCAGCTAACACCAGAGTAGGTTGGGGGATTGGAGGTTATCTGATGAGTGTTGAGCTTCCAGAAGCCAAAATTCTTGCTGAACAAATGAACCAAGAGCTCAGTGGCAAACGTGTAAAATCGTTTCTAGTTAAAGACTGTGAACGATTACAACGAATTGGCATGATGGACAAGGACTTAACGTCCTTCAATCAGCTTGTAGACGGAAAAATCGAATCGGTAGCTTCTAGGGGCAACGTGATACGCATAAAATTCGACAACGGAGCCAATCTGATTCTGGGTCCCGAGTACGGCGGCAAAATCTTCTATCACCCAGATGCAACAAACGTTCCCAAGTTTCATTTGCGACTTCAGCGACGGCACACTGTTGACTGTCAGGTTAATCAGCATGGGCGTCATCCAAGCGCTCAGAGATGATGAACTGGAGCGCTCCTATGTCTACAAACGAGACTTCGACCCCACGAAACTTTCACCCGCCGATGAAGAGTTCACTTTTGAGCGGTTTTCGAAAATGATGGCAGACCACAACAAAATGCTAAAGTCGGTGCTGGTTGGAAAAGACGCTATCCTTGTTGGCATAAGCAACAGCACTTTCCAAGACATCCTGTATCGGGCCAAAATTCACCCGAAACGGAAAGCCTCAGAACTGAATATAGAAGAAAAGCGGAGCCTATACGATGCCATCAGATTTGTGGTTAAAGAGAGAATCCGACTCAACGGAAAAGACAAGTTCCAAGACATGTATGGAAAGCAGGGCGGCTACACCCCAGCCATGGGACCAAACATGAAACAGCAAACCTGTCCCCGATGCGGAGCCCTGATAGAAAAGCTGAGCATGGGCGGAGGACACGTGTACCTGTGCCCCAACTGCCAAAAATAGCAAATAAAACAGTTAAAGCCAAGAAGAGAAATTTCGGTGCCCGATGTGGCGAGTTGTTTCTGTTCACGATGACAAATGTTACATGTGTCTGTAATCCTGAATGAATGTTCAGGTTTACGGTTTTTGTCTATATGCTAAGATGAATGTTTCACGTAAATAACGCTGTTTGGCTGAAAAACTTTATAAGAACAGTCTTCTAATGGGGGGCAAGAGGTTGCCGTATACCGTAATAAGAACGTATTAAAAATCGGAGATGAAACAAAATGAATTTAAGAAGACCAAACGCTGACGAGTCAACCGGTACATTCAATCGATCCAAGAGCGTTGTTCCCACGTCCGGGATATGCTCAAGATGCGTCGATGGATGTAGAGGCGGTTGCGAAATTTGGTTATCATCATTCAGAGGCCGTGAGGTACTCTACCCTGGACCCTTCGGAGAAATAACCGCGGGTGCAGACAAAGACTACCCCATAGACTACTCCCACATAAACATTCAAGGCTATGCAAGAGGCGCAAAAGGCCTTCCCGAAGGAACGAAAGGAGACCCTGACACCGCTCTTTTCCCCAACGTAGACACCGAAACAGAGTACGGATGGGACAAAAAAGTCAAGATGCGGATACCCATCTTCACAGGCGCCCTAGGCTCCACCGAAATTGCGCGGAAAAACTGGGAACACTTTGCCATAGGCGCAGCCATCTCAGGTATCACGCTTGTTTGCGGCGAAAACGTTTGCGGAATCGACCCCGGTCTTGTGTTGGACAGCAACGGTAAGATTACGAAATCACCTGAAATGGATCGGCGAATCCAAATTTACAGAAAATATCATGAAGGCTATGGTGAACTGCTTGTCCAGATGAACGTTGAGGACACTCGGTTTGGAGTGGCAGAGTATGTGTCTTCTAAGCATGATTTTGAGACTATTGAGTTGAAGTGGGGGCAAGGTGCCAAATGTATTGGTGGAGAAATAAAGGTTCCAAGCTTGAAGCGGGCTGCTGAGCTTAAACGGAGAGGCTACGTTGTTTCGCCTGACCCTACTCTGAAAGAGAACCAAGTAGCGTTCAATGAGGGGGCTATCAAAGAATTTGAGCGCCACTCTCGGTTAGGTTTCGTAACTAAAGAGGCGTTCTTGGAGGAAGTTGACCGTCTCCGAGGCTTAGGATTCAAACGCGTTACATTGAAAACTGGAGCTTACTCTGCTGTAGAATTGGCTATGGCGTTACGTTATGGCGCAGAAGCAAAATTAGACCTCCTCACAATTGACGGCGCTCCTGGCGGCACAGGGATGAGTCCTTGGCCAATGATGAACGAGTGGGGAATTCCAACATTCTATCTGCAGTGTCTCACCTACAAGTTCTGTGAAAAACTTAAAGGAAAAGGCATGAAGGTTCCTGACATTGCCATGGCTGGCGGTTTCTCAACAGAGGATGGAGTGTTCAAGGCAATTGCCATGGGCAACCCCTACGTTAAGGCGGTGTGTATGGGAAGAGGCTTGATGATTCCGGGCATGGTTGGAAAGAACATAGCGAAATGGCTGAAAGAGGACAAATTGCCAAAAACGGTTTCAAAATACGGAACGGACGTTAACGAAATCTTTGTTGCCTACGCGGAGCTTGAGGAAAAGTTTGGTTCAGAAATGAAGAACATACCCTTAGGCGCTGTTGGACTCTACACCTACAGCCAAAAATTCAAGGTTGGCTTGCAGCAGTTGATGGCCGGAAGCAGAAACTTCAAGCTGTCCACAATATCCCGCAAGGACCTCATGGCATTAACAGAAGAGGCAGCGAAAATCTCCGGAATACCCTACGTCATGGACGCCTACGGCGAAGAAGCAAACAGAATCCTAGAAGAATAAGAGGACATCCACCTCTTTTCCATTTTTCTTTTGAGGTTTTTCTTCCAGTTTAGAGTATCGCTATTGCAGGGTTTTTCCGCAAAGGATATTACTTTCTGATTTTCCAATTATTCAGGGATTATAATGAAAAGCAAATGGATTATTGCAATTGTAATTATTGCGGTTATAGTGGTGGTTGGGGTCATTTTTGCGGCGCTATACTTCCAGACATATAATAATCTAGTTGAGCTTGAAGTGACAGTGGACGAAACATGGGCTGATGTTGAGGCTGTTTTGCAGAGACGGTTTGACCTGATACCAAATGTTGTGAACTCTGCTAAATTGTACATAGACTATGAGGGGTCGATACTCGAAAACATAACGAGGCTTCGAAGCCAATGGGCAGAAGCACAGGCGAGTGGAGACGAGAACGCTATAGTTGATGCATCAAATAATCTTGCTGAGGGAATATATCAGTTCAGAGTAATTGTTGAAGCTTACCCTGACTTGGAGTCGTCAGCTATTGTACAAGACTTGATTACTGAACTTGAAGGTTCAGAAAACAGGATTTCCACAGAACGCATAAGATACAACGATGCTGTAGGAGATTACAACAGGGCACGAAGGACTTTCCCCACAAATCTTTGGGCATCAGGATGGGGATTCGAAGCTAGAGAATTTTTCGAGGCTACATCAGGGGCTGATACTCCTCCAACAGTATAACCAGCTTAGCAGACCACACATAGAGGCGTTAAGATGCTTTCCGTGCCAAGCAAAGCTCTTCTTCCATTTTTATCAGTGGTGATTCTAGTTGCTTTTGTAGGGGCGATTCCAGCTGCTGTTCCGTCAGTTAATGGGCAGGTGATTTCTGATGACTGGAGAAGTGACATCGAATCTTATCTTCTTGAAGTTGACACGAACACCACGGCGGAGATAGTCATCTATGTTCTAGACTCCCTATACGGTCATGGCATCACAAAGGATGGAACCGAAATCAATGACAAAGTCCAGCTTGGAGTGTACATCTTCAACGAGTTACCATTGGATACGCCCAGCGGTCCAGTGGTTGGAATCGGAAAAAAGGAAAAAGATAACGGTGTTCTGATTCTGGTTGCCATGGAGGACAGAGAATGGCGAATCGAAATAGGCTACGGATTAGAAGGCTACATAACAGACATTGAATCCAAGCGGATAGCGGAAGAATATTTGGTTCCGAAGTTTCAGGAAGGAAATTACGGCGAAGGACTAAAATCCACTGTTGAAGCCCTCGCCAAGGAGATACCGAATGTCGCTGAAACCGAAAAGATGCCTACACGTGGAAGATACATCTACGATAATGCAGAACCGCCTGCCGATGATGAGATTCCATGGTGGGTTATTGCGCTTATAGTCATCTTTGTGGTTGCCATGATAGCGGTTGGCGGTCGTCTCGGTAGAGGTAGAACCGGTAGATGGGGCGGTAGAAGCGGCGGTGGATGGGGCTCCGGAGGCGGCGGAGGTGGCGGGGGCGGTGGCGGAAGTTCTGGAGGCGGAGGTTCCGGCGGAAGTTGGTAACGCTTTCCAGTTCACACTAGAAAGCTAAACTGCATTAAGAAACGTTCTAACATACGCTAAATATTATTCTTCAGGAATTAGTTCGATTTCAAAAAGTTTTGACCACCTTTTTCCGGTCACGAAGAGTCTCTCCCCGTTCTGGTCGTATGCGATTCCGTTGAGCACATTGTATGTGGTCTTTTCTTCATCGTTGATGCCGCTCAAGTCTATCCACGCTGTGACATTCCCAGTTTCTGGATTTATTATTGCTATCTGGTCTTTTTTCCAGACGTTCGCATAGACCCGTCCATTAATGTATTCAAGTTCGTTAAGCGATGTTACAGGCTCTTCGTCGTACACTTCAACCTGACCTGTAGTCTGGAAGGTTTCTGGGTCCAGAAAATACAATGTTGCTGTCCCATCACTCATTATCAGCCTGCTGCCGTCATATGTGATTCCCCACCCTTCAATGGGGTACTCGAACTCCTGCAGCAAGTCAAAGGAGCTTCTGTCATAAACAAAGCCTTTTCCTGACTTCCAAGTTAGTTGGATGATTTTGTATTCGAAAATTGTGATGCCTTCGCCGAATAAGCTGTCAGGTAAAAAGTGAAGCTGGGTTATGTTGCCGGTCTCCAATTCTACGCGGCGCAGTGTTGATTGACCGTAGAGTCCTGTGCCCTCATACAGGAAGCCGTCATCAAAAACCAGTCCTTGCGTGAAAGCAGCTTCATCATGAGGATACACGTTAACAACATTGTAGGTGTAGTGCACTGGTTCACTGTCAACGGGAGTGTTGCCTAGCAAAACCAGTGTGACTGCGCTAACTGCTATTACCGCTACGGTGAACAGTACGATTGCTAGGTGCTGCCGTTTCATGAGTTTCTCCAGTAGCTTTTGTTGCTGTTGTTCCTTTAATATTTCATGTAGTCAATTTACGGCTCTTTTGCGTTATCCATGTGCCCGTTTCGGTTTATGACAATCTTGTTGGTCATCCCATAGCTCTTCCTGATGATTAGACCCTTCAGCTCCAGATAATCTAATATACGTGTAATCTTTGCCTTCGAAAAGCCTGTCTGAGTATGCAGGTCGCTTTGCAGAATCTCCCCGTTAGCTTCCACTATCTCGTTGAAGACCCTTCTTTTGTCGCCATCCAAGAGACGAAGCGCAAACCTTACGTCAAGCTCTGAAGCATCACGGTTCTCAACAACAATCGACGGAATGTTCTGGTTGTCGCCAGAGTTCGCGGACAGCAAATAGAAGCTGCTAACTGCTAGTACAATTGTGGATATGCTGATGATTGCAACGTCAAACTGTGTGTACCTGAAGATTTGCCCCACAACGATTGGTTCTTCTCCGGGAATCACTATTTGAATCGGAGTGGGCATCAACAGCTTGCCGACAAACGTGAACGCTGACACTGCAAATAAAACTGCCATAATCACAGTCTTTGGTGTCGCCTTCATTGTAATGCCTCACAAACTTGTGGGGTGCGCAAAAAAAGTGGAGGGGTTAATGTTGTGTGTTGTTTCATTTTCATGCCCCCATTCTCAGTTTTTTTCGATGCTTTCTGCGTATATTGTGTTTGGCGCAACGAATCTGCCTGTCACTGTTACTGTGTCGCCGTTTTCGATGTTGGATACGTCGACTACTCCTGCTGCATGTGCATAGAACACTGTCACTGTTTCGTCAAGTTCGAATAGTGAACCAAAGACTTCTCCAAGCAAGCTGACTTCTCCGGATACTGTAACGACTACGCCGTCATACGCTGAAGCTTTCTTAACAAGTTCAGTTAAGGGAACTATGCCGTCTTCGATTTTTGGTCTAACGGTTTCGGGCTGCACATCAGTTTCTGTAATCTGTTCAGTTTCTAAGTTGACTGTAACTTTGACCACTTGCACACCAAACTCTTCACCGTAATCGTTGTTGATTGTTATAGTCGCCTGTGCAACGCCTTCTCGTGGAACAAGCGCCACTCCATTGCCTGCTACGTCTAGGTCAAAACTGACTTCGTGTATGTCAAAGACTTCAGAGACTTCGATTGTGTAATTGTCTGCAGCCGCAAGTATCTGCTGAATCTGAGCATCAATTAATACAATGTCTACTACTCTTTGTCTGTCCTCTGCAGTAAGTATGAGAGAAACAGTTTCCATGTTTACGGTAATTTCAGCCATTTCTGCACTCCTGAAACTTTGCATGAGACCTGTTGCCTGCACAACAACCGCAGAGCTAACAGACATCACCAGCAAAAGACACAGTAGCGCCAATCTTTTTGTTTTCATCATTTTCACCTATTTTTTTCGATAATCTGCTTATTGGCTGAAACAGCCCTAATGCCTTACCTGAAATGCATTTCATTCAACAATAGTTTAGACCGTTTTCCTATTTACAATTATTTGTGCCAAGTCTCATTCATTGAGTTGACTTGTTGTTAAGGATGGCCTTGTGGATGCGTTCCGCAAATGTTAAAAGCAAAACGCGGTAACTATAACTTAAGGTTGTATCTAGAAATACAACTTTGAGCGTCTCGAATACGAATGAAAACACAAAAACGTCATTAATCGACAAAAAAATTCATGCACACACATCAGCTTCTGGACAAAACAAGAATCAGTGTCACCCCGCAAAGCTCATGTATTTTAGATAGAACCTTTGAGTAAACCTCACGAAATTGGGAGGGTGATAAAATGAAAATAACAACTATATTGCTGTTAATTGTATGCGGCATAATTATTGCGTTGGCATCTGCGTTGTACTCTCAAGATATGACTGTAGGTTTAGGCGCAACGATAACAGGTTACGGTTTACCCATGCTCTGGCTGAAAAAAGTCACCTACATAGTGCCCGGAACTCCGGACGACTATTCGCTTTACGGGTCTGGACTATATCTGCTGGTTGACATTGTGTTCTGGATAGTAATTGTGGCAATAATATACCTTGCATATAAGATGGTCAAGAAATAACAGCTAGGCAGTTCAAACTAACTGCGGCAAATGTTAATAGCGTGAACCAGAAAGTTCGTGACGGGTATACTTCATGACATTGATATTGGACCCCATCTACATCATCAACTTAGTGCTTTGCATCATCATATTCGTCTTGGGATTTTTGGGGTACAAAAAAGGGGGCAACAGTATACCACTTTACGTCGGCATAGCCTTTGGCTTATTCGGCGTCTCCCATCTGGCAACAATTTTAGGCTTTAAAGAAGCTTTAGAAGCCGTTTTAATAGTGATCAGAACCGTTGCATATTTAGCAGTCATAATTGCGCTTTACAAGTTTTTGAGCGGGCGAACCTGAAATAACAAAAGTAAACGTTAGATACCACAACCGCTTACCATTCACCTAAAACAGAAGAGATGGATGCCTATGAGTGTTTTTGAGCTTGTTATGCTTCTCTGCTTCGGCGCTGCTTGGCCTTTTTCTATCCACAAATCTATTGTTTCCCATTCAGTTAAGGGGAAAAGTCTTGTTTTTTTGTTGGTTGTCTGGGTTGGTTACCTTGCAGGTGTTTTGCACAAAGTCTTTTATCACCCTGACGTTGTCATCGTTTTCTACGCCATCAACCTGACCATGGTTAGTGTTGACACACTGCTCTATCTGAGAAACAGAAGAATCTTGAACAAGGGAACAGCAGCTTAAGAGAAGTATCCTTTGACGTAAGCGCGGGTCCGCTGTATAGCCGGAGTTAAGGTTACCATCAATGTGGTTCCGATTGTTGACAGGACAATGATGTCGCCGAAAACCCACCCGAAAAACACGGTTGGAAAGACGTCCATGGGAATGTCGCCGAAACCCGTCAATGCGCCTACTCCGAATAGGCCTGAAACGATGCTGGCAACAAACACGCCGAAGATTATCCACATAGTCCAAGTTTTCTTATCTTCCAAAACCGCCTGCAACATCATTATGATTATGCCGACAAAGAAAGTTGCAGCGAAAACTTCTGTCCAAGTCAGGGTTGTTGCTACAGCCGAGACTACAAAGGTTACTACAAGCAGCGCGGTTAAGCCGTACGTGATTGTGGGTTTTTTCAGGCTGTAGTTCGGTTCAACCTTTAGG
>CBFCZR010000013.1:0-19757 GCA_965602795.1 Candidatus Bathyarchaeota archaeon | reverse complement strand
TCTTCAATTACGAGTTTGTTGGCGTAGACATAGTCGATGCCGAGTTTTTCCTTGATCTTTTCAACAAATTGAGTGAAACCTCCAGAAATAAGGGCTACCTTGTAGCCTAGGGCTTTGAGGGCGGTTATCAGTTCCTCAGCGCCAGGAGTTACATCCAAGTTTTGGACAATAGATTCGAGAACCGTGACATCTAAGCCCTTCAGGAGCCGAACTCTCTCTTTGAGCGCCTGCTTAAACTCTATCTCCCCATCCATGGCTCTTGAGGTGATTTCGCTGACTTTTCCGCCGACCCCAGCAGCCTTAGCCAGCTCGTCGATCATCTCAGCGTCGATTAGCGTGCCGTCTACATCGAAGACTATCAGCCTCTTGGGTCTCCGGAAAACTGTGTCCTTCTGAAAAACAACGTCCTGTCCAACCGCTTTGCATTCTCTGTTCAAGGCTTCCTTGAAGTCTTCGAGGGGAACTGTGATGTCGTTTATGTCTATGAGTATCTCCATGGCATTCAATTCTCCATAAGCGATCATCCGTATCCGCTCAATGTTCGCATTGTTCTCAGAAAGAAACCTAGAAATCTTTGCCACGATACCTGGTCTGTCCTTTCCAAGAGTTGTTAAGAGCACAAGTTTCTTGCCGCTCTTTCGTCGTCCTGCTGGTAGGGGTTCTATGTTTACGTCTAAGCCTATCTTTTTTCCGATGTCCATGATTTGAGTTCTAAGACTCTCGAATGGCATAGATATGTCGCGGCAGTCCACTATCATGAAGATTGCGAAGAGCCCCCTCATGCTGAACGCTTCGATGTCAACGATGTTCCCTTTCGCTTTGGCGACTAATTCTGTTAGCTCAGTGGTCAACCCCGGTTTGTCTTTTCCGGTTGCTGTAATCACCACGAAAGGTTCGGACATGTCAGCATCCCCTCAAAATAGCGGTTTCATAAATCAGCGAATAGTCTCGCTCTTTAGTTAATAAATATAGCTTTTGGCGACGTTATCAGCTTTTTCTGCGCACCCGCTGATTCTAGCTAATCAGATGATTATTTGGAATAATAGGTATGCTGCTAACAGTATTGCGCCACCAATTTTGGAGATTCCGCCTCTGGTGAGAAAACGCCAGAATATCACAGTGGTTATCAGAAGGAATGGAAGGATTTCTGTGAAGATTGCCATGTCAACTGCAAAGGGGGCAACCAAAAGGACTATTCCTAAAACAAGAGTAAGGTTTGTGAGGTTAGAGCCGATGATTCCTCCGATTGCCAAGTGAACACGCCCCCTTCTGACAGCCGTAAAATCGGTGCTAAGCTCCGGAAGAGAGGTGCCGATGGCAAGAACTTTTGCCCCCAACAAGATTGGCGGAGCCCCAAGAGTGGCTGCAATGCTGATGCCGGACGAAACAACGAGGCGAGCAGCCACAATAACACCTGCCAAGGCAACCAACAACATCAAAATAACTTTTGTTTTACCTTCTCTTTCAGCAGGGGCTGCTAACCCGTTGGATTCAACAGCAGGTGTCCTCTTTTTTGCCATGAAATATGTGTTGGCTACAAAAGTTGCCAACAGGATTATGCCGACAACTGGGCTTGCCACATTAAAGATTACCAGAAGAAGAGGAATCAAAGACGTGATGAAGAGGATGTCGGTAAGATCGGACAAAAGGTTTGTGCAGCATGTTTTGAGGTATCCCATTATTCCTAATATTCCTAGAACGGCTCCGATGTTGAACACATTTGAGCCCAGAATATCGCCTATGCTTATTCCAGCTTCACCTTCAAGAATGGCGAAGAGTGCTACAATTATTTCAGGCACCGAAGTTAAGGTGGCGAGAAGGATAAATCCTGCAGACATCTCGCTTAAGCCAGTTAACTCGATAAGTTTCTCTATGGCTTTTATGGTGTAGTGACTAGAAAAAGCCAAAACAACTAATGACGCAACAAGGATTAACAGCTGGACTATGAGATCATCAAGCACAAGATTAAACCCAAAATAATCTGCTAACAGGCGTTACATATGCTTTGCTAAAAAGCTCTATCTGGCTACAAAACAAAAAATAACAGAACAACTTATCCAAAAAAAAGAGAGGGGGAGAATTAGGTTCTGGCGGCTGCCTTCTCCAGAGCAACAACTCCGGGCAGCTGCTTCCCCATGAGAAACTCTATCAATGCGCCTCCTGCAGTGCTCACGTAGGACATTTTGTCAGCTAATCCCAATTTTTCTACGGCAGCGACCGTGTGTCCTCCGCCAACAAGAGAGAAACCCTCAGAATCTGCTACCGCCTCAAGAACAATTTGGGAGCCCTTCTTGAACTCTGGATTCTCGAATACGCCCACGGGACCACTGACCACTATTGTTTTGGCTTTCAGTATTATGTCAGCGAATTTCTTTGCGGTTTTTGTTCCGATGTCAAAGATTGGATAGTCTGTGGGGAGTTCGTCAACAGTTATCTCCTTTCGTTTCTGGTCCACTTCCATAGCCAAATCCACGGGAACTACAATCGCCCCGGGATATTGGTTCATTAGTTCCTTTATGCCCGGCACTAGACCCATCAGTTCCTTCTTCTCCAAGAACTGCATGTTCGGTTTCCCTAGGTCCGCACCGGTGGCTACCAGAAAAATGTGGCCTATAACACCGCCAGTTAGAACTTGGTCCGCTATGTCATTCTTTAGCACATACCGTGATATATCCAACGAGTCGTCACCTTTTGCTCCGCCAATCACAAAGACGGAGGGTTTTTCAGGAGATTCCAGAACCTTGCCCAAAGCCTTGAGTTCACGTTCCATTATTCTGCCAGCAGCACTGGGCAAAACAGCGGTGAAACCAACCATTGACACGTGAGCTCTGTGAGCCGCAGCAAACGCGTCATTAATGAAAACGTCTGCCAAAGGAGCCAAGTTCTTCACGAACTCGGTTTTAGCGTGCTCCTCAGGAGTCCCCTTACTTTGCTCGTATGGGAGACCTCGAACGTTTCCTAAGACCAGAACTTCTCCGCTCTTCAACGCCTTGATGGCATTCTGGGCAGCTTCTCCCAAAACATCATCCACATACTTCACGGGCATGTTCAATGCTTTGCCGAGAAGCTCAGCATGCTGATTCAGGGGGATGAAGTCTGCGTCTCCAGGTCTGCCTTGGTGGGCTAAGATTACGGTTTTTGCGCCTTTTTTGACCAGTTCGCTGATTGTTGCGTCTGCGTGGGCGCGGATTCTTTTATCATTAATGATCTGCTTGGTTTTTGGGTCAAGTGGCGAGTTAAAGTCCACTCGCACAAGGACTGTTTTATCTTTTAGATTGAAATCATCTATTGTCAAGAATTTTGGCATTTTATCACCTATCTAAAAAAAGGAAAAGGGTTGGATTTGAGATTTGTGTTGTTTTCCGGTTTAGGCCATCTTGCAGATTTTTTCGATCATCCGTGCCATCTTAGCGGAGTAGCCCCACTCGTTGTCATACCAGACAAGGACTTTAACCAAGTTTCCCATGACCATAGTTAATGGTCCGTCTACGATGGCTGAGTTACTATTGTTTATCAAATCCGATGAAACCAGTGGCTCCTCACTATAGGCTAGGACGCCTTTCAGTTTTCCTTCGGCTGCCTTCTTGAACGCTGCGTTGACTTCATCTACTGTGGTTTCTTTTTTCAGTACCGCCACCAAGTCAACTATAGAGACGTCGGGTATTGGAACACGCATAGCCATGCCGTTCAGTTTTCCATTAAGTACGGGAAGGGCTAAACCAACTGCTTTGGCTGCGCCTGTTGTTGTTGGAATCATGTTGAAGGCTGCTGATCTGGCTCGCCTAAGGTCCTTGTGTTGCATGTCTAAAAGTCTCTGATCATTGGTTACAGCATGAATTGTAGTCATGAGACCTTTTTCGACTCCAAAGGTGTCATTGAGAACTTTTGCCGCTGGCGCCAAACAGTTAGTAGTGCATGAAGCCAACGAGATTATGTTATGCTCTTTCGGATCATAGAGGTCATCATTTACTCCGTAAACCACTGTCAGGTCAGCGCTGGTTGCGGGACTCATCGGCGCGGAGACAAGAACTTTCTCTGCTCCGGCTTCCAAGTGTTTTGCGGCTGCGTCTCTTGCTCTGAATCTTCCTGTTGATTCAACTGCTACGTAGACGCCCATTTCTTTCCAAGGTAGTTTCGCGGGGTCTGGTTGTGCCAAAATTTTCAATTCTTTGCCGTCAACAACAAGGGCTCCTTCTTTGACTTTTACATCGAAGGGGAATTTGCCGTGGACAGTGTCGTTTTTCAGTAGATGCGCTAATGTTTTGGCGTCAGTTAGGTCGTTTACTGCTACAAAGTTTATGTCTGCATCTGTTTCAAGGGCTGCTCGGTAAAGGAGCCTCCCAATTCTTCCAAATCCATTTATTGCTGCATTCACCATTTTAGTCACCTTTATTCTGGATTGCATTGTAATGAGTTATATAATATTAACTTTATTGCATTCTTTAAAATCAAGAAAAAAGAAACGTAGCGGGAGCAAAAAAACCCGCGAATGTTCGTTGCTTATGCGAGCTTTTCGAGAACCTTATCGGCCTTTATCTTGTGGCTTCTAAGCGCCAACTCCTCAGGGGCTACACCCAGAGCCAAAGCAATAAGTTCCGAATAGTGAATGATCGGCATGTCATAGACCTCTTTGAACTTCGCTTTCACTTGGAGCTGTCCTATGTCTAAGGCAACGAAACAGAAAGGACATAGAGTGCTGATGCAGTCAGCGCCTGCCTTGGTTGTTTTTACTAGTTTGTCTCTGGCGAGGCTAAGTGCTGTGTCGTCAGAGATGCCTTTCAGCAGACCTCCACAGCACTTCAACTTGTCGCGGTACTCAACGCTTTCTGCACCCAGAGCCTCAATTAGGTTTTCGAAGATTGTTGGTCGCTCAGGGTCATCTAGCTGTAGCAGTTTGCTGGGTCTAAGGGAGTGGCATCCATAGAATGGTGCTACTTTCAGTTTGCTTAGGGGCTTAACGACTTTTTCTTTGATTTTTTCAAGCCCAATTTCTTCCATCAGGACTTGAAGGAAATGTTTCACTTCGATTGTGCCCTTGAACTCTTTACCGACTTCTGCTAGGATTTCGTTAATGTGTGCCTTCAGTTTCTTGTCTTTCTTTAGGGCCGCGTTAGCCATTGCAAGAGACTCGAAACAGCCGTTACACAAGGCAACAATGTCCAATCCCGCTTCTTCGGCTAAGCAGATGTTGTAGGCTGCTACGGCTTGGCTGCTTTCCAAATTAATAGACTGGATGGGCGGAGGGCAACAGCAAGTGAAGTTGTCTAAGTCTACAAGTTCGACGCCTAGCTTTTCAAGAGTTTTTCTTGCTGACAGTTCGTAGTTTGGTTGTCGTGCAGGTATTGTGCATCCGAGGAATAGAACGTAGCTTTTCATTTTGACTCCTCCGTCTTTTCTGGTTTAGTAAAGCCAGTTGCAGAGAGAATCTTGTTCAAGTCGTCTACGCCCACCGGTTTAAGGGGCGGTAACCCGTATTCTTCGCGTTTCTTTTCCACGAACTTGGAAATCTGAACAATCCGTCCCTCAGCAATGAGAGCTGACGCAAAGTCGGAGTAAATGTTTGGTGAGTGCCCAGCTTCTAGTGCGATGTTCCTCAGAGCGTAAATTAAGTCGGCGATCTCAACGTTTTGGGGGCACCTTTCTTGGCAGTTGAAGCATGAGCAGCACTGCCATATGGCGTCTCTGGAGAGCACTTCTTCCTTCGCGCCTAAGAGAGATAGTTTGATGATTTCTCGGGGATTAAAGCTGGAGTCAAGTCTGGCTACTGGACAGCTGCTGGCGCAGGTTCCACACTGGTAACATGCAGTCAAGGTTTCTCCGCCATGACGGCTCGTAACCTCGTCAGAGAAGGATATTGTAGTTTTTTCCGTTTTTTGTGTCATCATGTTTCGCCTCCTTCAGTAACCATCAACTTTAATGGACCCAGCTTAGTCACCCGCTCGGTCATCATCTTTGCAGCCTCCGCGAACTGGGCGCCTTCAATATACACCATCTTGAACATCTCTAGCCTTTCTGGCTCTATTCCGTATTCCTTCAGCAGTACCTTGGCACTGTCCATCTTCTTCTCAGCATTCTCACTGCCCACCTCGTAGTGGCAGCCGTCGCTCTTGCACCCCACCACCATAACGCCTTGGGCGCCAGCTTTGAAGGCTTCAAGAATCTGGTTAACTCGCACTATTCCAGCACATGGAACCTTCATAACCCTCACGTTGGCGGGATATTGCATCTTAGCCATACCTGAAGAGTCAACAGCAGTGTGACCACATTCTTGGCAGCAGATGGCTAGAACCAGAGGCTTCGATGTTCCATTCATTGACATGAGAGCCTTAATCTGGGCTTCCATCTGGTTTGGTCTAGAGTGCCTAAGTTCGATAGCGTTCAGTGGGCAAGTTCCCACACAGACGCCACATCCCTCACAAAGAAGCTCGTTAACCTGAGCAACGAAGTGGTCTTCAGTTGTAGGCTCCAAACTGATGGCGCCATAGGGGCAGATTACTGGACAGAATTCGCAGTCGCCACAGTAGTCCTGATTGATTACGGCTGTTCTTTGGTCCTTGACTATTTTGCCGCTTGTCAAGAACTTGGTTGCTTTCATGGCTGCCGAGTGAGCGTGCAGAGAAGCAGTTGGTGCATCCTTCGGGAAGGTTGCTCCTCCACAGAGGAAAATTCCCTTTTGTTTAGTTTCGGTTGGTCTCAGTTTAGCGTTGTATTCTTTGAAGAAACCGTCCGCTTCCAAATCAAGACCCAGAATTTCAGCAAGTTCCTCGGTTCCTTCAGCGGGTACCATTGCAGAAGCCAAAACAACTAAGTCAGCTTCCAAGTCCAAGAATCGTTTGAGAAGCGCATCCTCAACATCGACAATCAACTTGTCTTTCTCTTCGTCAGCATAAATTTCGGTTGGTCTTCCCTTCACGAATTTTATGCCCATCTCTCTGGCTCGCTCATAGTAGTACTCATGCTCTCTTCCAGTAGTTCGGATGTCTATATAGCAGATAGAAACTTCGGCGTCAGGATTAGCCTCTTTAATCAAAGACGCGTTTTTCAATGAAATCATGCAGCAGATACCTGAACAGTAAGGATTGTATCGCCTGTCTCGCGAACCCGCACATTGAATAAAAACGATTTTCTTGGCGGGCTTGCCGTCTGAAGGTCGAACAATAGCGCCGCCTGTTGGGCCGAAACCGTCAATCATCCTAGCCAATTCCAGATTGGTTATGACGTCTGGGTAATCGTCGTAATGATATTCCTTTATGGCACTGGTATCAAACTCCCTGAACCCGGTGGCAACAACTATGCTGCCCACATTCAAGGTTACCTGCTCAGTTTTCTGATCCAAGTCAATGGCGTTTGTTGGACAAACTTCAACACATTTGGCGCAGTCATGGAACTTGCAGGCGTCCTCGTCAATAACGTAGACTTGCGGGTGAACAGTGGGAACGTTGATGTAGATTGCTTTGCGTTTACTCAGGTTTGCATTGTATTCGTCAGGGGTTTCCACAGGACAAACAGAGACACATTTGTCGCAGGCTACACATTTATCCGCGTCAACATACCGCGGCTTCTTTTCGATTGTAACCTTATAGTTTCCGGGAACGCCCTCAACAGCCACAACCTTAGCGTTCGTCAATATGTTCAGGTTAGGAATTTCGCTGAAGCCTGAACGATACACGCACTTACGGGAAGTATGGGTTATGGTTTTCACGTCAGAAGAGGGAGGCTGAATACAGATAGCGCAGTCGTCGGTTGGGAAGAATCTACCAACACGAGCAGATAAACCACCGAGAAATGGTTGCTTCTCAATCAGATTCACCTCGAAGCCTAAATCCGCCAAGTCAACAGCGGTTTGCATGCCAGCGATGCCTCCGCCAATAATCAGAGCAGATTTTTTGGCTGGAAACTCAATTTTCTCGATGGGTTCAAGAAGCTTTGCCCGTTCAATTGCTGCTAGAAGCATGGCTTTGGCTTTTTCAGTGGCTTCTTTTGGTGTTTTCTGGTGGGGCCATACACAGTGGTCTTTGAGGTCGATTACTTCAACAAGATAGGGGTTGAGACCTGCGTTTTCAACTGCTTGGGCGATGTTTATGTCACTTATTTTTGTTAGACTCTCAGCTACAACGACACGGTTAACTTTTTTGTCTTTTATGGAATCTATGATAGTCTGCAGTCCTTTGCCTCGCCAGAATTCGCTGCCTCTTGCAATAAGAGTTACGTTCGGGACAGTCTTCACAAAGCTTGTTAAAGCATCGAAGTCTAGGATTTCAGATAGCTGTTTTCCGCAGTCAGATAAGAATACTCCAATTTTAGGTTGTTCCATTTTTCATCACCTCATCTTTTTACAGTTTTTATCAGTTGCTTTTCATTGTCAAATATGTTAACTTCTAAGGGCATCTCGCCGATGGCAAAGTGTGTAGCACAGGCGAAGCATGGGTCGTATGCTCTGAACGCCATCTCCACCTTGTTTAACAATCCATCATTGACCTCGCCGTTCTTTATGAGACCCTGCGCAGCATTCTTCACGGACATACAGATGCCCGGCGCGTTATGGGTTGTTGCTACAACCAAGTTGACTTTCTTCGCTAAAGCGTTTTCATCCAACTGGTAATGGTGAATAAGGGTGCCTCTTGCAGCTTCAACTATTCCAACGCCTTCTCCTGGCTTTCCAGGCTTGTTTCTGATGTCCTTGCTGGTTATTTCCTTGTCCGTTATCAGCTCTAGCCCTCTTTCGGTTGCATACAGTAGCTCAATCAGTCTTGCCCAGTGGAAAGCTAAGGTTGCATGAACAGGTCTTCCGCCAAGAGTCTTATACATCCTCTCGTATTCTGCCTGTGCAAGCGGGGTTGCCATACCTTCAGCGGCATTGAGTCTTCCAAGTGGACCGACCCGATATAGACTTGTTTCGGGACCGTCAACGAAGCCTTTCCAGCCAATCTTCTTCAGATATGGAAGTTTAACGTAAGTCCACGGTTCAACATGTTCTTCGATGATGTCCAAGTATTCTTCTGGACCAAATTTCACGAACTCTTTTCCTTGCGTATCAACCACGCGAACTTTGCCGTCATAGAAGTTCACCTTATTGTCCTTGTCGACCGTACCCATGTAGTAGGTCTCCAACTTGTAGGGGTCACTTGTAATCAGGTTCACATAGTCAGCGTTCTTCAGAACAATATCATCGAAAAGTTTCAGGCTGAACTTGGCGAATTCGTGGCAGCTCTTAAGCATGTTTTCGATGTCTTGACGTTCCTCTTCGTTAAGAGACTTAGCTATACCGCCGGGCATAGCAGCACTCACAGGATGAGTTGGTCGCCCTCCGATTATGCCAGTAATTTTTTGTCCATAAGCGCGGTGCTTTATGACCTCGCCGGCGACTTCTAAACCGGCCTTCTCTATTACTCCAAGGATGTTACGTTTAGCGGCGGGAGCGTCAGGTCCCACAACAAAGTCTGGACCTCCCAAGAAGTAGAAGTGAAGTATGTGGTCGTAGATGAAGTAGCCGCAATACTCTAGTTCTCGCAGTTTTTTCGCTGTTTCAGTGGGTTCCACATTGAATGCGGCGTCTAGAGCCTTTGCTCCTGCCATGTGGTGGGCAACTGGGCAGACTCCACAGATTCTGGTTGTTATTATGGGCAGGTCTTCAGCGCGTCTTCCTTCACAGAATTTTTCAAAGCCTCGTAGTTCTGGAACTTGGAAGTACGCATTTTCCACGTTTCCAGCGTCGTTTAGGAATATGGTTATTTTTCCATGTCCTTCCAGTCGAGTGATTGGGTCTATTACTACTTCTTTCATTTCTTCACCTTCCTCCTGAGAATCGAGTTAGCTAACGAATACTTGTAGAATGTTCCTACGGGGTCCACAATCTGCTTAACAACCTCTGAATTGGCTGCGAGGGATGCAATAGCGCTAATAGCTGCAGCACCTTGGTCGTCCACGCGGGGACCTGGACCGCCACAGCCAGTGCAGGGTATGTTAACGTTTGGACATTGAGAACCGCAGCCAGCACGGGTAGCTGGACCCATGCAAATGACGCCTTGATCCAAGAAACAGGTTTTGCCATCGTCCTCAATTTCGTAGATTCTCTTTATTTCAGTGATTTGTGTGTGCTTCTTTTCCCGTGGGCATTCATCACAGACTGACTTGTCTGGCAGGAAGCTTGAACCCTTAGGAGGCAGATTGCCGGTTATGAAAGCATTAAACATGCTCAGTATAGCTGGAATAGGTGGAGGACAGCCGGAAATTGTGTAGTCAACATCCACAGTTTGAGGTAACGTTTTCACAGTGTCATAGAATTCGGGAAGTTCCAGTTCTCCCTCTTTGACTTTGACACGTGTTTTAGGCGTCACTTTTTCTGGGTTTTCAGTTGATTGAGTTTCCAGATAGGCTCGCTCAAAGACAGTGTCTCTATCCCAAAGATTCGCTAGGCTTTTCACACACCCATCGTTGGCGCATGAGCCGAAAGCCACAAGTATCTTTGATTTCTTTCTGAGAAGTTTAGCTATTTTCTCATTTTCTTCTGTTCTTATTGCGCCGTTGAAGAAGCAAGCGTCTATGCTCTTGTCTGGCATAGCTTCAACATCTTTATATTTGATGTCCATTGCTACAGGCCAGAAAACAATGTCAGCAGCTGCAACGACGTCCAAGATTTTTTCGTTAACGTCCAAAACAGCTACTTCGCAGCCTCCACAACTAGCAGCCCAATAGAAAGCAATCTTTAGTTTCTCCTTTCCCATTGGAATCACCGTTTACAAGAAGCTCGATTAAGATGACACGCGTAAATAAAGTTTACTTTTTAAACAAAAATTATGATGAAAAAAAGTTGCCTAGCCCAGTGAAAGGCTAGGCTTGTATCCTAGAAAGGATATGAAAAGAAGGGGGATTATCGAAGTCGTCTCAGTGCCATTTCTGCAGCTAAAACCATCGGCTCCCAGGTTTCGTTAACTGGAGGTGCATAGCAGGTTTCGGCTTTCGCCAGTTCTTGGAGTGTCATTTCGTTTTGGATGGCAAAGGACAAGGCGTTTATGCGTTGTGTTACCTCTTCTTCACCGATGATCTGGGCGCCAATGATCTTTGTGGATTCTTTTTCTGCGATAATCTTGATTCTGATCGGTAATGCTCCGGGGAAGTAGTCGGCTTTTGTTTTGGAAACTATTGTTCCTGTCACGGTTTCTATTCCGGCTCGAGCAGCAAAGAAGTCTGTAAGTCCAGTTCCGCCAATTTCTGTGTCGAACAATCGTGTAATCCAAGAGCCCAAAGCGCCTTTAAATGTGGAGTATCCGCCGGCAGCGTTTATTCCTGCTACTTTTGCCTGTTTCACTGCAGTGGTTCCAAGCTGGCTCATTGTGGGTCTAAGGGTAACAAGGTTTATTGTTTCAGCGCAGTCTCCAGCAGCGTAAATGCCTTTGATGTTTGTTTCCATTCGCATGTTGGTTTTTATGCCCTTTTTTTCTCCAAGTTCTACTCCAGCGTTTTTGGCTAATTCGGTGTTGGCTCTTACGCCAGTGGCTACAACAACAACGTCTGCAGGAATTTCTTCTCCTGCAACACGAACTCCAGTAACTTTGTCGGTTCCAAGGATTTCTTCTGCGCCCTTTCCGACAATGATGTTCATGCCTTTCTCTTCAAGCTTCTTCTGGACGCGGTTAGCCATCTCTTTGTCAAGGAGAACAGGTAGAACGTAAGGAAGGAATTCTACGACAGTGGTTTTTAGTCCTCTTTCAAGGCAGGCTACGGCAACTTCAAGTCCGATAAGCCCAGCGCCTATGATGACTGCTGACTTAGCGGATTCGATTGCTTTGTCGATTTTTTCTCCATCTTCTATGGTTCGAACAACGTAGACTCCCTTCTTTTCTCGTCCTTTTATTGGCGGTATGAAGGGGTCAGCGCCAGTTGTTATCACTAAATTATCATACGAAAGAGTTTCTTTGTTTCCACTCTTGTCCTCTATATTAACAGTTTTCTCTTTTGCATCAACTTTTGTCACCGTAGTCTCCGTTAGAAGGTTCAGTTTCATCATCTTGTAGAATCTTTCCGGAAAGACCAGCAAGTCATCGAAGGTTTTTATGTGTCTACCCAGAACAAAGGGGAGACCGCATCGAGAGTATGCTGTTTTCTTCTCTTTCGTTATCAAAGTTATTTCAGCATTTCTATCCGTTTTCCTAGCTGCAGAAGCCGCATCAAGCCCTGCAGCGTGGGCTCCAATAATAACTATTTTTCGGGTCATTTTTAATCCTCAACTTCTGATTGTCAGATTATCAGATAATTGTATATTAATCTTATTCTCAGCTGATAGTTCGAGCTAAAAACGGAACAAAAATGCTCTAGCTTTCTTTTGCAAGTGAGTACTTGCGAGTTTTTGCGTTGCTTTCGATTTTGCCGTCGCTGAAGAGCTTCTTTAGAGCATTGTAAGTTTTCTTTTCGGTTTTTTCGAGTTTTTCTGCGACCTCAACAAGGGTCATTGGTTTTTCCGAGAGCAATTTGAGTATATCTTTATGTATTTTGGCCATTATGGATTCCAGCCTATTTGTTTTAACATTAATTGTATATTCCTAGATAAAAAATTTTTAGTGAAAAAAAGTGTCTGGGGCTAACTCTGCTGAGAGCCCCACTTGTTTTCTAAGAGGGAAAACTTGAGACCCTTACCTATAGCTCAGTTAACCCTCTGCTGCGAGTTTTTTGTGCCATTCGACAGCTGCATCGAAGTTCATGATTTCTTTTAGTTCTGCATCTAAGTTTGTTGGGGCTACGATTAAAAGCCATCCTTCACCGTAGGGGTCTTCGTTGACCAGGTCGGGTTTGGCTTCCAGTTCTTCATTTATAGACTCGACTGTGCCGCTTACAGGAGCAACGAGGTCTGAGACTGCTTTCACCGACTCTAGAGTTCCGAAGGGTTCATTTTGAGTTATGGCGTCACCTACGCTGGGTAGTTCGACATATACGATATCGTTGAGTTGTTTTTGGGCGAAATCGATTATTCCAATTTTTACTTTTCCGTTTTCTACCTTTGCCCACAGGTATTCTTTGTGGTAATACAAGTTTTCAGGCACTTCATAGTCTTCTACTTTGACCATAGTTTTCACCTCAGTCAGATACGTTATTGTGATAACTGTTTATCTTAAAAACATAGCGATTCAACCTGAAAAAACTCGATTACATCTACGATAAAAACTAAATCAAGTAGATTATCCCATCGTAGACGAATTTGAGGCTTACCAGAGTAATTGCCACGAGCACAATTTTCCTGAATGTTGATTGGGAAATTTTGCTCACAATTTTTTTGCCTGTGAAAGAACCAGAAATTGCCAACAAGAACAGTATTGGAATGTAATAGTAGAATTGTGGCTGCAGAAATCCGCTGCCGAAGTAAACGGGAATCCTTGTTATGTCCACCGCTAAAGATATGGCTGCTGCTGTTGCGATATACACTGATTTTTCCAAGTTAAACGATGTCAAGAATGCACCCCTCAAGGCTCCGCCAGTTCCTATGAGTCCGGCGAAAAATCCGGATAAACTGCCCCCAACAAAACTATTCTTTTTGCTTGGAGAGAAGGAGATTTCGGGTTTGGATAGAGATGCAAAAGAGAAAACAATGAGGAACACTCCAAGGACAAGTTTCAGCACATCAGATGGGACATACGTAACTAGTAGTGCGCCGAGGAGAGTTAAGAGAACACTCGGCAATCCAAAAATTAGCAGTAATCGTCTATTGAAGCCATGTCGGAAAAACGTTATTCTACCAATGTTTCCAGACATATGGAATATTGCAACCAAAGTTAGCGCTGTTCTGAAATCCAGAAAAAACAACGCAATTGGCAGGAATATTGTGGAAGAACCGAAACCTGCCATGGTGCCTATCAACTCGGCAAAGAATGCGGCTAACCAAAATAATATCTCTTCCATACAGTATCATACGTCTCTCTTCAGATAAAAAATTCATTGGTTATTAACTTAAAAGGGTAGGTTATTCGATTGTTCTCTTGAGTAATTTTGTGGTGGCAAACAAGAAAACAAGAAAAAAGAAAACTTGAACAGCCAAGTCAATGAGAAAAAATTGGATGTTCAATGGACCACCCATCGCTTGACGTAATGAATCCACCGAATAGGTGAGCGGTAATGCGTAAGCCACAGTTTGCAGAGAGGCGGGCATTGTTTCTAAGGGTATGAATACGCCGCAAATGAAAACCATAGCGATACGTACAACCGTTGCTGGTGGCATGGCATCAGGTATGTCCCGGAAAGGCACTGAAAGGAGCAGCCCAAAGACTGAGAACATTAATGATGAGACTAACACCGCAACGAAAAATGGGAGAAGATTAGGCAATGGAGAAAAGGGCAGCATAATCAAGGTGTACACTGCGGAAAGAAATGTGCCGAAGAAGAAGCCGGCAAGAGTTTTGCCAACTATTATTGTAGATAATGAGGTAGGCGCGGTGAGCAGCATTTTGAACGTTCCTGTTCTTCTTTCCAATGGAAGAGATACTGCTTGGATTGCTCCTGCCCCAAAGAATGCTGCCACCGCCACTAAGCCGGGTATAACAAAGGCTGGTTCTACAGTTCTGCCGATAGAAAATGCTACATATAAGACGACAGGAAGTAGAAGCCCGAAGGTGAGGTTGGGGCCCTTAAAGAAATAGATTCTGACATCCTTCTCTGCTATATAGAATGCTCTTTTCATTTCTTCAATCCACGCCTTAGCCATCTGTCGAACCTCAACTTGGTTTTGTGTGCTCCTTTTCGGAAGTCATAAGTTCGGGTCGTAAACCAGTAAGTTTGACGAAGGCCTCTTCCAAAGTCGGCTTTACAGTGCTTACTGATGTTATTTTTAGATGAGTTTTCTCGGCAAAATGAACCAGTGAAGGCAATGTTTCCGCAGGGTCTTCCACATACAACCTAAACTTATCCCCGGTAACAACCACATCCCTAACACAGCTCAGTTCCTTGAGCTTGCCAACCATATTAGCTGCATTGTCAAACGAAACTTCGATAATGTTTTCTTTTTTTACTACGTCTTTGAGCTTTTCAGGCGTATCTACGGTGATTATCTTTCCTCTGTTGATGATTGCGATGCGCTGGCACAACTGATCTGCCTCCTCGATGTAGTGAGTGGTTAGAAAAACCGTTGTCCCTTTTTCGTTCAGCTCTTTTATAAGGTCTCGAATCTGCCTTGCACTCTGCACATCAAGCCCCGTGGTAGGCTCATCCAAGAAGAGTATGTCTGGTTCATGCATCAATGCTGTGACGATCATCAGACGCTTCTTCATACCTCCAGAAAAAGTGCCAACCTGATCGTTACGCCGTTCATGTAATCTAAATAGGCAGAGAAGCTCCTGCGCCAAAGAGGTTCTTTTCTTTTCGGGTACGCTGTGCAGTTTTGCGCTGAAATTAATGTTTTCCCACGCTGTCATCTCGTCATAAAGAAACGAAACTTCGGGTACTACTCCAACCAGTTTTTTCGCCTTAATAGGTTCATGCTTAACATCAAAACCTGAAATTAATGCGGTACCTGCTGTGGGTTTGGTTACGCCAGTAAGCATGTCTATTGTTGTGGTTTTGCCTGCCCCGTTAGGACCAAGAAAACCAAAGACCTCGCCCTTTTTTACAGTAAAGTTGATGTGGTCGACAGCCAACAATTTACCGTAACACTTGGTTAACTCTGAAACATCTATGGCGCTTTCTGAGGGCATAATGTGAAGTCTATGTTGCTTTTGTTTTATCCGTCTTTTGCTTTTTTCTGTTCAATCCGTTACTAAAACTTTAACTTAGAATGCATCTGTGGTTGCCTAGAAAGAATCGCGGTTGATGTCTTCAAAAATTTGGGAACAGCAGAGAGGCGAAAACGATGTTTCTAGATTCATGGATTCTGCCAACTGGATGGCTTCTTCGACGGGAAAGGCTATGGCGTCGACGCCAGCTCTGACAGCGAGCAAGTCGGTGTTTATTCGATGTTTGCCCTTGGGTCTCATACACCCCAAAACCAGCGGAGTTTGAGGCATCAGTAGTCGGGTAGAAACCAAAATTCTGGCGATGTCTTCCGGTTTGGGCGGAATCACTTTTTCCATGGGCGTCCCACGGATAGGCATGAAAGCTATGGTTATGACTGCTGAAGGCGAATATCTGGAGATGATTTTTAGTGCCTCAAGTTCGCCCTTCAGTTCGCCGTAGTGTAACCCAACAAGCACGTGTGGAACAAAGGGAATCCCAGCTTCGTGAAAAGCCCTTAAAGACCTGTCATAATCTTCAACGCTGACATCGAGACGGTATACTTCACGGATGGTTTCGTCGGAGCCAATTATATCGATTAACGCAGCGTCAACTCCAGCAGCCTTCAACCTTTTTGCGGTAGAAAAGTCGATTACCCCTGTGTGAACAATAACAGTTAGACCCAGCTTCTTCTTTATCTGGGCGATGGCATCTACAAACTTGCCGAGGGGAACAGAACCATCCGGAAGGCATCCTCCGCTTACGAGACAGCCAACCGTCCCACTGTTTTTCAGTTTTGCACACACATCAAAAAGTTCTTTTGGGGTTCGGGCAGAAATCATGGTGTCTAACACCTTTCCGTTGCAGTGCTTACATTTCAATGCACAGGAAGAGCCGGTGATTGATATAGAGGGAAAAGCGTTTGGAGGCGAACGGAAATATTTGCTCTTGTAGTAGACAAAACTTGGAGCGTAGAATCGGATTTTCCCTGTTCTGTTTAGAAAGTTTCCTTCTTCAATTAGCGAAACCAATTCTTTTTTCGGCATTCGCCACACGGTTTCAGCGTCTAGGTTTGTCATACTTGCTTACAATCAGCCTAGGTTTCTAAAAACCTTTTGAGTACAAATCAAATAACCTACTTTAGCGGCTTTGGCTTTTTTCTCCCATCAAAGAGATGATGTAATGCTAGGATTGGATGATGTAATAGCATGCGGGGTCCGGAATAGCGCATAACCTTTGCTATCTTTGCTCTCATGTCTGGTTTATAGCAATGAACTAAACAATTGGCACAAGTTGGTTTATCCTCCTGAAAAGGGCACTTCGATAAGCGTAGCATTGCATATTCATGAAGCTCTTTACATTCTGGGCAGAGTTCATCATCAGTTCCGTGATGTTTGCGGCAGTAAAGGCGTATCATTGCGTCAACTGTTTTTTTCTCGCGCCTTATGCGAGTGCCATCAGTCATATTTTTAATTCTCCAAAAAATCAAAAAAGTGAATGTAACAATCCCATAAGAACTTTTATGTTTTTCAGGTCTTCTTTACAGAATAAAAATCTCCATGAGTTGCTCCATTTTGGGAGAGATAAATATAGGCCAAAATTACTAAACTATAGACTCAAAGCATCCGGTGCCCCTTAATGACTAGTGCATCTATCCCTGAGAGAATTCGTGTCTCCACCGGCTCAGCCATAGTGCTCGGCTTGTTAAGGGGTAAACTTGACGCCAAACCCACAACCATCTATCTGCTAACTTGGCAAAAGGGAAAGTGCTCCGCCAACTGTGGATTCTGCCCCCAAGCTAGAGAGAGCAAAGGTAGAGCCGACATGCTCTCCAGAGTCACTTGGCCTACATTCCAGACAAACCAGATAGTTGATGCATTAGAGAGAACCGTACGAGGCGGTGCGATAAAGCGGGTTTGCATCCAAACACTGAATTATCCACAGGTTTTTGATGAGGCTTTGCTTCTTGTCCGTGAAATCAAGCGGCGGGTAGCTGTTCCGATATCCGTTTCTTGTAAGCCCTTAGCCCCAGAGAAAATGAAGATGCTAGCAGATGTGGGGGTTAATCGGATAAGCATCGCCTTGGACGCTGCCACAGAGGAAATATTTGACAGAGTTAAAGGAAGAAACATGGGCGGGCCTTACCTTTGGGAGATGCAGCGTAAGGCTTTGCAGGAGGCTGTTAGAGTCTTCGGAGAAGGCTCCGTGAGTACGCATCTTATTGTGGGTCTCGGAGAAACAGAGAAGGAGATTTGCAAAACGATACAATGGTGTGTCGATTCAGGAGTCTATCCAGGATTGTTCGCCTTTACGTCCATCCCTGGAACCGCACTTGAAAACAATCCACAGCCCTCACTAAGCAGTTATCGGAGGATTCAACTTGCCCATTACCTCTTAACTCACAGAAAAAGCCGATTAGAAAACATGGCATTCGACAGGAACGGTTGCCTCACCGGCTTTGGAGTCTCTAAGGAACAACTGCTGCAGGTCATAGACGCTGGTGAGCCTTTTCTAACTTCAGGGTGTCCAGGATGCAACCGCCCCTACTATAATGAGAGACCTGGTGGTCCTCTCTATAACTATCCAAGGCAACTGCGACCCAAGGAGACCGAGGAAGCGAAAAAAGTTTTGGGTTTTTAGAGCCAAACCTTTTTGGGTTTTCTCAGTAACAGAACAACAACGGTGATGCTGGCAACAACGGTTGTTGCGATGAAGATGTACATCAGATTTCGGGTATTCTCCACTTCTTTGATGTCTGATTCCAATTTGTTGTAGGTTGATTCCATTTCTGTGTAATTTTGGAGCATAGATTGGTGAGTGGCGTTCAATTCATCGTATTCTGCTTGAAGCTTTTCTAATTCTGTGTTTTTAATGTAGGTTAAAGCGAATCCTGAGGGCGGGATTTCGAATGATACTCCCAGCGCTCTCCATTCGCAACTTATTTCGCCAAAGGTTAGTCCCGGAGAGATGTCATCTGGAATCGTTATGTTGTATTGTGTCTCATTAGAAGATATGAAAACATTGTTAAGATGAGTGATTTGTTCGAAGGTTACGATTGTTGTAGTGTTCACAGCACCACAAAACTTCAGGTTAAGGTAGTTAATGTAAATTTGCTGTACATCAGATACATTCGTTTTCACAGTGACCGTTATGTCTTCTCCGGGGTAGGCTTCAACAGGAGCAACAACGATGATGCGTAACCCACCATAAGTTTCATCGTAAACAGTTTGCATTTCTTCAGGAGCTGACTTGCCAACACCCGCAAAGGCTAAGGTTAAAAGGAACGTACATAGCGCCATTACACATAATTTTTTGAGTGTCACTATTTTTACCTCTCAAAACCTCTGTTCCCTCTTTTTCTTACAGAGAAATATTTAACAGTTGTTATTTTTTCAACATGCCTCTTTATTGGTGTCTCATAAAACTAGAGAAAGCCTTTAGAAAAAAGGTTCAACGCAAATTATCGTATTGAACGAACCACTTTTTGGTACATATAAACAAAATAAATCACGGCAAAGATTGCTAGAAAAACCTCGAATGATAGTATCATCTGGTTCTGCTCAGTTGCCTTGAAGAGTCCTGTTTGAGATATTTCCCAGAAAACTAGCATCTGCAGAAAGATGGCGCTGCTTATGCAACCGAGACCAAAACTGTGGAACAGGAATCGCAAGCGTAATGGTGCTTTGCTCATTGTTCTTCGGAAAATGCTTACGCTGAGACCTTATCACACTTATGAAATGTGGATATAGATTGAGAAAAAGGATTTGAGCTACCTGTTTCTAGGCAGCGAATCCGTCTATTCTAGTTTATCTCCAGCGCCAAATCTTTCGGTTATAGAAGATTTCAGGCAATATCAGCAATCCTGATAGTGATAAGGGTGCAACTATGGCCCACTCCTCAAGGGTTAAGGGTACTGTTCCGAACAAGCCTGTGAAAGGCACAATAATTGTTACAATTGCCGAGGCAACTACAGCAAAGAGTAGCCACTTGTTTGAGGTGAATCCAACCCTGAATGCATTCTTTCGTTCTGATCGGCAGTTCCAAACAACCATCAATTCACGTAGGGT
>CBFCZR010000012.1:0-20636 GCA_965602795.1 Candidatus Bathyarchaeota archaeon | reverse complement strand
GAATATGTTTTGCAAATAGCATAGCTTCTTCATTTATTAGTGTGTCAGGTGTTTGTGTTTTTTATGTGTCTGCTTGCTAAAACTTTAGTATTTTAACGGTTGTGGTTTTTGGGTTCATAAGTTTTATTACTGATTTGGGTGTGATGTTGGTTTTGCTCTCACCTATGGATGTCTGCTCTGCACGCGTAAATCCCATACATGCATCATCTCAACAATGAGATAGCCAAAATTTGATCAATCCCGGGTGGCGTGGTACAGGCTACGGTGAGAGCACCCCTCTTACCCCCTATTATTCACACTTCTGCCACGCATATTAGGCTCCTAATAGCAGAAGATTGTTGAAAACAAACTTTTTTCAGAAAATCAGAAGCACAGCACAAGTATTGCATCTAAAGTTCACACAGCCAATAAAACACCAAAACCCGAATATCAGCATGGAGTCAAGAGCCTTAAATCAGAAACATTCATAAACCCTGTCTCCGATAAAAGTCAGCACTTAAAAGGGTGAGGCATATGTCAAAACCATTTTACGCAAAAATAGAGGTTCCCAACGAGGTGGCAGATGCAGCCTATGAAGCCCTGCAAATAGCCAACCAAACCGGGTCAGTCAGAATAGGAACAAACGAAACCACAAAAGCCGTGGAAAGAGGACAAGCAAAACTAGTAGTCATAGCAGAAGACGTAGACCCGCCAGAGGTTGTCGCACATCTCCCACTTCTATGCGAGGAACGAAAAATCCCATACGTATTTGTACCCAACAAAGAAAAACTAGGAGTCTCCGCAGGAATAGACGTCTCCTCAGCCGCGGCAGCCATCAGCAACGTTGGTGAAGCAGTAGTTTTGATAAAAGAAATCTCCAAAAGACTCGAGGAACTAAAACAGAAGGGCTCCGGTGAATGAGCAAAAAAGATACACACGATGAGCTAACCCCTGCCGAAGTCATCCAAGTTGTAGGCAGAACTGGACTCACAGGCGAAATTACCCAAGTCAGAGTCCGAGTACTAGAAGGAACAGACAAAGGCCGAATCATCACCAGAAACGTGAAGGGCCCAGTCAGAGCAAACGACATACTTGTCCTAAGAGACACCGAACGAGAAGCAAGAAAACTCAGAAGATAAAAAAAAGGATGGATTACAGGTGCCAAAAACCAGAAATTGCTCTTTCTGTGGAAACGAATTTCCACCAGGCACAGGCATGATGTACGTAAGAAACGACGGCACAATTTTGTGGTTCTGCTCCAGCAAATGCAGAAAAAGCTCCATCGACCTAAAACGCGACTCACGCAAGGTTAAATGGACAAAATACTTCGGAAAAGAAGAGAAAGGAAGAGCCTAACCAAAAACCACATCCTCCTTCAACCTAAAAAAGAGGCTTCGCAAATGACCATGAACATCGTCATACTCGGTCCGCCAGGTGTAGGCAAAGGCACCTACGCCGGATTTCTCTCCAAAAAATACGGCATCCCCAAAATATCTGTGGGAGACCTATTCCGCAACGCCATAAAAAACAGAACCGAACTAGGCAAAAGAATAAAAAACTACGTAACCAGCGGTGAACTCGTCCCCGACGAAACAGTCATCGAACTGGTGAAAAACAGACTCGAAGAACCCGACTGCAAAAACGGCTTCCTCCTCGACGGCTACCCCAGAACAGTTCCACAAGCAGAAGCCATGATGAACTTCAAAAACATCGACGTTGCCCTAAACTTTGTTGCCCCCGACGAAGTCATAATGGAGCGAATCGGCGGACGAAGAACCTGCAGAAAATGCGGAGCAATCTACCACATAAAAAATGTGCCCCCAACAATCGAAGGCGTATGCGACCGCTGCAGCGGAAGACTGGTCCAACGCTCAGACGAAAAACCAGAAGTCATCAAAAACAGGCTAGAAGTGTACAGGAATAAAACAAAACCCGTCGCTGACTACCTCCGCGAAAAGGGGCTGCTAGTCGACATCGACGCCCACTACGACATTGAAGAAATAGACAAAATAATCGCCCAATGCGACAAACACCTCCAGAAGCTAACCTAACCCAAAACAGAAACAGCGTTTCCCCAAATTTTTCGTTAATAACCTATAGAGTAGAACCTAAAAGCCACCACTCCTGAATACATCTAGAGGAAAAGCAGTTGCCTATAAGACAGCCCATCGTCTCTGTTCTCGGTCACATAGACACAGGAAAAACCAAACTGCTAGACAAAATCAGAAAAAGCACAGTCCAAGACCGCGAAGTAGGCGGAATCACCCAGCACATCGGCGCAAGCTACTTCCCAGTAGACACACTCGCCAAAATCTGCGGACCCCTACTAAAGGGACTAAAAAAGGACGTGCAAATTCCAGGACTGCTGGTCATCGACACGCCAGGCCACGAAGCCTTCGCCAACCTCAGAAAAAGAGGCGGCGCAGTAGCCGACATCGCCATATTGGTACTCGACGTCCTCAAAGGATTCGAAGTCCAAACCTACGAATGCATCGACATCCTGAAAGAAAGAAAAACCCCTTTTCTGGTGGCAGCAAACAAGATTGACCGCGTACCAGGATGGAAACCTCATGACGACCAAACCTTTTCAGCGTCCTACCGAAGCCAAGACCCCTACGTCCAGCAAGAGCTAGACAACAAACTATACACTATTATGGGAACCTTCTCTAGACTAACCCTCAAAGCCGACAAATTCAACAACGTAAAAGACTTCACCAAAACCATCGCCATAGTCCCCACAAGCGCCACAACCGGAGAAGGCATACCCGAACTTCTAGCCGTCCTCATAGGCTTAACCCAACAATATCTGCAGGCTAGACTCGGAACAACCGAGGGCCCAGCAAAAGGAACCGTTCTGGAGGTCAAAGAGGAACCAGGATTGGGCATAACCACCAACGTAATCATCTACGACGGCACACTCAAAAAAGGAGACCTCATAGTTGTCGGCGCCAAAGAAAAACCTGCAGCAACCAACATACGCGCACTCCTACTGCCCAAACCATTAGACGAAATCAGAGACCCCAGAGACAAATTCTCCTCAGTAGAATCCGTCTCAGCCGCGGCAGGAATAAAGATTGCAGCACCAAACCTCGAAGAAGCACTAGCTGGCGCACCCCTATACGCTGTCCCATCCGAAGACCAACTTGAAAAATACATAAAAATGGTCTCCGAAGAAGTTGAACAAATCAAAATCGCCACCGACCTAGACGGCGTTGTCCTAAAAACCGACGCTTTAGGCTCTCTAGAAGCAATCGCCGAGAGCCTGAAACGAAACGATGTCCCCATAAAGGTGGCGGACGTCGGCGACGTCTCTAAACGAGACGTAACCGAAGCCTCCGTGGTCAAAGAAAACGAACCCCTACACGGAGTTATTTTAGCCTTCAACGTTAAGGTGCTGCCAGACGCCGAGGAAGAAGCAAAAAACCGTGACATCCCCATCTTCAACCACAAAACCATCTACAACCTCACCGACGAGTACCTCCAATGGGTGAAACAAGAAGAGGAAACCCGCCTTGAAGAAGAATACGACAGACTAGTCAAACCAGCCAAAGTCAAATTTCTCCCAGGCTACATCTTCAGAAAAGCAAAACCCGCAGTTATCGGCGTCAAAGTTTTAGCGGGCACCATCAAACCAAAAACCACCCTTGTAAAAAAAGACGGACGAAACATTGGAGAAATTATGCAGATTCAGGACAAGGGCGAAGCCGTTTCAGAGGCTAACGCTGGGATGGAGGTAGCCATTTCGGTAACCAAAGCCATTGTTGGCCGCCACATCCATGAGGGAGAAACATTCTATGTTAGGGTGCCTGAAGCCCACGCCAAGACCTTGTTAACCAACTTTCAGGACCGCTTGACCGCCGAAGAGATTGAAGCATTGAATGAATTTATTGAAATTATGAGGATTGAGTCTCCTTTTTGGGCGGTTTAGCCCCCTTGTTGGCTTGTGATTTTGTAGTGATTTTGAATCCATAGATTTTATTAAGTCTTAATATACCCCATATTCTTGTCATGAACGCCGTGAACCGGTTCAAAAAGTCAATTCCCTATCGGAAGAACTAAGAAATGGAGTAAACGTGAGGGCTAATGAAAACCAAGTCAAAACCAATACCTGAAAGAAAAACAGCAGTTTTCCGACAGGTATACCCCATCCATGAGCCCTACGTCTACGCCGCAGTAGTCACCGAACCAAAAACCCAGAGAATAAAATACGAAGTTGTTGAACCCACCCTCCTCAAAGAAGAGGAAAAACAACTCAAAGAAATCAAAGACATACTTGTCGAAGAAATTGACGTCAACCTCAAAGAAATCGGAACACGAGACAAGGCTGAAGAGTACCTTAAAGCAAAAATTCATGAAATAATCAAGGACTACCGCCTCAAAATCGACGAGGATTCCGTGGACAAACTCATGTACTACATTATCCGCGACTTCCTGGGCTACGGAAAAATAGACCCTCTCATGAAAGACCCGCTTATCGAGGACATCTCAGCAGACGGAGTGAAGATACCAATCTACGTTTGGCACCGCGACTACGAATCCCTGCCCACAAACATTCTCTTCAAAAACAGCGAAGAACTGAACTCCTTCATAGTAAGGCTAGCTTACATGGCGAAAAAAAACATCTCCCTTGCAATGCCCATACTTGACGCCTCCCTACCCGACGGCAGCCGAATACAGATGACCTACGGAAACGAGATTACCCGCAGAGGCTCAACATTCACTATACGACGCTTCCGTGCCGACCCCCTAACCATTTCCGACCTAATCTCTCTCGGCACAATCTCATCGGAGATGGCAGCATACTTCTGGTACGCCATCGAAAACAGGGCATCCATTCTTGTAGCTGGGGGCGTTGCAGCCGGAAAAACGACCATACTCAACTGTTTTTCCATGTTCATCAAACCTGGACTAAAGTTAGTCAGCGTAGAAGACACTGCCGAGTTGAATTTACCTCATGAAAACTGGATTCCATCAGTGGCAAGAACAGGATTCGGAGACGGCGAAAACAAAGCCGGGTCCATCACCCTGTTTGACCTTTTGAGGGCAGCCGTCAGGCAGAGACCAGACTACCTACTTGTGGGCGAGGTTCGGGGAAAGGAAGCTTACACTCTTTTCCAAGCAATGGCAACAGGACATCTGGGAATGGGAACAATACACGGCGAATCCGCAAGCTCAGTTATCCACCGTCTGGAATCAGAACCGATGAACATCCCGAAACCGCTCCTAACAATGATTGACGCCATAACTGTCCAGCTGCGAACCGAAGTTAATGGAAAGCCTGCCCGAAGAACCCACGCAGTGACAGAGATTGCGGGGTTGGACCCGAAGACAAGGGAACTGATAACCAATGAAGTGTATCGGTGGAATGCGAGAGACGACACTTTCGAGTATTCTGGGCATAGCCACCTATTGAAAGAAAAAATGGAGCGTAAGGGGCTTGATGAAAAAGATGTTGTGGAGGAGCTTAACAAAAGAAAAACGGTGCTAGACTGGATGGTGAAAAAGGGCATCCGCAAGTACACCGACGTCGTTTCCGTGATCAGAGACTACTACGCTGACCCCACCCGCGTCTTTAGAAAGGCTAGGTTGGGAAAATCATGAGCAAAAGCAAAAAAAGAAAGAAACTCAAAAGAGCCCACCACAACGTCAAAAATGCCTCAAGCAGCCTTTTCTCTCCCATTACACGCGTCTTTTCTCGGTGGATAGAGAAGCTAAAGTTGGGGGCAACCAAACCCCAAGTTGTTGCCTATCAGCTAGTCGGGGGAAGAGCAACTCAGTTTTTGCCGTTGTTCAAAGATTTGGATGTTAACTTGAAGAAATCGGGGTTAAAAATTAACTTCAAAGCTTACATCAGCACAGTCATTCTAGCAACCCTGCTGCTGTCGACCTCAGTTATGATTGTTGTTCCACTGCTGCTATTCTTCATCTTCAAATTGTCTCTCGTTTTGTCGCTTCTCTTTGGAGCGGGAGTGAGCCTGTTTGCTGGAGCCTTAACGGTGATAGGATTCTATGTTTACCCAACTTATAGAGCAGACAGTCTGAAGAGAGACTTGGAGGACGAAATGCCTTTCACCACCGGGTACATGTCCATTTTGGCTGGGGCAGGGGTGCCCCCGGACTTTATATGGCGTTCACTAGCCCAAATTGACTCCTCGTTATCAATCTCTAACGTTGCCAGAAACGTAGTTAGGGACGTAGAGCTTTTCGGCTTTGACGTTATTTCAGCATTGGAAACCACATCCAAACGGACACCCTCTGAAAGGTTCAAAGAGATGCTGGAGGGCTTCATTTCTGTTGTTTACTCTGGAGGAAACTTGATGAAATACCTCAGAGACCGCTCGCAAGAATATATGGAGTTAAAAAAACTTGCATTGAAGCGGTTTTCTGACAATCTTGCAGTTTTGGCTGAGTTTTACGTCACTCTGATGGTGGCGGGGTCCCTCATCTTTGTGGTGATGCTTGCGGTTATGTCGATGCTGGGGGGCGGGGGATTTGGTTTCTTGGATTCCCGTTTAATGTTGCAACTCCTGACCTACATTGGCTTGCCAGTTGGGTCGGCGGTGTTTCTGGTTATCTTAGATATGGTTTCGCCGAAGAGATGAAATTATGCCAAAAGTTGAAAAGTTTGAGAAGAAAATTGCTTGGGCCGTTTCGGGTATTCTAGGGGTAATTATATGCCTGACCGCAGTTCTTCTTCTCAGGGACAGCCCTCTCTTCGATGAATATTTCCTGTTAGCTGTGGTGGTCACCGTTTTTCCTCCTGCTGTTCTCGATTACGCGGACTATCGGTGGAAGAGGTCGATAGACAAGCATCTTCCGGACCTTTTTCGAAGCATAGTGCAAGCTCAAAAAAGCGGGATGACCTTGCCGCAGGCGTTGGAGGAGGCGTCTAAGAGGGATTATGGAGCTTTAACCAAGGAGTTGAAGAAGATGGTGGCTCAGATGAGCTGGGGGGTGTCCTTTGAAGAAGCACTTCAATCTTTTTCCAAGCATGTTGACACCGCCCTGGTAGGACGAACAGTTCCCTTGATTCTTGAAGCCCAGAGGTCAGGAGGAAAAGTTGAAAAGGTTTTTGAGCCTCTGGAGAAATTTGTGCAAACAACCTTAACGTTTGACGCTGAGCGCAAAACCCAGACCAGACCGTATCTCGCAATCATCTACGTAGCCTTCTTCGTCTTCATATTCACCATCGTCATGCTCTTCAAATCATTCTTTGTTGACATGTCCGATTTCTCCACCGGACAATTTACGCTGATGTCACCCCAAGAAGCAAGAAGCATTTTTTTCCACATGAGCGCCATCCAAGCCTTCTGTGGAGGCCTCGTGGCTGGAAAAATGGGTGAAGGAACCGTTGGCGGCGGCCTGAAACACAGCGTTATCCTGTTGCTTTGTGGGTATCTAGCCTTCAAATTTATCGTGTAATGGAGAGAAAAAAATGAGAAAACTGTCGCGAAGCAGAAAGGGAATAACCCCAGTCTTGAGCAGTCTCTTAATGACGGTTATCGCAGTTGCAGGTATGTCAATCGCCGTTACGGCTACTTATGTTATCACCGATGGGCTTCATGACAACATGGGTGAGCGCCTCATTGTAGAGGATGTTTGGTTTACTGGTGACGGCGACCAAGTTTCGTTGTATCTTCGTAACGTGGGCAAGGTTTCACTTGAGGTAGCCGCCGTGTATGTGAACCGTACAGACCAACCGTTTACATCTCTTGAGTTGGAACTGGGCAAACATGGCTGGTTGAACGTCACCCACGGCTGGAGTGCAGACTCTGCATATGAAATTAAGGTTGTAACTAGGAGAGGAACACAAGTTGTGGACTATTACATGGCGCCGTCTTAAACGGGATCGGCGAGGCATCAGCAACATAATAGTGGTAGCTCTCAGCCTAGTGGTTATCCTAGCCATAGTATCCAATGTTGTCTTGTGGAACTACGAGATGACCCAACTGGACTGGGAAAAACTGAAGGAGAGCGTAATCATAACCAACGTTGAAAGTGCCTCTCCTGGGTCACAGTTCACCTTCCAAAACGATGGAAGCCTAACCGTTCATCTGGTTTCATTGTGGATAATCAACTCAACAGACCATCAACGCTACGACATAAGCGTCTTCATCAATTCTGCAGAAACAGAAACCTATGGTCGCGGTGACATTTCATTGCCAACAGGCAATTACGCCGTAAAAGTTGTAACTGAACGGGGAAACACAGCAGTCTATTCCGAAAGTTAACTTATTCATTTACACAAGACTTCAATGACTCTATTGCTGTACTCTGATCTTTTGCTTCAACCAAATCTATTTTGTAAAGCGACGCCAATTTTCTGCCGTTCTCGTTCATCTTCGGAATCGCAACCAGACAAGCTCTGTCTGGATTAGCGTCAAAAATCTTAGCGAACATAGCGATTACCGACTGCTCAGACACAACATCATCAGAAGTCGCAAAATCAATCACTGTTGTGCTCTTTTCTTTTCCAGCAGAAACAGCAGTTAAGTCGAACATGTGGCGGGTCCCAGATTTTCCATTCAAGAAACCGGGACTCTCCACTTTGAATCCCCGAGTTTCCAAGAATTCGATTATGGGGACGGTTAGAACACAACCTAGTTTTGCCTCTTTCGCGGCGTCCGGAGTCAAAGTGTAGGAGTAGATGTCTTTGTAGATGGCTTCATCGAAAGTGAAGTTTTCGTGGCATTCACGGCAAAAATGGGCTGGAACAGGAATGTCAAAGCTTTTCCCGCATTGATTGCAGGTGCACCATACTCCTGCTTTGTGATAGTCCACACCAGGACTAGTTAATTCCTTTTTGCATCTAGGACAAACCAGTTTGTCTTCTTCCTGAAAGTGGTCTTCGGTGTCTATGTACCCACATTTTATGTGTTCAATCAAGGCGCTCTTCTTAACGTCGAAAGATTTGCAGTGCGGACACGTATAATGTATGGAAAGGTTCGCTGAATTACAAGACGGACAATAAACGATTTTGTCGTAGAGCTTCCTCTCCAGAACACCGCCATCAAACATTTGCTGCAAAAACTTCTCCGTGCTGGAAGAATCACTAAGGATTTTGTCGATAATTGGATATCTAAAACCCTGTTTCGGGTCATAAACCGGATTCAATGTATCAAGCTCTTCGCTAACAAACTGGCTAATAAGAAGCTGCACTTTATGGTCTTTGTACAACTTAAGCAGTTCCTTTTTCGAAGATTTAGACATACATTGTCTCCTTTTTTGGCTTGCGGCGTAGAACGTCTTCTCAACCGCTCATAGGGTGCATGCTATACCTTAAACTGATTTAAAATGTTGTGAAGAAGCAATTTGTATTTTGTGTTCAGCTTTTCATTACATAACATCCGTAACATCTCAATGTGAAAGATAATTCATAGAAATTGCATATAATTTGCATATCAAAAAAATTAATTACATCAGAACAACGCTTTCTGCTTAACAATTAAAAAGGAATTACATAATTTCAAGTTCACAATAGCGCGTTTTCAATTTTGTGTGAAAGTAACATTGTAGACCAAACCGGAACAAGTCAAAATTAAATAAGAAGATTATTATCCTAAGTAACATAAATGAAGCAACGATCGAAGGCATATTATCATTGAGGAATCAACAATGGCATCTAAAGGAAAAGGAGACAGCTTAACTTTCAGTTGGACTGCCCCGAAGGGACTGCTAACAATAGGTTTGTTTCTTGCCTTAGCGTTTATTTCCGAGTTCTTCATGGTCTCTTTTTTTGCGGGTTCAGGACTAACAGAAGCATACGTATACTCGTTACCTGTCAGCCCTCTCTTTCATTTTCTTCCCCTCACAGTGATAGTTGTCCTAGTTTTAAGCTGGATGTACCTTACGAACTACATAGCCATGAGACCGCGCAGAACATCCCCAACCAAGGTCTCAAAAACCCATAGAAGGCGCCCAAGAAGAAGAACCAAATCTAAACAAAGCATCATGGGAACCATCAAAAAGTTCTTCAGCAAAATTGGCTCAGTCTTCCCTCGTTCTAGCGGCGATTCGTTTGTGCATCGAAGGCTCTCTTTTGGCAGAGTATCCCTTGAAAGCGCCGTAACTGTCTTGACGGTCTTTCTGTTGTCGATTATTTTATTGTCTGTTTTAGTTTACCCTAATCTGTTCACCGATTTTGCAGTTGAATTTTACAGCGTAAACTCGGCTTTGCAAGGTGTCATGCAGTCACTAGCTGACGTGCTGGTTTCCATTGCTAGCGGCTTAGATTCCATTGCTCCAGGTTTCAGAAACGCCTTTGAAGGTCTCATAACGTCTAAATCTTCCCCCTTAACAGGTGGAGACCTCTTGTGGAGATACGTTTTCTGTCAGAATGCGGCTGCTTGGATTTCAGCCATAGCTGCACTAGCTTACGTAAGATACGGCGGCAGACCATACCGCATCAGGAAATAAACAGTTTTAGACTCTCAGTTTTGTTGATGTGCAGTTGCAAGGATGGACAGATTAAAAAAATGAGTGAAAAGCTTGAGAACAAGCAGGAAATCGAAGTTTTAATCAAATATTCATGCAAAAGGGATAAAAACCATTGCGGTTCAATAGAGAGATTATGCTAAACCCGGTCTTCTCAGTGATAACAACAGGAAGGCGTGAGAGAGATACGAGAGCCCTCAAAGAGACTTTCAACAACTGGGAGATTTCGAAGAAGGTTTTTGAAGAGAAGACGGGAAAAAGCAAAACAATCGAGTTCATAGTTGTTGATGCGGGAGAAAACGCGCAATTTCCGGAAATTAGTGACTGCAAAATAGTTTCTCCTAAGGAATACGAGAAGTATAGGAAGAAACTCTGGAAATCTGGAATAATCAAGTATCCAGAGTGGGATACTCCCGCCATAGGAAGAAATTTGGGATTCAAACATGCCAAAGGAAAGATAATTGTTTTCCATGACATTGATTCACTTTTCTCTACAGGAACCGAAATGGATGATGCCTACATTTTCCCTGAATTAGACAAATACGAGAACTACTTCGAAGTGATGTATTACGCCTTCAAACGCAAAGATGTTGTCGCCACAGTCCCGTCTTTGAGGCCAAGAGACAGCCTTAAGCTGGGAAGAAGATTCGGGATTATGGGAGCAAACCTTTTGACACGGCTTTCATTGAAGTTTCCAACAGTAGAAATATTGGGGATTCCCGTGCTTGGAGCCAGCGTTCCCGGATGCAGCATATCATTGCTGAGTGATGTCGCCCACAGTATGTCCAATAACGGGTGCGGACCATACGACCCCGAGCTGGGAGTGTCTGAAGACCAAAAAATTTCCAGGCTGATGTCTAGGTTTGGCAGGATTTCCTATGAACGAGGAGCAGGGGTTTTCACTCGAACAGTGAGCAGGGTTAGCGAGGGCTATGACATCGCCAAGTCCCTTGGTTACGCCATAAAAGGGTCAACCTATTACATATTTCCGGGGCTTTTCAAGTATCGCAAGCACTCTTTAACAATCTGAAAAGCCAGCATTGTTAGCGGGCAGGAGATTCCATCTATTGTTCCAGTTCAGAAATCCAGTTGTCAAGTTTTTCTCTGGCGTCTTCGTCGCCCATCTGTTCCAGAGGATGCTTCATCAGGTATGCTGAAACGTATGTTAGGTTGCCGCTGACTCCTTTGTCTAGTGCCAGCTGTGCGCATCTTATTGCGTCGATTGCTACTCCTCCGCTGTTGGCTTTGTCGTCTACGTCCAGTCGGATTTCCATGTTGAAGGGTATGTTCGCGAACATTCTTCCTTCTATTCGGATGAAAGCCAGTTTGGTGTTGCCCAAGAAGGGAATGAAGTCGCTTGGCCCAATGTAGATGTCCTTGTCGTTTAGGCGCTGATTGGCTGGGATTAGGCTTTGAACGGCTTCTGTTTTGGAGATTTTTTTGCTCTCCAGCCGCTCCCTCTCCAGCATGTTAGCGAAATCCGTGTTTCCGCCAACGTTAATCTGGTAGGTTCGGTCTATCACTGCGCCTCGGTCTACGCAAAGTTTGGCTAATGTTCTGTGGGTGATTGTTGCTCCGATTACGCCTTTAACGTCGTCTCCTATAATAGGTAGACCTGCATTTTCGAATTTTTTCAGCCACTCTTTGTTGGATGCGATGAATACGGGCATGCAGTTTATGAAGGCGCAGCCTGTTTTCAGGGCGATTTTTGCCCAGAATTCTGTGGCTTTTTGGCTTCCCACGGGCAAGTAGTTGATTAGGATTTTTGTTTTTGTGGTTTCTATTTCTTCGATTGCTTCTTTTTCTAGTTCTTTTTCTGTTTTTGTTTGTTTGATTGGTTTGATCATGCTGGCAACGTAGACTCCTACGCCGTCAAGGATTGGGCTTTCTTTCACTTTTCTGGTGGTGCAGTTGGAGACGCTGTCAACCCAATCAACGTAGTTTGGGTCTGAAAAGATGGCTTCGTTTAGGGGTCTGCCCACCTTGTTTTCTCCCACATCAAAAGAGGAGACGAATTCTAGGTCTTCTGTGCTGTAGCCGCCGATTTTTTCGTGCATTAACCCTAATTTCTGGATGTTTTTTTGCTTGTAGATTTCGATTCCTTGGGCGAGGCCCGCAAAACAGTTTCCTACACCAACTACGCCAACCCTAATTTTTCCCATGTGATCACAGTCTCTTTATGCTCTTCTGCAAATAGAAAAGGTTCTTCTTTATTTGTTTTCGGTTAGAAAACTCCTCGTATTGTTGGGCGCGTTTATGCCTAACCACATTTTAGGGTTGGTTAGGGTTTTTCGTCTGGTTTCCATAGGCGTTTCTCGTACGCGGTTTTGGGGCGAAATTTTCCGCGGTATTGTCTGATGGATGATTTTCGGCGGGAGATGTTTTTGAGTCTGGCTTGTGCTATGGCTATGCGGGTTAAGGATGGGGTCTTCTTTTTTCTTGGTTTGTATTTTGGAAGGGACACTAGGGGCGAGGTTTTCTTTGGTTTGCTTTCCTTTTTTGGTGTTAATATGCTAGGGCGGGTGAAAATCACGGTTTTCTTTTCCAGATTTACTTCTTTTATGCTCCAGCCTATGCTCTGCCAAGCTTTGGCGTGAACTGAATTAGTTTTTGTCCACCATTCACGGTTTTTGTGCGCGGATGCTGGAAGTTCTTTGCCCATTATTCCTTCTATCTGCGAGAATTGGAGTTTGACCCATCGGGTCCATTTGGCTTTTCTTGACAGGTACATGGTGAGGGGAGTGTATTTTCCCTTGAATGCTGGTTTGGGTGCCACGTATCTTCTGGCGCAGTTGAGGCAGACCAGATATTCGCCGTCGCGCAGGTCTTCGGTTATGCAGCTTCTGCAGAATAGTTGTTTGCAGCGGGGGCAGCGGGTGAGCTGTGAGGGGGGCACTGTCCGTTTGCATAGGCTACATTGGTTGTTTGGTTCTGGAGGGCGAGTTCCCCCTATCGGAATAATGATGTCTCGCACTGGACTCAACGCCTAGACGATAATACAGGAGAGGCGACAAAAGATAAACGTAACTAAAAAAGGTGCTATTTTTTTCAGAAAAAAGACTGTTTTCAACAATCTTCTGCTATTAGGAGCCTAATATGATTGCTGATTCGGTTCTGTGTTGCAAGTAAAAGTCCTAGGCAGATGCTTCTAGTTTTCTTGTTCAAGTTCTTTGAGTAGCTTGTTGATCTTGTTGAATTGGATGACCACAACGTTTGTTAACAGGTCAAAGCTCTTTCTGAGTTTACGAACCTTGCTGGATTGGTACTTTGTTATATCCTCCAAGCTCTATCACCCCCACTGAAGATGAAAATTGTCTATGAGCGTATTTTAGTTTTGTTGCACAAATTTGATTTTACCGTAAGATACTATACGTGCCATACACAGTTCAATGCTACATTATTCAGATTTGCAGTCACCGTATCAATCAATTTTCGCAGAGCCTCTTTCTGGGCACTGAAAGAGACCGTTCGTACTCGTAGATTACTCTCGAAGTCACAGTCCATGCTTCCAGCATCTCCGGGTCCACGCAGACAACCTCGTCCGCCAACTGGATTGCAGCTTCTGATAGGTGACCGTGGGGGAAGCCTCCGACAAGCACTGCTGGTCTCCGCTTTGTTTGAAGGCTGGAAACTGCGTCTTGGAGGGTTTTTGGCTTGCCCTTTCTGCTGAAGGCTAGGGTGTAGTCGGCTTCGGTTTCGGCAAGTAAAGTCTGCAATGTTTTGGGTTCCAGCTTAAGCAGGGTTTCTCCTGTGGGTGGAACCTTTCCCTGCTGGAACAGCTGTTCCATGAGTCCGATGAAGCGGTTGTAGTTTTTGGGCAGCCGAGTGGCGGGGTTAACGGTGATTATGTAGTCTTTGCATGTGTGAACGTAGGTTTGTAGCAGCTCTTCCTTGTTGAGAGGCGAGCCCGAGGCTTCAAGCAGGGCAAAATGGGTTATGTCTGGGCGTCCCCTCTTCAGGTTACCGTTTAGACGCTTCATGGCTTGGTGATGCAGTGACCTGTCAAGCAGAAGCTGCTGCGGAGGTTTCCGTTGCCTTTTGGAGTGGCGCCGGACAGCGGGGTGACTCCACAACTCCTCTGGAACCGTCTCAAGAGCAGCCTCAGCCAAAACAAGAATAAGCAAACATTATCCCTAACATAGAAACAACGTTTTCGGGTTAAAAGTTGTTCCCAAACCTAAACAGCCAGAATTTCGGTTCCAACAGAGTTTTTTTTATAAATAGAGAAGTATTTATCCGTTTCAATCCAATGTACGGTTATGTCGAATACGATAAAACTTCCTGCACCAGAGAAAGACCTTGATTTTCCTTTAATGAAGGCCTTGGAGAAACGTCGAACAACAAGGAAATGGAAGGATGAGCCTCTTTCAGACCAAGAGCTTTCGAATCTTCTCTGGGCTGCCTGTGGAATTACTAAAGAAGAAACAAAAAGGAGCAAAAGCAAAAGAACCGCTCCATCTGCGTGTAATTCACAGGAAATAAGAATTTACGTTGCAACGAAGAAAGGTCTTTTCCTCTATGACGAAAAGCATCACCAATTGATTCAAACTCTTTCGGAAGACATCAGGGAGAATATAGGTACTCAAAAAATGATGCATTCGGCTCCAGTCGGGCTTATTTACGTTGCCGATTTTTCCAGAATGAAAAGTTTTCTATTTAGAAATGACGAACAAAGATTGTTTTTTGCGGGAACAGACACAGGTTTCATCAGCCAGAACGTTTACCTTTACTGTGCAACCGCTAAACTAAACACTGCGGTTCTTGGTTTGGTTAACAGGGATAAACTTCATGAGATCGTGGGTTTGAAAGCGCATGAAAAAGTTGTTTACACGCAGGTTGTGGGCAAATCGCTAGATGAATAATTGCAGCGTATAAAAAAGATTTTCAGAAAACGAACTTCCGAAAAGCCTCTCTCATCCTTTCGAACAAATACACTCGCAGGTTCATGTAAAGCCTTAATGCATACTACATAGAATGGTTATCTGCGATGAACTCCACGAAACGAATCGCCCTGAAACGTATTCATATTCTCTTTGGTTTAGCTAAGGAAGTGATTCGTGAAGACCCTGAATTGGCGCAGCGTTACGTCCAGATAGCGCGGAAGATAGCCATGAGAACTCAACTGCGGCTCCCCAAAGAGTACAGGCGGCTTATTTGCAGAAAATGTAAAAGCTTTATTTTGCCGGGCGTGAACTGTCGTATCCGGATACAGCAGAGAAGGGAACCTCACATGGTAATAACATGCCTAAATTGTGGTGGATATTCCCGTATTCCAATAAAAAGAAGAGACAAACAATGATAACACCAAAAAAGAAGCGGCGAATAAAACGCGCACTCAGCACCGAAAGACCAACAGTACATATTGGAAAAGAGGGGGCAACAACCCAGATAATAAAGGAAGTCGCCAAGCAGCTGGACACAAGAGAGATGATTAAGGCCAAAATATTGAAATCCGCCCTCAAAGACGAGGAAACAAAGAACATTGCGGCGAAGATTGCCGAGCAGACAGACTCTGAGCTAGTTGAGGTTCGAGGTCACACCTTCCTTCTCTACAAGCGCAAGACGAGAAAAGGGTGAAAAGTTTATAACAGTGCAGAAAAGTTGAGTTTCTAGACCACGAAACTAATATAAGACAACTCTTTTCCCTTACTGAAGGAAAAAAATCAGGAAGAAGAAGCTTTGCCGACACCTTACGACGTTCCACCATCAGCTCTCATCGAGAAGCTAGCTGAGCATCTGAAACAAGAGGTGGACGAAATAAATCCACCCGCATGGACACCGTTCGTCAAAACGGGAATTCACACCCAGAGACCACCCCGAAACCCAGACTGGTGGTTTGTCCGATGTGCGTCTATTCTACGTAAAATTTACGTGAAAGGACCCCTAGGCATCGAGAAACTCCGCTCCGAATACGGCGGCAGAATAGACAGAGGAGCAAAACCGGAACACGCCAGAAAAGGAAGCGGTGCAATAGTCAGAAAAGCCACTCAGCAACTTCAAACAGCTGGTCTGGTGAAACCGTTAAGAAACGAGGGAAAAATAGTAACCAGTGAAGGAAGACGGCTGCTAGACAGGCTGTCCACTGAGCTGAAAAAGGAACTAGAGAAAACCGTACCCACACTCAAAAAATATTAGGTGAAAAGAGTGAGCGAAGAAGAACTTGAAGCCCTCAGAAAACGAAGAATGCTTGAGCTGCAGCAGAGAATGGCAAATGAACAAAAGCAAGCCCAAGCACAACAGCAACTTGAGAGCCAAAAACAAGCTCTGCTTCGCAGAATACTTACACCTGAGGCTAGAAGGCGCCTCACAAACCTGAACATGGTTAAACCAGAATTCACTCAGCAGCTTGAACTGCAGCTTATTCAGTTGGCTCAGCAGGGAAGAATAAACCTTCCCATAACCGATGAACAGTTAAAAGAGCTTCTGGTAAAGCTTCAGTCAGGTCGCAGAGACTACAAAATTAGGAGAGTGTAAAAGTGGCAAGAAATAAACCAACAGCCAAAAAACGCAGGCTTATCAAGGCTGGAAAAGAGAAGAAACCTGTCCCCACATGGGTTATAGCCAGAACAAATGGACGGGTTAGAACCAATCCGAAGAGGAGACGCTGGCGACAAGGTAAGATAAAGGCTTGAGGGAAACGCAGATGGAAAAACCTGTTGATGCGACTGACGAAGAGCTAGAAGAGGAAGAAGAACTCGAAGAAGAGTTAGAAGAGACTGAAGAGCCAGAAGAAGTTTTAGAGTCTGAAGTCGCCGAGAAAGAAGAGGAATTAGATTCTGAAGCTCCCGAACTAGATGAAGAGGATGAGGAACTCGAAGAAGAACTTGAGGAAGAAGAGGAGTTCCTAGAAGCTGAAGAGAAAATCAGCAGGAAAGAAAAGAAGGAAGAGCCAGAAGAGGACATAGTTGAAGAAAGATTCTACACCATACCTCTAAGGAAGGCGTGGATTGTCCCCAGAAAGAAACGTGCCCCAAAAGCTGCAAGAATCGTAAAAAATTTTGTGTTAAAGCACATGAAGGTCCGCATGGAGGCTGAGGGAGAAGAAGAGCCTGAAAGGCTGGTCATAGACAATGAAGTTAACGAGAAACTGTGGAGCAGGGGAATCGAGAAGCCGCCTAGAAAAATCAGAGTCCGCGTGGTTAAGGACAATGAAGGGGTAGTAACTGTTCTTCTTGCCGAAGGAGACTAAATTTGCCACTGTCCCTCTTTGATGTTTTTGGTAACGCCAGCATAGGGGTTTACTCGCTTGTCAACGACAGAATCGCAATTTTTCCTCCGCAGGTTCCAGAAAACAAGAGACAAAAGGTTGAGGAATGGTTGAAAGTCAAAGTTGTTGCCACCACAGTGGGTAAATCATTGGTTACAGGCGCTCTGGCTTGCTCCAACTCCAACGGCGTAATCCTTCCCCCATTCGCCACCGATGAGGAGGTTAAATCCATCAAATCAGCCGCCGACATTAACGTGACTGTCATGGACACGAAAAAGACAGCGTACGGGAACATGGTGTTGGCGAACGACAAAGGCGCCGTGGTTGATTCCAGACTGAAAAAAGGAGCTGTGAACAAGATAGCGGACACGTTGGGGGTTGAAGTGGTCTCAGGTGAGATAGCTGGGTTGCCGTATGTGGGGTCGCTTGCCACCGCTACAAATAAGGGTGTGCTGGCGCATCCCATGTTGAAGGAGGGGGAACGGAAGGTTTTGGAGGATGTGTTGAAGGTTCCTGTGGATGTGGGGACTGTTAACTGTGGAATACCTTATGTTGCCACTGGCCTTTTAGGTAATAGTTATGGGGCTGTGGCTGGGTTTTTGACTACTGGACCCGAAACGTTCATAATAGGACAAGCCCTTGATGTGGTGAGGTAAAATGACTGAAGTCAAAGTCTTCCGAGTGATCGGGAAGATCAGGAAACCTAACTTTCAAACAGAGTTCCGGAAGGAGGTTCGAGCCTTGAAGCCGGAGGATGCAGTGGAGAAGGTGTACATGCTGTTGGGGAGCAAGCACAGAGTCAAACGTTATCAGATGACAATCTCTAAAGTAGAGGAGCTGAGTCCCAAGGAGATTGAGAATGTTCTGATAAAGAAGATGACCCCAGGAGCGGAAGAATCTGTCCAGTGAACAAGAGACTTTCCGTAGATTGGCTGTGGAGTCGCGTTACCTAGAGCAGACAGTTAACGAGCTGCAGTCCAGAATCAGCCTGACAAGCTCCGCTATAACCGAGCTGAAAGTCTCAAGCATGACTTTGGAGGGGTTGGAGACTGAGAAGAAGGATTCCCAGCTTTTTGTTCCTATCGGCGGAGGCTCCTATGTTAAAGCCAGATTGGAGACTGCAAACAAGGTTGTTGTGGGTATAGGTGCTGATGTGGCTGTGGAGAGAACCCTGAAGGAGGCAAAAGAGGAGCTGGAAGCGCGGATAGCTGAGCTGGAGAAGACAAGGGATGCATTGGAGCAGCAGTTTAGTCAGGTTGTTGGAAGGATTCAGGAGAACAGGGCGAAGCTTGAGGAGATTTCGGCGAAGCTGAGGGAAGGAGAGGGACAGAGCGGTGTTCGAGAGGCTAAGAAAGGGGCTTAGCAGCGCAGTCAACAAGATTGTAACCACTGAGCTGAAAGCAGAGAAGCTGCGTCCCATTTTAGACGATTTTAGGTTGAACCTTATCGAAAACGATGTGGCGGTGCCCGTAGCCTATCACATCACCGATGAGTTGGAGAGGCGGCTGGATGGGGTTGAGGTGAAGCGGCTGGGCGACCGGAAAGAGCTTGTGAATGATACGCTTCATGAGGTTTTGATTGAGATTTTGACCACAAAAGAGACAGTCAATCTGCTGGAAGACATTGAGCAGAAGAAGCGGGCTAAGGAGCCGTACACGATTCTTTTTGTGGGCATCAATGGGACAGGAAAAACCACGAGTATTGCTAAGTTGGCTCGGTTTTTGATGGATAAGGGTTATTCTGTGGTGCTTGCTGGGAGTGACACTTACAGGGCTGGGTCTATTGAGCAGTTGGAGCAGCATTCGCGGAAGTTGGGTGTGCGGATGATTAAGCATGAGTATGGTGCCGACCCTGCGGCTGTGGCGTATGATGCGATTAGTCATGCGGAGTCCAGGGGGGTGAATGTGGTTTTGATTGACACGGCGGGGCGCATCCAGACTGACCGCAACTTGATGAGTGAGTTGGGTAAGATTAAGCGGGTTGTGGACCCTGATTTGACGGTTTTGGTTATTGATGCTTTGATTGGGAATGATGCGGTGTTGCAGGCTGAGGAGTTCCATAAGAGCGTGAATGTTGACGCTAACATATTGACGAAGGTTGACGCGGACGTTAAGGGCGGAGCGTCGCTGAGTGTAGCCCATGTGACAGGTAAGCCTATCATCTTCATCGGAGTGGGGCAAGAGTACAAGGACTTAGAGGCTTTTGAGCCTGAAAGGTTCACCCAGATGATACTCAATCAGTAGAGGAACCAGCTTTTTTAAGTTAGAAAACGATTCATTTAAGTCGGGACAGGTGTTTCTGCATTTTCGGTTAGGGAGGAGTCTATGTTGAGGGTTGCCATGGCGCAGATAAATTCGACTGTGGGCGATTTAGAGGGTAACGTGGCGAAGATACGGAAGTTTATTGCAGACGCAAAACGTGGCGGCGCGGATTTGGTTGTTTTTCCCGAGTTGGCGGTTACGGGTTATCCTCCTCAGGATTTGCTGCTTGAGAACGGGTTTGTTGAAAAGAACAAAGCTTTGCTGGAGCAGCTGATTAGGGATAATGACGTTGACGTCGCTGGGGTGGTTGGTTTTGTTGACCGAGAGGGGGACTGTTTGTTTAATGCTGCAGCCGTCTTTAACCATGACAAAATAGTTGGTGTGGTTCATAAGACGCTTCTGCCCACCTATGACGTGTTTGATGAGGACAGGTACTTCAAGGCTGGGAAGGAGGCGGAAATCGCGCCTGTGCCATTGGACATAGATGGGAAGACGGTTAATTTGGGTGTGGAGATTTGCGAGGACCTCTGGGACAAAGACTATGACGTGAAAGTCACGGATTTGCTGGCTAAGCGGGGCGCAGATTTGGTTGTTAATGTTTCTGCTTCTCCGTTTTTTGTGGGCAAGACTCGGGAGCGACTTGGGCTGCTAGAGGAGAAGGCGACAGGGAATGGGGTGCCCCTGTTTTATGTGAATTTGGTTGGGGGGCAGGATGAGCTGGTTTTTGACGGTCAAAGCCTAGCAGTGGATAAACG
>CBFCZR010000011.1:0-21158 GCA_965602795.1 Candidatus Bathyarchaeota archaeon | reverse complement strand
CCCGCAATGGTCACGTTACGTCCCATAATGGTTGATGCGACTGGAATGTGTGGATCGTGCCGCGTTTTTATTGACGGAGAAATGAAACTAGCATGCATTGACGGTCCAATGTTTGACGCCCACAAGGTAAACTTCAAGGAGCTTCTGAACAGGGTGAAATTGTTTAAGAAACAGGAAGCAAACGCCCTAGAAAACTACAAGGAAACGAGGTGAAGAAGTTGGCAAAACTAATCAAAACTCGAGTTCCAATGCCAGAGCTCTCCGTGGAAGAGAGAACCAAAACATTCAACGAGGTACCTTTAGGCTACAACGAAGAACAGGCAATAAAAGAAGCAAAACGATGCCTCCAATGTAAGGGTTCTCCATGCACAAAAAATTGCCCAGTTAACGTAGACGTGAACGGATTCATAAAAGAGCTGGCTGAAGGAAACTTCAAGGAAGCCTTCCTGAAAATCAAAGACGATAATGCTATTCCCGCCATCGCTGGTCGCGTTTGCCCCCAAGAGAACCAATGTGAGGGAGCATGCACCATGGGAAAAGCGGGTGATCCCATAAACATAGGCAAATTAGAAGCGTTTCTCGGGGACTGGGCTAGAAGAAATGGAGTCAGAGAAGAGTTTGCAATAGAAGAGAATGGTCAAAAGGTTGCTGTGATTGGTTCAGGGCCAACCGGTATTAGCTGCGCAGTTGATTTGAGAAAACATGGCTATAAGGTAACCGTATTTGAGGCTCTTCACAAGGCTGGTGGAGTTCTCCAGTATGGAATCCCTGAGTTCCGGTTGCCCAAAAAAGTTGTGGATGAGGAGCTTTCCTATCTGAAGGAAATCGGAGTGGACATAAGGCTTAACCACATTATAGGCCAGAACGTTTCATTCGACGAATTACGGGACGAATATGACGCAATTTACATTGGCACAGGGGCAGGGGCTCCATTCTTCGTGGGCATAGAAGGTGAAGAACTCAACGGAGTCTACTCAGCAAACGAATTCCTGATCAGAACAAATTTGATGAAAGCATACAACCCAGAATATGATACACCGCTATTAGTTGGGAAAAGGGTGGGAGTAATCGGCGCTGGCAACGTGGCAATGGATTCCGCCAGAAGTGCACTAAGAAACGGGGCTGAAGTATACATTCTCTATAGGCGAACTAAAGATTATTCGCCAGCAAGAGAGGAAGAGCTGCGTCACGCTCTAGAAGAGGGCGTCAACTTCATGGAGTTGGTTTCCCCAACGAAGATACTGGGAGAAAACGGCTGGGTCACGGGCATCGAATTAGTGAAAATGAAGCTTGGAGAACCAGATAAAAGCGGGCGACCAAGACCAGAAAAGATAGAGGGAAGCGAGTTCATGATGGAGTTAGATACTGTTGTGGAGGCTATTGGTACAAGACCTAACAGGCTGTTTCTTAGAACTGTGCCAGAATTGAAGACCAAATCGCGGGGAATAATTGAAGTTAACGAGAACCTAGAGAATATTGGAGGCGTCTATGCTGGCGGTGACGCCATAAGTGGCGGAGCAACCGTTATTCAGGCATTAGGAGAAGGCAGGAAAGCAGCCAAATCAATACACGATTACTTGTCTTCACAGTAAATTTCGAAAACAAGCCAAAGGCCCGCATACAACACAGAATTGGCTGTTTGCGACTTGTTGGATATTCGAGAATAGGCGGCGTCTACTTAAGAGAAGACCAACTCAATATTGAAGTGATTTGTGATAGTTACAGAAAGTACATGGAAAGGTGCCAAGAATGAATCTACTACAGAGAATCAAAAAGCGACTGCAGGGTAAATTTCCAACAACCGATTTTATGAAGCACAAACATGAGGAGTGCGCTAACTTCGAGAATGGACGCTGCAAATTCTATCATATTACTGTGAACCCTAAAGGAAACGCTTGTCCACATTTCAAAGCTAAGACGAAAAAAGCAGAAACCAAAACCACGGGTAATACAGAAAAAGCTGAGTAGAAGACAAAATATTCCACCAGTTTAGGTGAACGTTTTAGAGTTGTTGTCTCAGAAACTTGCATAGTAAGGTTAATAGGTTAGCTCCTCTTCTAGCATGCTAGTTCACATCACCAAACTGTAGGGACATCCCTTCATAATGTGACAAAAATGTTGACAGGAACGTAGGAGACAAAGAACGATGGGAAAGATAGTGATTGCTTACAAGATTCTTCCGTCAGAATCAACAGTTGACCTTGAAGTGTTGAAAGAGAAACTCAAGAAGCAACTAGCAGGTATTGCTTCGATACAAAAATTCGCTGAAGAGCCCATAGCATTTGGTCTCTCTGCACTGAAAGTTAACATGATTCTACCTGAAAAAGACGGAATTTTGGACGAAACAGAGAAAAAAATCACTGAAATTAAGGAAGTCGGTCAAATACACACATTAGGAGTAACCAGACTCTAAGGTTTGTCAAAGTTTATATATGAAATTCATCCTTCGGAAAACGTGTAACTTCACGATCACACATAAAGGAAGGAAAGCAAATGAGCGAAGTGCAGCTAAGAGTAGAAGACGCTAGACAGCGTGACGTTTACCGAGGAATCGCCCGAATCGACCAGCAGACCATGCAAAAACTAGGCATATCAGCGGGCGACGTAATCGAAATTGTTGGAAAAAGAAACACCGCTGCCATAGCTTGGCCAGCGTACTCTGAAGACCAAAACAGAGAAATTATTCGAATCGACGGGTTCACCCGCAAAAACGCGGGAGTGGCAATGCATGAATTGGTTGTAATTCGCCCAGCTAAGGTAACTAACGCCTCAAACGTGGTTCTGGCTCCCATAGACATGAAACTGAACGTAGACGACGACTTCACAAACTTCGTGAAGAACCGGCTTATGGAAAGAACCTTTGTGGAGGGAGACACCACCCTAGTAATGATGCTGGGACACGCCATACCATTCAGAGTAACAAAATCTCGCCCCCACGGCATCGTGAGAATCAACCACGGCACAAACGTACAAATCCTAGCTGAACCAGCCCCTGAAACCAAAGGCGTGCCCCGCACCACCTACGAGGACATAGGAGGACTCCACGAGGAGATTCAGCGGATTCGAGAGATGGTTGAACTGCCGCTACGGCACCCAGAACTCTTCCAAAGACTGGGAATAGACCCCCCAAAGGGAGTTCTGCTGCATGGTCCGCCTGGATGCGGAAAAACCCTTCTAGCCCGGGCAGTTGCAAACGAATCCGAGGCTAACTTTTATTCCATAAACGGTCCAGAGATAATGAGCAAATTCTACGGTGAATCAGAGGCCAGACTCCGTGAGATGTTTCAGCAGGCTCAGAAGAATGCCCCAAGCATAGTTTTTATCGATGAGCTTGATGCTATCGCGCCTAAAAGAGAAGAGGTGACTGGAGAGGTGGAGAGGCGGGTTGTGGCTCAGCTTCTCGCTTTGATGGATGGACTTTCGGGAAGAGGATACCTCATAGTTATAGGTGCCACAAACAGACCGGAAGCCCTTGACCCAGCTTTGAGACGGCCTGGACGTTTCGATCGAGAAATCGAGATCGGCGTACCCGACAAAAAAGGGCGCTATGAAATAATGCAGATTCACACCAGAGGCATGCCCCTGAAAGAGGATGTTGACTTGGAGAAGCTCTCTAAAGTGACTCACGGCTACACAGGAGCAGACTTATCCGCTCTGAGCAGAGAAACCGCAATGAAAGCGTTGCGCAGATACCTGCCAGAAATTAACTTAGAGGACGAGCGTATCCCCCCCAGCGTCTTGGAAAAAATGGAAGTTCGAATGGAAGACTTCTTGAATGCCTACAAGGAGATCACGCCAACAGCGATGAGAGAGGTGTACATAGAAGTGCCTAATGTTCGTTGGACGAATATAGGCGGTTTGGGAGAAGTGAAAGAGGATTTAAGGGAGGCAGTGGAGTGGCCCCTCAAAAACCCAGAAACTTTCACTCGGATGGGCATACGTCCCCCAAAGGGTATTCTGCTTTATGGACCTCCGGGATGCGGAAAGACCTTGCTTGCTAGGGCAGTGGCTACAGAAAGCGAGTCAAACTTCATAACCATAAAGGGTCCAGAAGTGTTTTCTAAGTGGGTAGGCGAATCTGAGAAGGCTATCCGCGAGGTTTTCAGGAAGGCAAGGATGGCTTCGCCGGCTGTGATATTCTTTGACGAATTTGAGTCTCTTGTTCCTGGAAGAGGAATGGGATACTCTGACACGGGAGTTACAGAGCGGGTTATCAGCCAACTATTAACCGAGATGGATGGGCTCGTCTCTTTGGAGGATGTTGTCATAATCGCTGCAACAAACAGGCCAGACATAATTGACCCTGCGATTCTTCGACCGGGAAGGTTCGACCGCCTGATTTACGTTCCTGAACCTGACAACGATAGCAGGCTGGAAATCTTCAAAATCTACACTGAGAAAATGCCGCTGGCAAAAGATGTGGATTTGACCCAGTTGGTTACCATGACAAAGAAGTATTCTGGGGCGGACATTGAGGCGCTTTGCAGAGAGGCTGGACTGAATGCCCTGCGGGGGGATATAAAAGCCAAGCAAGTTACCGCCAGTGACTTCAAAAAAGCCACTGAAAAGATTGGGCCATCGATAATGCCGAATATGGAGAATTGGTATAAGGGTTTCATGAAGCATGTTCGACAGTTGAAGAAGCCCACGACGCCGGTGGCGTAGTAATCTATCAAGGAGAAAAGAAAAATTGACGATGAAAAATTGGAAACCTCATCCTCTGTATACGCAGATGAAGGAGTTTCTGGAAAGGAAGGGGCCGATGACTGATGTTGAGTTGTATGACTTGGTGAAGGGAACTCATGAAGGCGTAGGATTCAGCGAGTTCAACAAGACTCTGATGAGAATGGAGATTGAAGGCATATTATATGTGTCAGCTCACACCAAAGGAAAAAGACGAGTACAATTAACCAAGAAAAACTGAGGCCATCCTCAAACCTTTTTTGGGGTCAGTCGCTAACCAGTATCTGGTGGTGCATAAGTTTGGGCGTAAATTTGAGAGTGTTGATTCCTAAAACAAAGGTTGATTTCCAGAGTCTGAGCGGAAAGTCTGTGGCCATCGACGCGTATAACACTCTTTACCAGTTTTTGGCAATCATCCGCCAGCCAAACGGGACACCATTAAAGGACCATTCGGGGAGGATAACCAGTCATCTGAGTGGCTTACTCTATCGGACAGCTAACTTGGTGGAGATGGGAATTAAGGTTGCCTACGTTTTTGATGGGGTTCCACCTGCACTAAAAGAGGTGGAGATTAAGCGCCGAGCCAAGGTTAAGGCGGAGGCTCTTGTCAAGTATGAACGTGCCTTGAAGGAGGGGAAAGTGGAGAAGGCTCGAAGTTATGCTCAGATGACTTCTAGGCTTAAGGATTATATGGCGGAGGATTCGAAGCGGCTTCTCACCGAGTTGGGTGTGCCTTGGATTCAGGCGCCGTCTGAAGGCGAAGCGCAAGCTGCTTACCTGACAAGTAAAGGAGATGCCGACTACTGCGGTAGTCAAGATTATGACAGTCTTCTTTTTGGTGCAACTGCTCTGGTTAGAAACGTGACTATAAGCGGTAGACGTAAGGTTCCGCGGAAGAATGTTTACGTTGAAGTTGTACCTGAAATCATGAAGCTGGACCGTGTTCTCAAAGAGCTGGAGCTCACTCGTCAGCAGCTCATAGACGTTGCCATTCTGGTTGGAACAGACTTTAATCCGGACGGCGTGAAGGGCGTTGGACCAAAGACCGCGTTGAAGCTGATAAAGAAGCATGGATGCATCGAGGAGGCTGTGACTGAGTTGGAAGACGCTGAGTTTCCGGTTGAGCCAAAGAGGATACGGGAAATTTTTCTTAACCCAAAAGTTAAGGACGACTATAAGCTGGATTGGGGAGAACCTGACGTTGATGGCGTGGTAGACTTTCTTTGTCGAGAGAGAGACTTTTCTGAGGATAGGGTGCGTAAGGCCCTCGGTAAAATGACTGCGGGAATAAAAGAGGCAAAAAGCAAAACAACGCTGGAAAGCTGGTTCGGCTAGAGTCCTGTTATGGTTCGAAGCCGTGCTTGCCGATTAGGGGCACGAACGCGACTCCTCCCAAGTTTTCCTCAACTGTTTCGCCATTCTTCTTCCTGACTCTGACTAATGTTTGGTAGAACTGGGCTCCGCCCACGGGAACAAGGAGAATTCCGCCGTTTTTTAGTTGTTCAACCAGTGGTTTGGGCACTTCTGGACCAGCCGCCGCAACTAGGATGCGGTCGTAGGGTGCCTCTTCTGGGTATCCCAGTGTTCCGTCTTGGTGGATTACGGTGACTCTGTCTTCGTACCCTGTCTGGGTGATGTTTTGTTTGGCGAATGCTGCTAACTCGGCTATTCTTTCTATTGTGTACACATGTCCCCACTCTTCTTTAGGTGCGTCTGAGGGGGCCACTATCTCGGCTATGGTGGCGGCGTGCCAGCCTGAACCTGCACCCACTTCTAGGACTTTGTGTCCCACTTCCAGTTCAAGGGCTTCGTCCATTATGGATACCATGTGGGGTGCGGAGGCTGTTTGCCCTGAACCTATGGGAAGAGGACAGTCTGATGCTGCGCTGGCTTTCACGTTTTTGGGAAGAAATGGTTCCCGAGACACCTGACGTAACGCCCTTATAACATTAGGCGACCTGAGAATATTGCCTCTAACCAGCTTCTGAATCAGTCCTTCCCACTTCTGCTGACTCATTGTTCACCTTGACATAATAGAGAAACATGTGCCTTAAAGTTTGACCCCGATCGTAACCATGAGCTGTATAGTAAATCTTAAGTAATAATATACCCTATAATTATAGGGGATTCCTTGGAAGAAGATAAGATCGGCGACGTGATCGTAACTTTTATTGCAACACCATTAATCTTGATAATCGTGCTTTATCTACTATCCTGCATCATTGCGCCACTGGTCCAACTGAACAACCAGACATTCAAGATAATATTCACATTAGCAGGAGGAGCCCCCACCCTATTTTTTTATCAAAAAACCCAGATTAAAAGAACAACAACTACACAAAAACATAATTGAATTCAAATCTTTTTGTTTTTCCAATTCCACCACTTGATTTTCTCAGGGTCGGGATTTTCGGTTTCAGCAAAATAGACGGATGAACGGCAGACATACAATAGGCAACGATCAACTTGGTGCCCTTTTGCCGCGCATAATTTAGAATACAGTTCATCTGGATCTTTACCTTTTAGGTCTGAAATCCTCATTATACCTATATTTTTGAAATCATTTTCAATAGACTTTCCGACATAAGGTATCTGAGTTAAATCATCTCTTGAGCTTCGCTTTTTCATGACAAACCACAAACACTATTTTTGGCGCGCGTTTATGAGCCTTGGGTTTGGGCTTAATTCAACTCAACTTGTTATTACTGAGCAACCGCGAAAATCAAACTTGTTCACACGAACTTGTCGCATATTAGGAGACTAATAGCAGAAGATTGATGAAAACAAACTTTTTTCTGAAAATCAGCAGCACAGCACACTTTAGTGACAAAAGTTCACACCGGTGTTACTATGCTAAATTTTTTGTATAGTTTTTATAGTGTGGTTTTCTTTTGGATAGACATTGCAGCAGGTTTCAGAGAGGTTTATTGATGATCGTAAAATGTTTCGCGGTTGGGTGGCTATCCACGAACTGCTATGTTGTAGGCTGCGAAGAAACCAAAGAAGCGGCTGTCATTGACCCGGGAATGGAAAGCAAAGCAGAAGCTGAACCGATTCTAGATTACATAAAACAAAACGGCCTCAACATCAAATACGTCATCAACACCCACGGTCACCCCGACCACATAGCCGGAAACAGCATCATAAAAGAGGCGACGGGCGCTCCCATCCTCATCCACGAAAGCAACCCGGAACATGTGCAAGCAGACAGGAAACTCCACGAAGGAGACATCCTACAGGTGGGCAGCCTCAAGCTGAAACTTCTCCACACCCCGGGACACACACCAGACGGCATATCCATCTTAGCAGACAACACAGTTTTCACGGGAGACGCCCTATTTGCAGGCTCTATAGGAAGAAGTGACTTTGCTGGCGGCTCATTCCCACAGCTAATAAATTCAATCAAAACCAAACTTTTGCCGTTGCCAGACAGCTTCAAGGTGTATCCTGGACACGGACCGCCCACCACTATAGGCAACGAAAAACGACACAACCCCTTCCTGCAGAGGTAACCAACAGTGCTGAGGAAGAGCCATGGAGATTAAGCTAGACAGGTCAACGGTTCCCTTCAGCCTAGAGCACACCCTATGTTGCGGTCAGCTTTTCAGATGGCAGAAACTGGGCGACTGGTGGTACGGCGTCGTCGCAGACAGAGTAATCAAAATAAAGCAGATCGGCGAACGGCTGATTTTCCAAGTTTTTCCAGAACCCCAGAACCAAGAGTTCATCGAGAATTACCTGAGATTAGACGATGACCTGCCTTCCATCATGTCCGAGATAAACAGAGACGAGCACATAAAAAATGCAATCGACCATTTCTGTGGACTAAGACTGGTCAGGCAAGAGCCGTGGGAGTGCCTCATCTCCTACATCTGCGCCACATACAAGAGCATCCCAGCCATCAAAAAAATGATCAATAGCATATCCAGATGCTTCGGAAAAAAGTTAACCGTTGACGGCTACGACCTCTACACCTTCCCAAAACCAGCAGACCTAGCCCAAGCCTGCCCCAAGGACCTGCGAAGCTGCGGTTTAGGCTTCAGGGCTGAACGAGCTTTAGAGACCGCAAAACTGGTTGACGGCGGAGACCTGTCCCTAGAATCATTAAAACGCATGGAATACGAGGATGCTAAGCGAGAACTGTTGGGTTTGCCAGGAGTGGGACAGAAGGTCGCTGACTGCGTTCTCCTCTTCTCCCTAGAAAAACTGGAAGCTTTCCCTATAGATGTGTGGATGAAAAGGGCAGCCACAACCCTCTACGCACGACACTTCGACAGCCCATTCATTAAACGTGTTGCCAGCAAAAGCTCACTCACACCAAAGGAATACGGAACAATCGGCTCCTTTGGACGAGAATACTTCGGAAAATATGCGGGATACGCCCAGGAATACCTCTTCCATTATCTAAGAACACAACAGCGACACTAACATCTTTCGTTGCGGTTACCCTTTCACGACTCCCAACGGAACCAACCGAGCAACGCGGGTGGCAATCCCAGCTTTATCGCTTACTTCAACAACATTGTCCACATTCTTGTATGCAGGGTCAGCCTCTTCAGCCAAAACAACAGGACTGGCCGCTCGGACAACAATCCCTCGACCCTCCAAACCCTTTTTCACGTCTCCACCCCAGAACCTACGCTTAGCAGCCGACCTGCTCATCATGCGTCCAGCCCCATGAGCGGTGGAACCGAAAGAAAGCTCCATAGCCTTATGCGTCCCCACCAGCAGCCAAGAAGCCGTGCCCATGCTCCCCGGAATAATGACAGGCTGCCCCACAGATCGGTAGTCAGCAGGAATATCCCTATGTTCAGGCGGGAAACAGCGCGTCGCCCCTTTCCTGTGCGTAAAAACTTTAACCCGCTTCCCATCTACGGTGTGCTCTTCAATTTTTGCGATGTTGTGGGCAACGTCGTAGACCAAATCTAAGCCAAAATCTTCTGCTGGCCTCTTGAGAACGCTTTCGAAGCTTTGACGAACCCAATGGGTGATGACCTGACGATTAACGAAAGCATAGTTGACGGCGCAAGCCATAGCTTGATAGTAGTCCTGTGCCTCGTCGCTGGTGGCTGGTGCGCAGGCAAGCTCTCTGTCAGGTATGGAGATGTTGTATTTTTGGACGGCGCGTTCCATGACCCGAAGATAATCCGAGCAGGTTTGGTGTCCGAATCCTCTAGAGCCGGTGTGAATCAGAACTGTGACCTGTCCCTCATGAGTGACGCCGAAGGTTTTAGCTACCTTTTTGTTGTAGATTTTGTCAACCTTTCCGATTTCCAGAAAGTGGTTTCCTGAGCCTAGGGTGCCGCTTTGAGGAAGTCCCCTTTGCTTGGCTCTGGACGAAATCTTGTCCGGGTTAGCACCTTCCATATGTCCCTCTTCCTCGCAGTGCTTGACGTCCTCGGGTCGAGCCATCCCCTTTTTCACTGCCCAAGGTACGCCTTCCGTGATTAACTGTTCCAGTTCATGTAGGTTCAGCCTGAAGTCTTTGCGTCTGCTGCCAAGTCCGCTGGGAACGTTTCTGAATATGGTGGTTGTGAGGGCGGCAAGGTGTGGTCTAACATCGCTTTCAGAAAGGTTTGTGGTTAAAAGACGGACTCCACAGTTGATGTCGTAGCCTACTCCCCCTGGGCTTATCACTCCTTCTTCGTAGTCTGTGGCGGCTACTCCGCCTATGGGAAAACCGTATCCCTCGTGTCCATCAGGCAATGTAATTGAGTGTTTGTATATTCCCGGGAGGTGGGCTACATTTGCACACTGATTGAGTGTCCGATCCGTCTTAATTTTTTCTATAAGTTGCTCGTCGGCAAAGACCATGCCGGGGACGCGCATGCCTGACTTGTAGCTTGTGGGTATGCGCCAGCTATAATCATCAATCTTCTCTAGGGGAACGGGTGGCGCCCGCTCTCGGAATTTTCTTTGTCTGCCCATAATGACCGCCTTTCAGTAGAGATTTGCAGCGGCGGAACTTATAAATTGTGAGTGGCATGTGGTATGTCCTGTATACTGTTTTGGTTCCAGCTTGATGCAGAGCTTTCTGTTTTAGCAATTTACAGTCTACGTAGCAAACCGCAATGTTTAAGAACTGCTTCGATTCAATGAGCATGTAAATCGGAAGTAGATGAAATGTCGAATGAAGAACCTTCTGAAAGTGAAGAGCTGGTAAAGGTAGAAACGCTGACACCCAATTCAAGAGGCGTCAACACAATCGTGAAAGTAGTTTCCAAGGGTGAAATCAGAAGCGTCACAGGAAGAGATTATTCTGTGCGCAGAGTTACAGATGCTTTGGTTGGAGACGAAACCGCAAGCCTATACATGACCCTTTGGGACGACAAAATAGATGCAATAAACGAAGGAGACACTTTGCGCATCACTAACGGGTACATAAACCTCTTCAGAGGAAACATGCGCATAAATGTAGGCAAATACGGCAGCTACGAAGTTCTAGAAGAGTCCCCAATAGAGGAAGTCAACACAGAAAACAACCTTTCAGACAAACGATATGAACAGCAGAGACGTTACCGCAGACCCTACCGTCAATCCGGCGGATACGGCGGCAGAGGCGGCGGAAGAAGCGGCGGATACCAACGAAGAAGATACTAAACTACCTTCTTCTTTTCATTTCCTTTTTTCATTTATCCCCTTTTAGCATGTACAATTAGTTTTCTGTTCAAAAGAAACAGCTTTGCAGAACTAGTTCACTTATTCGTTAACTAGCGGTTAAGTGATCTTTTACCCAATTTAGAGCGTTTTACACGATTCTGCTCGTTGGCTAACTTGTAGATTGGACATTTTCTGCAATCATCTTCACAGTTTTCACAAAAGATTTCGGCGAGGTCGCGGAAGTTAGAACCCATTCCTCTCACACCAAAACAGATTATGCTCCCACAATTACTGCAGCGCATAGCCGTGGATTGTATGCCCTTGGATTTCGGTCTGAAAGACTTCAAACAACCACATTGCGGACATTTGGCGAACTGGAGTTTCTCGCGTTTCTTCCCATGTACAACATCAACCACGGCTTCGAACATGCTGTAAATGTAGTCATCGCCAGACGCGAAATCCAAATTAGGCTACCCTCTCCTTGAACAACAAGAAAAAGGGGCTGCAAGTAATTTAAGAAAACTTTCGAGGCAAGATATGTTAAAGAATCCGAAATACTTGTTTCACTGATAAAATGTGACTTTTTGTTTGCATTCCGGAGTTTACGTTGTTTGTTTTCGAGGTTTTTTGAAGACCTGATAAAGCTGCCCAAAACAGAAAGAGAGCACTCTGAAGAGGTCAATAAAGGGGTATACCACGATTCTGGTGAACTTCTTGTTGTGTAGCGCCCTATATGTGTACACTGTAGCCAATATAATCAAGGGCAAACCAGTGAACCCAAATAGCAGCCAAGGAAAAAGGCTGGAAGTAGAAGCAAAAGTTAGAAACGTCAATGAACCCACTATCACCAGCCAACTTATGAATCCCGCTATACTTAAAAAAGACCACTTAGAAACTGCGTCCTTCAGCCTGTTCCGTCTAAACACCAGTCCGCTTCCTTTGCCATACTGAAAGTTTTGTTTCAAAAAATCTTTGAGTGTTGACCTGTGTTTGTGCCAGACCAAAACATCAGGGTCCAGAACCATCTTGTGACCAGCCTTGCACACTCTGTCCGCAAACTCAACTTCGTCGAAGCCGTACTGGATGTTTTCGTCAAAGTATCCGACGTCTTCTGCGACTTTTCTTCTGAAAGCCATGTTGCATCCTGCGGGATGGCGAAAGAATGGCTTCACCTTTCCGAGTTCTTCCCGTTTAGTGAAGAAGGGCATCAACCGCACGATACTGTTGTCAGCGTATTGGGAAACAAAATCGTCGTCACGAGCTTTTGCGCTGCCTCCCACGCAACTGACATTGGGGTCTTTGAAGTTTTCAACAATTTTTGTTATCCAGTTGGGAGGCACCACGCAATCAGAGTCTGTGAAGGCAATTATTTCGCCGTTGCTGCACTTTATGCCTACATTCCTTGCGAGGTTTAGTCCCTTCTTTTTCTCGACAACCAGTTTAACGGGGTATTTTTTGACTATTTCCCGAGTTTTGTCTGTGGAGTTTCCGTCGACTACAATCACCTCTACTTTGTTTCTGTCGTAGTCCAGCTTCTGGAGGGACTCTAGCAAAGGCTGGATAGTCTGTTCCCCGTTCCGCACAGGAACAATAACGGTGACTGAGGGAGGTGCTTTGGGGTTATCCATTAGAATCGCTTCATTTTTTCCTGTCGTAAATTTGACACGAAATGATTTATTGTTTACGCCAAAAAAGGCTTAAGTTAGCCAAAATATTCTTTATGAGCCGAGAAAATGTGCTGGAACCTATAAACTTTGGTGTCATGTGGTGTGGTGTTTTTGTCTGGAAAGAGTGAAAGCTGTCCTTCAGTCTCCATTGTAATAGTAAACTATAATGGACGAGAGTTTCTGAGGCAATGTTTAAGCACTCTATTGAGTACAGATTACCCGAACTATGACATTGTTGTTGTTGATAATGCTTCCACAGACGGGAGCGTAGATGAGATTGATGCTTCTTTTTGCTCAGATTCTCGCCTAAGGATTGTTAAAAACAGGGAAAATGTTGGGCATGCTGAGGGCTGCAACATCGGCGCGAGAATGACTGAGGGAAAATACATTGTTTTTTTGGATAGTGACATAGAATTCGAGGCTGAAGATTGGCTCTGGGAACTGGTTAAAGTCATGGAGAACTATGCTTCCGTCGGTTTGGCGCAGGCTAAAATTGTGTTGGCGGAAGACAAACGTTGTTTAGACTATGTTTGTGTGGCTGTCGACGCTTTAGGAACGTGGGCTGCAACATATGGGTCAAAAGAAGAGAGGCTTAAAGAGAATTTCGAGATTTTGGCTGCTTCTTCAGGCTGTTGCATCGTCCGAAGAGAACTGTTTAACCAAGCTGGAGGCTTCGACGCAGATTACTTCATATACGATGACGACACCGACCTTTCCCTCCGCGTGAGACTGCTGGGATACCGGATACTCTTTGTTCCCTCTGCCGTGGTGATTCATCGCGGCGGCGTCCTAAGAGGGGTAAGCGGACAGATGCTTTACCATTCATCCAAAAACCGGTTATATACTGCACTCAAAAATTATGAACTCAGGAACGCTTGGTGGAGATTTTCGGTTTTGACTTTTTTCACGTTTATGGTTTCTGTCGGTTTTTTTGCTGTGAAAAAAAATGAGGAGGCTAAGGCAACCCTGAAGGGGCTGATAAGCGCGATTAAGGATTTCCAAAAAACCTGGAGGAAGAGGCTGCTGTTTCAGTCCAAGAGGCGAATAAAAGATTCTGAGCTAATCAAAAGCGGTTTCGTAAGAAACGACTTCAGGTCAACACTGGAAGATTTCCGGATAAAACTGAAATACATGAGATAAAACACATCCAGTCCTAGCTTGTGAAGATTATTTGACTCATTTAGTCTTAGGCGATTACGCCGTCCTCTAATATGATTTGCCTTTCCGCATAATCGGCTATGTCTTCCTCGTGGGTAATTATGATAATTGTGGTTTTTGTTTCTTCATGGAATTTTTTGAGCAAATCCATAACCTGTTTTCCAGTTGCAGAATCCAAATCTCCAGTTGGTTCGTCAGCGAATATAACTGCGGGACGATTAGTCAATGCGCGGGCAATGGCTACACGCTGCATCTGCCCCCCACTCAACGTGGCGGGAAACTGTTTAGCTTGATTATCAATCCCAACATCTCTTAGGAGATTATCGATGCGCTCTCTCAGTTCTTTGCTTAATCCAGCTAATTCTGCTGGCAGCGATATGTTCTCGCGGGTGTTGAAATGGGGCAAAAGAGCATAACTTTGGAATATGAAACCCATCTCTAATAGTCTAGCCTTCGATTTTGCTGAGTCATCCATTCTGTGGAGGTTTTCTCCGCGAAACAGCACCACACCATAGTCAGGGCTGTCAAGACCAGCCATGCAGTTCAGCAGAGTTGTTTTTCCTGCACCAGAGTTTCCTACTATTGCAACGAATTCTCCCTCTTTGATGTCGAGGTTTACGCCCCGGAGAGCGTAGACGGTTGTTCGTCCAAGATTGTAGTTCTTGGATAATCCCCGCACCGCAATTATGTTGTCGTCCGCTACCTCAGTTACTTCAACGTTTTGTGTGCTGAAGAGTTGCTTGTTAAAGCCGAAGTAGGGGATGTCAGCTCCGAAGAAGTCTGACCACATTTTCAGGAGCTCTGCTTCAACAAACAGGTCAGTGCTTAGTTCTGCCATGGGCAACAGAGCATTTTTGAAAGTGGAAACCGAATCTATTGTTTTGATTCCGTTTTTCTGCTCATCCAAATAGTCACGAAGACAAATTTGGCACTGTTGCAGTTTGTCGTGGACTTCAAGAAGCAACGTTTTGCCAAACTCGATTTCTGACGCCATCTCTGCGAGAGCTTTGTTGAGTTCCAGAGAATCATTCTTGAAGCGATGTGGGGTAAGCGAAACTCTGGGAACATTGAATAGAGCAAAAATTCTGGAGAGTAAACGGTCTATGTCCTGTAAGGCGCTGAGTTTTGCTGCTAAAATCCGGAAGAACAGCTCCAGCTTTTTCTGCAACTTTGGATTTGTGGTTCTGTAATGTGTTCCCTCTACTCCTAGCCGTAGCCTTTCGAGTACACTGTCCAATTCTTTTATGTGGGTGATTGTTGGCTTCAAAAAGACGGCGAAAAAGTTTGCCATTAGCAGCTTGTCAACTAATTCTTCTATGTTCATCCGGTTTTCGGTGGTTGAGCCAGTGAATACAGGAGAATCAAGTCCTGAAAGGAAAAAACGGTATTGCTGGGTCTCCACGAAATCCCATAGCGCCACATAACTTTTCATCTGGATTTCGCGGTAGCTGGCTGGCAAATCCTTAACCATCTTCTTCAGTTGAGAATCAAAAAGTTTCACGAGGTTCGGGTCAACTTCTTTAATGAAGTCTTTAACAATCTTTGATGTTTCCCGCAGTTCCTGATTGTTTTTAAGCTGCTTATGTAGCCTAGATTCGTTGGATGCGTAGTATCTTCTGAAACGGTTGTAAAGGCGTCCCGTTTCCATTTCTTCGATGACCTTCTGGTCCAAAACCCCATTTTTTTCTCCCGACAAAACAATGAAAGAATTCAGTTCTTGACTGGACACGTCTTTGTTGGATACTCGCAGAATCTTTCGGCAGTCAGAAACCAGTTTCTTCTGTAACTTCGCGTTGGCTGGTCGTAGTGATTTGTCTATTAGCCCTGCTGTGTAGACTCTCATTAGGTGTCCTCCTCTGGTGTGAATGGTCCTTGTTCGACGCTGACGATTTTTCCGTCAGTCATATGGACGATGTAGTCGCATTGCTCGGCAATCCATCGGTTATGGGTGACTAACACAAGGGTTTGCCTGTTAATTTTGTTGATTCTGCGGAAAAGGTTCATGACGTCAGCGCTTGTTGTAGAGTCTAGGTCGCCTGTAGGTTCATCGCCGAGAATTATTGCTGGTTCGTTAATGAGTGCACGAGCAACAGCAACCCTTTGTTGTTGACCCCCTGAAAGCTCCAAAGGCAGATGATACAGTCTATCGCCCATACCCACTTCTCTTAGAAGCATTTTCGCCTGTTCCCGAGCCACACCCGCTTTCACTCCCTTCAGCAGCAACGGAGTTTCCACATTCTCCACAGCAGACAGGAACGGAAACAGATTGAACAACTGAAAAATGAAGCCTATGTTGTCCCTTCGGAAAGCGGTCATTTTGCTATCTGAGAGCGTAGCCGTGTCTATGCCATCAATTACTATTGTTCCTTCCGAGCGGCGGTCCAGATGCCCTATCATGTTCAGGAGAGTTGTTTTTCCGCATCCAGAAGGTCCCATAATCGCCATCATGTCCCCTTTTTTGACAACAAGGTCCAATCCGCGGATTGCGTGGACCTCATTCGATTTTCCTTCACTGTATCTTTTATGTAATCCAGATATGACCAAAATTGGCTCTGCACCTTTGGTAACTGAAGACTCTTTTTGCTTACCGGTCATTGTTATCACAGTTTTTTCCTCCTTATCCTACATACCTCAAAGCTTCTGCTGGGGGAATTCTTGACGCAAACCACCCTGGAATTGCTCCCGCAGCTAAAGCAATCAACGTTATGAAGCCCAAATAAATTCCCAGATCATTCCAAGGAATTACCAGTGTAGCACCCTGCATATTGGCGAATCCAACACTTATCAGCACGCCATTAGCGACTCCAATAGCCAAACCGATTATACCTAGTACCACCAGTTCCAGCAACACCGACAGCATAACTTGGGTTCTCGGAAAGCCGATTGCCCTCATCATGCCGATTTCCCGTTTTCTCTCTGAAACATTACGGACAGAAATTACTGCCATACCTACTGCACCGATGGCTAATCCAAAAGTGACGTATATCTGCAAGAAGGAAACCACCCTGTTAACCATCTCCAGCGACGATTCAATCTTTGAGTAGAGCACCGTTGCGCTTGCAACGTAGAAGTTGTCGCCAGATAAGCTTCTGTATCCTTCATAGTTTGTGTTGGTGAATTCTTCGATGGCTTGTGCGGTATATCTGATTTGTGGGTCATCCATCGCGTAGTCGGTTTTGATGAGGAAATAGTCATACTGGTCTGCGGCTCTTGATATGGCCGTTTTGCCGTCTGCTTCTGCCAGGAAATTGGTTTGATTTGCCCAGTATTCTGTAAGGTATATTTTTCCTATCATGTCAACATAATCGAAGTCGCCTTCTGCGGATAGGATATTAAATGATGATAATGGGAATCCTCCTGCACGTTCAGCATCTAACCGTCCTGCTACTGTGAACGCTTGATACACGGGAAATCCCTGTGCGGAGGTGTTCATTGGTATCCAAATCTGTAACCCTAAGGGCAGAATGAAGGAGTCTGTGAACACAACGGGGTTTTCGATGATTGTGCCGTTTTCGTCTCGTAACACTTCAACGCCTTCCAGTTCGTTGCCTGCATATCCTCCCAAGGTCGTGAGGTCTATGTCGCTTAGGTCGCGGTCTTCTGAAAGAAGTGCATCTAATGAAACGTTGTAGGCTGCCAGTGTATAGGAGGGGTCAAAGAACATATCCCAAGCCTGTTTGGACATTTCTAAGAGTTGCTCGTCGGTTACATCAGAGTCATCTACTGGTGGGGTGATGCCGTCTGGGAAGCTACTTAGGTAGAAGTCGTAGCGCCAATCTGGGTTCGATACGTCGGATGCGTTTCCTCGGATTTGCTCGGAGGTAAGTTCACCGTATCCTAAAGGCAGCAAGTCTGTTTGGTAGTTAAATTCTGTGGAATATGGATCGTTCACGGCTACATATTTCTGATAATTGGTACCTGGCTTGTATGTCTTGAACGCAATCACGTCGGTTATGTGGCTGTCCAAGTTGTACAGTTCTTCCGTGTATGAAGTGTTGACTAACTGTGCTTCCGGCTTATTCAGGAATACAATGAGGTCTATTCCTCTCGAATCTTCCTCAGTTTCTATGACGGAGCTTAAGTTTGTAGGCACAAGCGTGGCAACCGTCACATTCAATGTCAGTATGACAGCGAAGATCGCGAAGGTTAGTGTGGAGCGCGCTTTATGGGATGAAATTAATGCTGGAGCTATTTGCCCCACTCCTTTTACTCCCCTGATTTTGACAAGTAGATTTCTTAAGGCATTCATGACTGGGGGAAGATTTATTGACACCAACAGAACGGAGCCGACTATAATTTCCATTACGCCTATGATCAAGATGTCTGGTGCCAAGTTAGTAATGTCGGGTATCCATTCGCCCATAGCTACAACGAATAGAATAACGGGCATAGCCCAGATGGCAATCGCTGTGATGTTTAATGCTTTCACGCGGCTGATGAAACGTGAGAGCACAATGCCTAATCCGGGAAACAGTAATCCTGCTCCGATCAAAATGTTTCTCCATTCATCTAAGGTGTTCCATCCTTCGCTAAGCCAGATGGCTTGATAGCTTTCGTCAAAGACACCGTTAATCAAGAGAACCAGCCCGCCAGCTATGACTGCAAAGATTCCTAATAGCACCAAGTTGCGACCAGATTTTTCTTCAAACGAAACTTTGATTCCTCTCAGCGCCTCTACAATGTTAACTCGGGACGCCCTCAGAGCCGGTAATATTCCGGTTATGATGCCCAGCGCCACTCCAATTATTACTGACAAGATTACAACTTGTTGCGAGACGACTGGTTGGACACTGTATTGTCCGGTGCCAAATAGTCCTACGAGATAGATGGCGACTGCTTGTCCAAACGCTAAGCCTCCGATTAAGCCAAATATTCCTCCCAGGATTCCCTGGAACATGTTTTCAATCAGTATAGATTGGAAGATTCCTCGGCGGTTTTCTCCAACAGCCCGTAGGACTCCGGTTTGGAATTCTCTGTCTTCCACGTTCATGAGTTGAACGTTGGTGATGAGTAAAACGCCAGTTATCATTATGAGCAGCCCCAGCGCCGTTAACATTGTTGACAGCAGGGTCATTACTATCTCTGCGATACTGAAGAAAGTCAACCTTGCAGAACTGATGCTGTATACTTTTTGTGTTTTTCCTGTGTCTGGGTCTACGTTTTCGGGGATAATTGCCTTTACAATATCCACCTTTTCTTGGAGATAATCTTCACTTATTTCTGAGGTGAAATGGTCTGTTTTAAGAGCTACCAGATAAGCTGTAACTCGGTCTAATTCTTTTTGTGGATATTGTATACTCATCCACTGTTGAAGATGCTCCAAATTGAATACGATTCCCCGATACTGTGACCCTATTCCGGGATGGTTAGAATCAAAGATTCCAACTACTTGCAGGTCTACTCTTGCGATTTCGGGTGTATAAGTGACAACGGGTGTTGCGGTTTCAAAGGCGATTTCGGATATCTCGACGCTTGCTGGCAGCCCATCAGAACTCATAATTGCAAGAAATGCGTCGCCTCTTAGCGTTTTTCCAGCATATGGTGCTAGATCAAATAACACCGTGTTTAGTGTGTCTATATCTTCCAGTTCCGTTACATTAAAACTGCTTCCATCATCCATGGAGAAACCTAGCAGAACTTGGGTGTTGTTTGTCCCCGTAGCCGTCACATTGATGTAATCATAGTTCGACAAATCGAGTCTAGAACTATTCATTGTGTAAAGGGTAACTACGCTAGGTATAACGCCAGGAAAGGCACTCGCCTCGAGTTCAAGAGACAGACCAGACGAAGAACTGTTCAGTACGTAGTCAACAGTAGTGAAATTCGACTCCACCGCCCAATCAGATAAGGGGACCACGGGTGGCGGGGTAACTTCTGCTGTGAGGTTAGTAAACTCGGTGGTTAAATATACTGGCAAAGATGTTTCTTCATCTAGCCCTAATTTTTCAGCTTGATCACTTGACAAAAGGATGCTGCTGTTGTCTACCAGAAGGGAATTAATGTCCAGTTCTTCTCCAGTTTTCCAGTCATAAAAAGAGCCGAACGCTTCTGGAAAATTGGTGGAAATTCCTGCAAGCTTAACTGAGGCATCAAACTGTGACCCCAACATAACGGGTACACGCATAGTCAGCTCAGGCATAATTCCCACAGCGTCTGGAACCAATTCGCGGATTTTTTCTGCATCTGCCGCTGTTAGGTAGCCGCCAGTAGTGGAATTTGTTATATGAAAGTCGACTTCTCCTTCATTTTGAAGCAGGCTTGTGAGAAACGCGTTTTCTAGTGTATCGGTTGTGATTTGGATTCCAACCAATAACGTGACTCCAAGGGTTACAGCTAGGATTGCGCTAAGATTCTTTGTTTTTCTTCTCCACAAAGAGCGTCGTGCTATCATGAAACTAGATTTTAAGCCCATATACTACCACCCTTGGCAATTCTTTTGCAAAAAACGCTCAAACATGAGTTTCTGAAAACTCATAGGCGTGACGCTTAACGTTTCAGACCTGTTATTCATCATTGATGTTTTTCACTATCTCCTCAAGTTCATCGGCACACTTGTTCAAAATTCGCTCTATTTCCTTAGCGTCCCGCCCAGTTAGTTGACGCTTCGCTGGTCGCAGATCTAGCAGAGCTCTGACCACTCTTTTGGCGGGTTCTCGGGTTCCGGAAAGAATTTTCTCGTCGTTAGGGTCAAACTGGAATCCGCTGATAAGGAGGGGTACAAGAAACTCTAGTTTATTCAACAGTTTCTGTCCAAAGTTTACTTGTTTCTCTAGGGATTTTTTTCCTTTGTCTGTAAGTACGTAACGTTTTATTCCTGCTTCTTCGCTTGGTGACTCTGTGGTATGACCTATGTCCTGTAGTCGAGCTAGGAGAGGGTAGATTGATCCTGAGCTTGGTTTCCATCTTCCGCCTGTTTCTTTCTCGATTACTTCAACGATTTCTGACCCAGACATCGGTTTCTTTACTAGCATATTCAGGACTAGGAAACGAAGAAGGCCTCTTGGGACGCCGCCTGTTCGTTTTATCCACCTATCGGTCACTATATCACCA